>NZ_NPDR01000001.1:0-356455 GCF_002811765.1 Leptospira saintgironsiae | reverse complement strand
ATTTTTCCTATCTCTCCGATCACTGTTGTATCCTCTTCTGGAGCCAAGAGCAGTTTAGGAGAAGATCTCTGGAATATTCTACTCGAAGTATTTTCAAAATGAGAAAACTGATCATAAAAATTTTCATCCTATTCCTTTTACTAATCTCTCTTTCTATCCATTCGCAAGAAGAAGGTGACGTAGACATTCAATTGACAGAGAGTCCTTATGGTCTTTCTTACGACGGAACAAATTTTTGGTTTGCTGATAGTAAAAGAAGAGCGATCATTCGTGTGGATCCAAGTGGGAGACAAGAAGCTTTCAATTTAGGAATTCCATTCATTGCAGGGTTAAACTTCGATCCAAGAGAAGGTAAACTTTTCGTAGCGAGCAAAAGAGTCGTTTTGAAAGTAGAACCGAATACCGGCGGAGTTACTGAAAGAAT
The DNA here is from genome assembly GCF_002811765.1 of Leptospira saintgironsiae. Taxonomy (NCBI): domain Bacteria; kingdom Pseudomonadati; phylum Spirochaetota; class Leptospiria; order Leptospirales; family Leptospiraceae; genus Leptospira; species Leptospira saintgironsiae. The sequence goes on along the minus strand of NZ_NPDR01000001.1, from coordinate 356,031 downwards.
ACAGGTCCCAATCGATAAAATAGGTGGGATCGCGAACTTTCAAAATTATCTATATATCCTGGATTCTGATACAGGAAAGGTTTCTGTATATGATAAGGGAACCCAAAGTTTTTTTGGTGGCTTCTTAACGGATAGATCTGAGCCAAAAGATATTTGTTTTGCAAGAGATAGTCTTTGGATCACAGATTCTTCTGATGGAAATGTATATAGATATGATCCTACTAGCGGAAAGATCACAGGATCGATTCGTTCACCATCAAAAGATATTCGCGGTATTGCGATTTTAGGAAGTAGGATCTACGTTGTAGATAGAACTACTAGAGAAGTCAAAAAAATCTCCTTTGTAGAAACGGATCGTTTCCTTGCTTCTGGAGAAGCAACATATCTAATCAATGTAAAGATCAAGTATTCTTTGGATGAAGCTACATTAGTCGGAGGAATGCTTGGACTTTTACCTCCTCCTACAACAGAACACCAAAGGATACGAAATCTAAAAACTAAGGACCCTAAATTTAAAGGGGACATGGTAATGGGTGTTCGTGCTCTTTCTAAAAAGTTGGGAATAGACGATCCAAAAGGTCCTCAAACCTTAGAATATCATTTCGAAGCAAGAACAACTAACGTCAGATATTACGTCCTGGACGATTTTTTAAAGAAGAAGGAAGAGATTCCAACTGACTTAGGTGCATTCACTAAAAATCGAGTCTCAGTAAAAGAGAAGGCAGGGAATTTTTTCATAGATAAAATTTTCGACGCGAGATTATTCCGTTCTGATTGGGATGGTTTGAAAAAGTCTCTTCTGGATTCAGGTATGCCTGTCCGACCAGTGAAAAGTTTGGTATTCTCTGGAAATTCGAGTCCTTCTTTCAAAGATACTCTGGATATTTATATTCCTAGTTTCGGTTGGGTGCCTCTTGCAAGTGTAAAAGCGGAGAAGATTGAATCTTCTCGTGCTTATCAAAAATCAGAAGATATGGTGGATCTGTTCCGCAGCGAAGCTTGGGCCGCTTTACCTTCTCCTATTTTATTCAAGGCAAAAGATTCTGAAATTTGGAAACCTCTTCCTGCGGAAATAGAAGTTACACTTCTTCCTAAAGGAACGGATCTTTCTTCTAACTAAAAGATTCTTGTTGGGAAACAAAATATCTTTTATAAGCAACAATGCCGAGTGTGATCGCTCTTCCTAACATATAGGAAGAGAGAGAAAACCAAAGTATATGGTTATTGTTTTGGATCTTTCCCCAGTAAGCGATCGGAAAGAAGAATACGATCGAGCTAATGATCATCGAATTTCGGAGGATTTTTCCTTCTGAAATTCCTAAGAAGAAACCATCGAATATGAATGCAAAGGATCCAAAGATGAGAACTGGAGCGATCCAATAACCGTATTCTTTTGCAAGTGCAACTACAGATTTGGATTTGCTAAACAATTCGAATAAAATCTCGGAAGGGAGAAGGATCAAAATACAAAAGAGTAAAGAGATCCCGAGCCCAGAAACGATTGCCATTTTTAGGATCTTTCTTAGGCCTTCTAAGTTATTATTTCCTTTTAGATTTCCTGCAACTGTTTCCATAGCGATTGCTGCGCCATCTATCCAAAATGCACCGATCAAAATCAATTGATGAAGGATTGCATTTGCAGCTAATGTTTCAGAACCCAAACCTGAACTGTAATTTCTAAATAAACTGAATGTAGTGATCAGAAGTAAGGTCCGGATCATTATATCTGAATTCAAAGATAGAAGAGAAATATATCCTTTCAGGGAGAAGATTTGGATCTTATGATAAACATGGAAGAAACGTTCCTTCTCCTTTAATAATAAAATAAGGAAGAATGCAAACATCAGATATTGACTGATAGAAGTTGCAATCCCTGCTCCATAAGCTTTCCAATCCAAAAATAGAATGAACCAAATATTCAATCCTATATTGACTAAATTTGCAATGACTGTCGCAACTAAAACAGTGGCACTTTTGGATCTTCCTAAAAACCAACCAGTAAGAACAAAATTGCAAAGAGTTGCAGGTGCGCTGATGATCCTGGATTTGAAATATTCTCCTCCTGCGGATTTTACCTCCTTCTCTCCTTCTAAAACGGAAAATCCGAATTCTTCTAAATAAGTTTTAGTAACTAGGATCAAAACACCGACCCCAAGTCCGAGTAATAAAGATCTTAATAATATCTGAAAAGATTCTTTATTATCTTCGTTTCCCTCTGCCTGGGCAGTAAGACCTGTGGTGCTCATTCTTAGGAATGAAAATCCCCAAAACAGATAATCGAATAATACGTTGGAGAGAGCAACTCCAGCTACATATGTATGGGATTCTAATTGGCCGAGTACTGCAACGTCAGCAAAGCTTGTAAGAGGAACAGTTAAGTTTGCGACTATATTAAAGAATGTAAGAGTGAGAAATTTTTTTTCCAAAAGAGGACTCAGGTGCTCGGTCGTTTCTTATCTTCTATACTTTGGAAAACATTGCAGGCAACCAAGTCTCCTGTTACGTTCACAGTGGTTCTGCACATGTCCAAAATACGGTCCACTCCCAAGATAATACCGATCCCTTCTGTAGGAACGCCTACACCTGCTAAAATAGATGCGAGAATTACTATACCAAGTCCTGGAGTACTTGGAGTTCCGATAGAAGCTACCACAGTTGCAATGAGAACGAATGCAAGATTGGTAGTTGTTAATTCTATTCCATACACTTGGGCTAAAAATACGGTGGCAACCGCTTGGTAAAGAGCAGTCCCATCCATATTGACCGTAGCTCCTAATGGCAAAATGAACTCTGCGATTTTTCGAGAAACTCCCATCTTCTCTATTCCTGTCTTTAAAGAAAAAGGAAGAACTGCTGCAGAACTAGAAGTGGAGAATGCGAGAAGTTGTACTTCTCCCGCTTGTTTAAAGAACCAAACAGGGCTCTTTCTTGCTACAAGCATAAGTATGATCGAATACATAATCAGTACTAAGACTAAGCCACCTAGCACAGTGAAAAAGTACACTCCAAGACTTAATAAAACTTTGAGTCCTATCTTTGCAGTGATCTGAGCTATGAGTCCGAAAACTGCGAAAGGTGCAATCTTCATTGCCCATTGTACGAATACCATACTGGTTTTGAATATCGCTTGTAATACAGGCAGAACATAAGCGGCACTTTGTTGTTCTATTGAAAGAATAGCAATCCCAACCAATAGAGCGAGTAAAACTACTCCTAACATATCTCCATTAGCAAATGTTTGGAATGGATTTCTGGGAATAACGGAAAGTATTAACTCCGGGACCTTCTCCACAGAGACAGTACCTGAGGATTCGGATACTTTATTTGGAACTTGCACTCTTGGAATTCCCGCTGGATCTACAAAACTTCCTGGTTTGATCGTGCTTGCTAAGATGATTCCGATCGATACGGCTAATATTGTGGTAAATACGAAGTATAAGAATGCTTTTAATCCGAAACTTTTCAGATTATCCAGAGTTTCTCCGGCGTGTATCCCTAGAACGATGGAACAAAACACCAAAGGAATCATGATGATTTGCAATAAGATCAGGAAAAAATGACCAGGAAGCCCTAACCAAGAAATGATCGGCTTTGAATATTCTTGGGCTACCAACGAATTTTCAGGACTTAGATATAGGCCTACTAAAAGTCCGGAAACCAAACCTAACAAAACTCTAAACCAGAGTTTCTCTAAAGGAAGAAATCTACGTGCTTTCGGAATGTTTTGGTTCGAGTTAGCGGACATACTCGACAGAATAGGAGTCGCATTCTTATTTTTCTATTGATTTTTCCCTTTTCAAAATGATAGTGAAGGCTTTAGCCGATTTTTTACCCGTTCTGAAGATGTATTCCAGAACCGGTAAACTAAAAATAAAAGATTCGGTTTGAAGTCAGTTTCGATTGTCCGGCATCCGGAATTGCTTGCAGGAGTTTATGGGGTTAAATCCGATTTCTTGGGACCTGGTCCTTTTTAATTATTATTCATTTGGAAGTTTATTGGTCACACTGACCACCATATTCCTCGGGATTTTCTTTCTTACCCTAAAGAATAGGACAATAGCTACCACTCATCTTGGGATTGGCTTTATGCTATTAGGTGTATTCGAGACAGGATACTTCTTAGCAGCATTTCTATATCACCCGATCGCAGCATATCACCGTTGGATGACTGGCGGATTCATTCTATTTGCTCTTGCTCACTTCACCCAATTTTTACTTAGGTTTCCTGGGAACAGCAACCAACGTATAGCGAAATGGGTTTTGATGGCTGAACATTCTGTTTCAGTGATCACCGTAAGTTTGTTTATATACTTCACTTATATTTCAGAGAAGATCTATCACTTCACTGCTCACCATTGGGACTTTAATGCGTTTGATGCAAGCCGCTATCTTGCATTGGTGATTGGAATATTCTCCATCGTAGGTTTTATTATTATACCTACTTGGAGAGTCGTTATCACAAAGGACAAGAGAAGGATCGCTCTTCTCATGTTCACTATTGGATTTTTGATCGCAGCAATTTATCCGAATATCTCGAATATTCTCAGCCGAGACGGAGTGATGGAACGTTCTACGTACATGACTTCGAACGTAATTCTATTCTTAACAGCGTTCTCGTTCTTAGTAATCGCATTCATCAATAATAGTGCCGAACGAACTACCTTCATGGTTAAGATCGTTGGGATCACACTCTTTACGATCTGTTTGATCATGCAGGCTTTAGTTTATATCTCCAGCCAAGAAAAAGACGCAGAATACGATAGTTTGCGTATGGTGAATATAGAAAGAGCTCTGGAAAATGGTGTAAAATCCGGAGATATAGAGTACGCCTTCCATTGGGATGATTCCAAGGAAAGTTTAAATTCTTCCGAATATGATCCTAATAAAGAACTAAATCTTAAAGAGATAGAAGCTGACTTACAAAACGTCACGACTTACGAAGAGATCCGTAATCTAAGAGAAGAAGGATTTAGAAAATCCATAAGTTTGCTTTTGGACCGAACTCATACTTATTTCGGTGGTTATAAACGTTTCATCCAAAAGTTATTGGAAGATAAAAAAGATCTCTCCGATGCAGAACTCAAAAAACTTATCTTAGCAAGTGCAGAGCAATGGAATAAACGAGCTTTCGTTTCTTCGAATAGACTCGAGGCAATTGTAGGAGGATCTTTCTGTAAAAAGGGAAGAGACTTCGTAAATGCTTTAGGAGATTCAGAGTTCGGTTTTAAGGAAGAAATTTTCTCTCATTGGTCAGAAGATTGTCTTTGGGATGGAAAGGATTTAGACCAAGCACAACTTCGTTCTGAAGTTCTAAGATATTTTAGATATTTTAAACCAAGCGAAACCCGCCACTACAGAAGAAGTCAAGATGGAACAGGGCATTATGTTGCCTTTATGAAATTCCAACCTGAAAAACAACAGATGAGTGAGGTTGGGTTCTCTTATAGATTGTATAGAGATTTTATGCACCCAACCGCGGTAAAACAAACCGTGATCTTATTGGCTGTGATCTTTATCGTTCTAGCATTGTTTCCACTCTTCTTCAAAAACAGTTTAGTAGATCCTCTCAATAGCCTTCTTTCCGGGGTGGAGAAGGTAAACAAGGGAGATCTGGACGTGGTGGTCCCAGTTAAGGTCCGAGACGAGATCGGGTTCTTAGCTGACTCATTCAATGCGATGGTGGCTTCTATCAAACAAGCCAGAAGAGAACTACAAGATTATGCAGAAAACCTGGAAGAAAAAGTTCGAGAAAGAACTAGAGAAGTCCAGGAGAAGATGGAGGAAGTCCAACGCCTCAAAGTGCAGCAGGATGGTGACTACTTCTTAACTTCATTATTAGCAAAACCTCTCTTCTATAATGCGAACAAATCCAAATTGGTTTCTACTGATTTTATCATTCGCCAAAAGAAACAATTCGAGTTCAGAGGAAAACATTCCGACCTGGGCGGGGATATCTGTGTAACTGGAAATCTAAGATTAGGACGCCCCGATTCATTCAAACGTTATACAGTTTCTATGAACGGTGATGCAATGGGTAAATCCATGCAAGGTGCCGGTGGTGCCTTGGTGATGGGCGTTGTTATGAACTCCATTCTCGCACGTTCAGCAGCAAACAATAGGATTTTGGATGCAACTCCTGAGCAGTGGTTAACTGAAATTTACGATGAGATCCACGCAGTATTCAAATCGTTCAACGGTTCAATGGTGATCTCCGCTTCTCTCTATTTGATAGAAGATGAAACTGGAGTATGTTGGTATTTTAACGCTGAGCACCCTTACTCTGTATTGTATAGAGATGGAAAGGCAAGTTTTATAGAAGACGGACTAACTCTCAGAAAATTGGGTCTGGATTCAGAATTCGAATTTAAGGTAAGAAGTTTCCAACTTAAAAAAGGTGATATTATCATCCTCGGCTCGGACGGTAGAGATGATGTGGATCTAACTCCTGAAGAGACGATCCGTACTATTAACGAAGACGAAATGTTGTTTCTCCGCCATGTAGAAACTGCAAAAGCAAATCTGGAAGATATTGAAACTGAGATCCGTAAAACCGGAGAACTCACAGATGACCTTTCTCTTCTCAAGATAGAGTTCCAAGGAGAACCTAAAAGCGACGAGATCGAAGAAATTTTCGAATCTTCTGACCATATCGACAAAGCATTAAATACAGATTCCGTTTATGAAGATGCTAAGAAGATGTATAAAACCGGACGTTTGGACGAGGCATTAGAACTTCTGAAAACAGGTTATATGCATGATAGTGCCAACCAAAGATTGAATAAACTTTTGGGACTTCTCAGCTTTAAAGGTAAAGATTATAATACTGCTGTAGAAGTTTTGAATAACTATCTTGGAACAGATCCTGATCTTCATGAGTATTGGTTCTATCTTTCTATTGCAAACAAGAAGATGGGCAAGTATGACCAAGCTCTGACTGCGAGTTTGAAACTTTTGGAAATCGATCCTAATAATATTTCTAATACGATCAATCTATCTGATATCTATCGTTTGATGGAAATGTATGATAGAGCAGAAGAATATGCTCGCAAAGTATTACAAAAAGAACCGGGGAACGAAAACGCTCATAAACTGATTCGTTTGATAGAGAGAGATCGTTGACAGGCGGTTTCTTTCTTAAGTTCTCTTTATGGATGCGAATGGGAATACTTTTCGCATTTTTAATTTCTGTTCTTCCTATTCTTTCTCAAAATAAGAAGTCCCCTAAAATAAACGAATCAAACTTCTCCTTTAGATTAAAAGGAGGAGAGATTAGATTAGCAGTTCGAAATGAAACTGAACTGAAAGAATGGGACAAATACGCTTTTGAGAAAACAAAAAAGATCTTAGATGCTTATGAGTCTTATTTAGGGATCCCATTTCATCAGGCGTCTTCTCCAATATTCAAATCTTTACCTTCTTCTGAAAAAGATAAGATACGATTGGTTTTAAAAGACACTGTGTTTCTAAATGGAACTAGAGTGGGAGGATACAATAATGTATCCGGAGAATTAGGAAAAGAACTCGGGATCTTTATGGAATTGGGCCTGGTCCCTCCCGGTTATCCTGCATTGTTATTACATGAGTTGGGACATTATTATTTTACAGAACCTTCATGGTTAAGCGAAGGAATTGTTTCTTATTTGCCTTATCTTTTGTCCAAAAGAGGTTATCTGAAACTGGATGCGGATGAGCTCCAATCAGTAACAGAAGAATGGGGTCTGGCAGAAGCAATCCCGAAAAACGATCCTCCTCTTTCTAAGGATTTTCATCTTACTAATCCTTCTTTGGGGCCTTGGTTTTACTCCAAGTCAGTGCGTACTCAATTTATCATTCATAAAGAATTAGGGTACGAAGGGTATAAATCATTCCTGAAACAGGTTGCTTCTTCTGAAATGCTGAACACAGAACTAGTTTTCAAGATTTTGAATAAGGTTCAAAGAAAAGATTGGAATAAGATCCTACAAGGTTGGGTAGAAGCAGGACCTTACAACGCTTATACTCCCAACTCTTTTATGAAAATCCAAGACATAGAAAAACTTTAAGCTTGATTTTTACATTGCATTCGTTATACAAAACAGTGAATTCTAGACGAATTTCTTTTTTGATTTGATCTGATCGGTTCCGGCTTTAATATAATCCATTTATAAGAGCCTGATCCAAGGGACCAAGCTCTTGAAACCCGGCGATCGGGTTATAATTCCGAATTCGATTCCTTATTGGCTGCATGGAAATTTCTTCAATCTTACAAAACGATGTTCTGCTGAACTATTATTCTTTCGGAAGTTTGCTATCGATTTTAGCGTTTCTATGTACTTCCTTATTCTTCCTCTTCTTGAAAGAAAAATCTTCAAGCACAATGCATCTTGCATTGGGAGCTTTGTTTTTCTCCTTTTTCTGTGCCGGATATTTTTTCGCAGCATTCTTGTATAACCCGATGGCGGCTTATCATAGATGGTTGACCGTCGGATTTATTCTTCCAGCGCTCATTCACTTAGGTCAGTTCTTGGCACGTTATCCGGGACATGCAAATCCGAAAATGAACCGGAATCTTCTGATTGGAATGTATGCAGTTGGGGCAATAGGGATTTCCTATTTTTATTATATTACTCTTAGCTCCCCTAGAAAGTATCACTTCACTGCCCACCATTGGGACTTTAATGCTGAAAAGGCATCTTCTATAATTGCGGTTTTGATCGGGCTATTCGTTCTGATCTCATTCTTGATCCTTCCGATCTATAGAATGACCAAAACTAAGGGAAGGGTTCGATTTGCAATCGGCGGTTTTATGGCAGCACTACTTGCGGGTGGTGTGGTTCCTGCGCTTACGAACATTCTCAGCCGAGACGGATGGATTGAACGTTCTACTTATTTAACTTCTATCGTTCTTTTAATGACACTAGGGATCTTTTTGATCCTGGTAATCTTCTTAAACTTCAGTGAAGAAAAAACCACTTTCATGGTCAAGATTGTAGGAATCACTTTTGTGACATTGATGTTGATCATGCAAGCCTTGGTTTTCATCTCCAATCAAGATAAAGAAGCTGAGTATGATACCAAAAGTATCGTGAACATGGCTAGAGCTCTCGAAGGCGGAAAACAGATCCCTGAGATGTTATATATCGTTCAGTGGGAAGGCGGATCCAAGAATGTGGATTATTCTCGCTACGATAATCAATACGACCTGAGGCTTCCTCAATTAGAGATAGACTTTAAGAATACGATTATCTTTGAGCATATGAAACTTTTGGCGGAAGAAGGTTTTAGAAACTCAGTTAAAAAAACTCTTAAAGATACTCACGAATATTTTAGCGGATACAGAGCTGCAATCCTGAAGTTTTTGGATGATAATCCGAATCTGGAAGGAAAAGAATTAAAAACAAAATTATTCGATCATCTCGTTACTTTAAATACAGCAGTCTTCGTAACTTCTAACAAACTGGATTATATTTTTCCGAAAGAATTCTGCGTGGATGGTAGAAATTATCTGAAAGGTGTCGGAAACAAAGGAGTTATTCCGTTCAAAGAACATCTTCTTCAAAAATGGAAGGAGAAGGACGCAACTTGCACCTTTGACGAGAAGGACCTACTGATAGGACATCTAAAGGCAGAAGTACTTTTATATTTCCGGCCATTCCAACCTGCATTGTATCGCCATTACAGAAAAAGTTTAGATGAACACCAACATTTCGTAACTTATATTCATTATGATGTGAAGAAGGATGTGGTTAGCGAAGTAGGATATTCCTACCGCAAATATAGAGAATTTATGCACCCGACTGCTGCAAAACAAACTCTGATCTTGGGTTTGGTTTTGGTTGTAGTATTTTTTGTATTCCCTCTATTCTTCCGCCAAAGTTTGGTGACTCCACTTAATAGACTATTGTCTGGGGTGGAAAAAGTAAATTTAGGTGCCTTAGATGTTGAAGTGAAAGTAGACTTGAAGGATGAAATCGGATTTTTATCCGACTCATTCAATAGCATGGTAACTTCTATCCGAAAAGCTAGAGGGGAATTGCAAGATTACGCGGAACATTTGGCAACTAAGGTAAGAGAAAGAACCAGAGAACTTTCTGAAAAGATGGAGGAACTCCAACGTCTTAAGGTGCAACAAGATGGAGATTACTTCCTAACTTCTTTATTAGCAAAACCTCTTTTTTATAATGCGAATAAATCTCCAAGGGTAAGCACTGATTTTATTCTTCGCCAAAAGAAAAAATTCGAGTTCAAAGGCAAACATGCGGATTTGGGTGGAGACCTTTGTGTGACTGGAAATCTTCGTCTTGGAAAAGAGAACGATTATAAACGTTATACTTTCGCGATGAACGGGGACGCAATGGGTAAGTCCATGCAAGGAGCTGGAGGCTCTCTTGTGATGGGGGTTGTGGTTAACTCCATTCTTGCAAGATCTGCTGCAAACGATAGAGTATTAGATACTACTCCTTCTGAATTTTTAACTGAAATTTATAAAGAGATGCAGTCCGTTTTTAAATCATTCAACGGATCTATGGTGATCTCCGGAACATTTATCGTCGTTGAAGATGATACAGGTAAATTTTGGTATTTCAACGCGGAGCACCCGTTCTCCGTAATGTATAGAGATGGACGAGCTGGATTCTTAGAAACAGGACTTACTCTTAGAAAGATAGGATTGGATTCAGAATACGAATTTAAGGTCAATACAGGAAGATTAGAACCTGGTGATGTATTGATCATAGGTTCTGACGGTAAAGACGACTTGGATCTCACTCCTGAAAAAGAAGTCCGTACCATCAATGAAGACGAGATGCTCTTCTTACAAATGGTGGAAAAAGGCCAAGGTAATCTAGAAAGAATAGAAGAAGAAGTTCTCAAAGTAGGAGAATTAACCGATGACCTTTCTCTTCTTAGAATAGAATATTCTCCTGTTGCTTCTCCGGTAAGAAACGGAGAAGAAGATGAGATCACTGATCCTTTCGATTGGAAGTTCATCTATAAAAAAGCAAAAGAAGATTATATGGGTGGCCGTTTGAGCGAAGCCCTTGGTGCACTTGAAGGTTTGTATAAATCAGATCCTCAAAATACAAAAGTGACCAAGTTACTCGGGCTTCTCAGTTTTAAAGGTAAAAATTACGGCAAAGCAGTAGAAGTTCTGAACAAGTATCTTGGATCGGATCCCGACTTAGTAGAATACTGGTATTATCTTTCTTTGGCGAATCGTAGGATTGGAAGAATGGACGAAGCCATCTTGGCTGCAAAAAGAATGGAGGAACTCCAACCGGATAATTCCATGAATCTGATCAATCTTTCCGACCTATATCGCCAGACTGAACAATTCGAATTAGCATTGGAATACGCTCATTTAGCTCTGGAGAAGGACCCAGAAGACGAGAACGCTCAGAAATTAGTTAGATTGATCGAAAGAGATAGAAAAGCTTCTTGATAGAAGTTTAATATTTTCCGTTCTCAAAATCCTTATAAAGCATAGAGGTTTGGATACCTTTATTACCTTGATATTTGCCTGATTTATATTCTGTGATCTCACCTTCGACAGTGTGGTAGAAGATCTGGCAAATTTCTACATTAGGATAAATAACTAGAGGCTGGATCACTGAAATTTCGAGAGTCCAGAATCCTTTAAATCCTACATCCCCGAACCCTGCGGTCACATGCACATACATTCCTAATCTACCGATAGAAGAGCGACCTTCTAACATTGGGACCAAGTTATGTGTTTCAGTGTACTCTACGGTTCTTCCTAGATATAGAACTCCAGGTTGTAAGAGTAGTCCTGAATCAGGAATGATCAAGTTTTCGGAAGGATTGGATTTTTTCATATCCAACGGGCTCTCTGTATAACGAACCAATTCGTTATGAAGCCTTAGATTATAAGAGTTCGGATTTAATCTATTGTCGGAGTAAGGATCTATGATGATGTCCTTCTCTAATCTTTTTTTAATTTCCTTACCCGTCAGAATCATTCGTATTCCAGCTTCCTTGTTTTGCCTATTTTCGGGTCGGCCTTGTGTCTCGCCTCCCTTTTTCGGAGTTCTATTTTCCTTTAAATTCCGGTTTTCTTTTTTCTCTAAAAGCCTTTAAAGCTTCTATCCTATCTTCTGTTCTTAAGGTTTTATTATAATGTTTTCTTTCTATCTTTAAGGCTGTTCCTATATCTTTTCCTTCTCCTTCTTTAATTGCTTCTTTAGCAAGCTTTAAGGAGATGGGTGCCTTTTCAGAAAGTAAGGAGGCCAGCTTTTTTCCGGCCATAAATGCGGAGTCATGCCATACAGAATTCGCTAGTTGGATATCCAATGCGGTTTGTGCATCTATTACAGAAGCAGTTAAAATAAGTTCTAATGCTTTTGTTTTTCCTACTCTTCGCGGAAGCCTTTGGGTCCCACCGGCACCTGGGATAATACCAAGTCCTGTTTCAGTAAGACCAACTTTTGCTTCTGCACTCATAAGAATAAAATCACAGCATAAAGCCATTTCTAATCCGCCGCCGTAAGCATCTCCATCTAAAGCAGCTATTGTTGGGAAGGGAAGATTTTCCAAAGCCAGAAAACATTTCGCTACTTGGTCCAGAAATTTATGTACTTCTTTCTCAGACATATCCGCTCTTTCTTTGAGGTCGGCTCCTGCGCAGAATACGGAACCTTCTCCCCTGAGTACTAGAGCGCGGATTTTTGGGTCCTTACTTGCCCTTTCTATATGAGACATAAGTTGGTAGAGCAGTTCTCTAGAAATTGCGTTTCGTTTTTCGGGTCGATTTAAACTAATTATGCACGTATAATCTTCGATGGAATAAAGAACAGTCTCGCTCATGTTTGCCTTCTAAAAAATCTTTCCCGGATAGGCTGAATCTTTCCGATAATTGGGTAGATTCTGCGGTTTTTTAAAAACGGCAAGCAAAAGCGTTACGTGCGAACGGTTCTAGGTTAAAGAAAAAATGCGATTTCAGACTCAGATATTAGCTATTATTTTATCTCTATCTATCTTTGGACTTGGTTGTTCTTCGAGCAAAGACTCGGACCTTGCTACCCAATTAGGTTTGGGAAATCCTGTGATTACAGAGATTGATCCTCCTAGTGGTTCTCCTCCAATAGGGTCCACTGCTGGAACAACAGTCACAATTAAGGGCCGTTTATTTTCTGCAGATACAAGTTTAACAACGGTTAAATTTAACGGAGTGTCTGCAAGTGTTCTAAGTGCTACTAGCACAGAGATCGTCACCGTGGTACCTGCTGGAGCTTCTACCGGAACTTTGTTTGTCACCAAAGATGGGCCTGTTATCTGCGATGCGAATAATGGGGATACAGCTACTAATTGTTATGGTAGGACATTCTACGTAGATTGTTATAAGTCTTTCGACAATCTATATGGAGAAGAATTAGGAGTATCTTATCCTGATTCAAAGACATTCCAAATTACCGGTCAGACAGGAACCAAAGCTCTTAGGATCGACTTGAATCCTGAGGGTCCTACCAATGTTAAGATTGCTTGTGAAACCTATCTGATCTATTCTAAGTTTTCTAAAACCTGCGGTAGAACAGACGTAGGAACTTTTTCGGATACAAATACCTGGGTATTCGAACCTACGTTGAGCTTTTCCAGTTATTATACAGTTCAGATGTTCGTGACGGCAGGAAAGGGGAATTGTACCGTATCTTTTCCTTGATTTTTAGGGTAAAAAAATACTTGGTTTATTCTCCGATTTGGATTAGGATCGGAATGGAGGGATCACTGAATGTCAACAATAACCTCTATATATCTCGGACTCGCCGAAAAGGCCTCTTCTGATCCACGTAAAATGCCTAAGGTGGAAGGAATTCCTAATAAGCCTTACGAAAATAAACAGGCCGAGGTCTTTGACCAAAAAGCAATGAATCCTAGTTATGCGGGCGATATTTATAAAACTAAGGGAGCATTTGTAGACAAGATCTCCTAACTTCTTTTGGCTCGCTTGTCTAAACCCAATAAAAAAGCCCTCAAATTTGAGGGCTTTTCTTTATTAAAGAGATACGTTAAAGTTTTAATCTTCTTTGTAATTGATCTCTAAAATATTACCGGACGGATCCAAGAAATGAAGGAACTCTCCTCCGTCTCTGGTTTCTGGTCCTCTTACGATTTGAACTGACTTAGACTCGAGTTCTACGATCGCTTCGGTAAAATCATCCACATCCAATACGAAACTGAGGACAGGGGACTTAACTTCGGTTAAAGAACTTTTAACTCCGTTGGTATTGAGGAGTTTAATGTTCACAGAATCCAAACCGATGATTGCGAATTCGTTTCCTTTTTCCTCGATCGTCTCGAAATCAAATAGTTCGGAATAGAATTTTACAGAGGCTTCTATATCCCCGGTAGGTATTACAATATAATCGATTCCTTCTACGATGATCATTGAGGTAGATCCTGTTTTCCTTTTTCGTCATTATGAGATGAAAACCGGGCTTGTCTATCGGAAAACCGTAAGATACTCGTTTTTCAATTCGGATGGGCTTTATGGGCCCAAATTTCGGAGGCCTATAAAGCCTTCCAGCTCTGAGTTGTTTTTTCCTCCCTTCCAAAGGAACCCATCTAAGATATAATGGGTGAATTGGGGAAGAAAGAAGATAGGCACTAAGATTCCCTCAAGGCCCAATCCTAGTTCTGCTTTTATTAAGGAAGAGTTTCCGAATAGATACGGATGTTCCCTCCATACAAAACTATCCCAAAGCCATTCTTCAGAGAATGCGAATGCCAATAATACTAATGAGAAACTTAGAATGGCCAGTGCTCCGTTACGAAAGCTATTATAGAAGAAGGCAGGAAGCTGCTTCTTTCTGAAATTAGAATAAGCGAATACCAAGGCCATATAAGGAATTCCATGGTTAATCACGTTAGTGAGAGTAAATGCAAAATCATCGTTTAATAATACGATACCCACATACCAAACAGAAGCTGTGTTTAATAAGAGTAGAAGTTTTCCAACACTGATACTTCTTCCTTTAAGAAGAAGGTAAACTTGACTCAATGAGTATACTATCACCCAGACCCAAAATAATATACGAATGGAGTCTGAAAGAGAATGATTTGGATATTGATAAAAATCACCTTCCATAAACCATTCGAAATGCCTTCCACCTGGAACCGTATGCCAATATAAAACAGGTAGGCCGGTCACAACGTACAAGCAGATCTTATCCAATAGAAATGGTATCTTGTTTTCAGTCTTGGATTCTGTTCTCGCATATAAACTTAAGAAACCATATTGTTGTCTGATAAAATGAAATACCGCAAGATACGCCATCGCTCCCCAGAAGAATAATTTTCCGAAAGAGTAAAGTATCAATGCTGCTATAAAACAAAGGAATGGAATCAAACTAAGAAGGACTTTTTTTCGATTCCAAACTTCTTTATCGAAGTAGGCTCTAAACAAAGTAGAGTATACATGTGAAACATCTATCCCTGGAATAAGAAGTAACCAAAGCCAAGGGGGTAATGCATTACCATTTGTTCTGGAAGAACCAAGCGGAGAAGGTTCCGGAAATCCAAGGTGGTGTACCGCCAAGACGATAATTACTGAAATCAGTCCTGGTGCAATAAACCAAGTAAGATCGAATCTTTTAGAAATGATCCAAGGGCTATGTAGATTTTTCTCTTCCATCAACTTCTCTTGGAGGAAGTTTGTACTTTTTTAGAAGCTTCGAATCCTCTATATAAAGCTTCTTCAAAAATGGAAATTCCGCTTAGATCACAATGTGCGAAATGAATTCCTGATTCCGATTTTGCTAATTTCTCTCTTTCTCCTCCCCAAAGAAAACCTGGAACAGGGCGGACCATTGCATGTGCGTGAGTCATGATATCGATTCGAGAAACCAAACTTTCTATATTTGGATGAGGCCTTTTTAAATCGGAAAGTATCTCTTCTTTCCAATTATCCCAGGTTTTAGGAAGAATTGATCTTCTTGCCGCAAGAGTGTCTTTTTCTCCAAAAGCAAGATAATAAGTAAGAACCGATTGGGGCCTGAGCGCTCGTAAGTCTTGGTGTGTGGATATAACATAGCCGAGAGATTTGCTCTTATAAATTACATTTTCCCAAGCTGGAGGATGTCCCTTTCCTTGCGGAAGTTCATCCACAAATAGATTTGCAACTAACCAAGGAGAATATTCTAATTTTTGTAAGAATGGTTCCCTCTCTCCCAAAATATATTTTCTGGTGAAAGAAGGTAGAGCGTAGATCACTTGCTCTGCTTTTATAAGAATATCTTTCTTTTCTTTTACATCGTAAGCATTGATTTCCCAGCTTCCTGAATTCTTACGAATTCTTTCCACAAGTGTAGAAGTTTTGATCTTATTTTTAGAAGGCTTTTGTAGGAGCTCCAACAGGAATCCATTTCCTTCCGGCCATGTAAGGACAGGAGGAGAATCTTCATCTTCTCTTAAACGAGAACAGAAATAGTGAAGTCCCGCCCAAGCAGAGATATTGTCGGAATTCCCACCGTAATCGTCTCGAGTGCAATAATCAGCATACCATAGAATTTCAGGTGATTGGATTCCTAATGATTGTAAGTAATCAGAAAAAGTGATCCTATCTAATTTTAAAATTTCAGGATCTCTGGAAGAATGATCAATTGGAATGCAGAATGCTTTTTGCCCGTCTCTTCCTCTTTTGTTCTGCCAAGAGTTTATAATTTTACGAAATAATAATTCTTGAGAATCAGGTTCTCCACTTCTTCTAGGAACTAAGCCTGCTTGCCATCTTCCTTGGTAAAAAAGTCTTTCTTCCGGATCAAAACATAGATACTTTTCTGGATAGATTGGATTTCCGTTTGAGTCTTTACCTTGGACCAATCCATTCTCTTCTAAAAATTTACGAACTAATACTGACTCAGGACCTGGTTGTGGAAGATAATGTGCACCCCAGGGATATTTTAAGGAATTGGTTTCGGAATATCTTGAATTGCCACCAATATCCTTCTCTAGATCTAAGATCAAATAATCTGAAATTCCGAATTGGGATAAATAGTATCCGGAAGAAAGTCCTGAAATTCCTCCTCCTGCGATGAGCACCTTTGTTTGGATTGTACTTGTAGGAGAAAAGTCTGTCCTTGCTTGTCTGATCCTATGACCAGTTTCTCTATCTGGGCCTAATATACTTCCTTGGATCTTTTTTTTTCTGAATCTGAAATAAGAACCAATCCCTAAAAGGGCCGCGCAGAATGCTAAAGCGGAAAGGAATACTTTTCTGGAAAAACGATCTTCGGACATAAATGAACGGATTGCAGATTAGTTTTAAGGGAAGAAGAAGCAAGGAAAAAGAAATTTCCTAAACATTTTCCAAAACTCTCCTTGGCTTTCCGATCGGTCCGGGAATTTTAGAGTTATGGCAGTTCTTTTGGATTTAGATAATACGGTCTTTGATTCTTTAGGGATCTATGAATTTACGATCCGCGAAATGGAGAAAAAGGCAAAGGTTTTGGGTTTCTCTTCTTCCAAAGAATTCAAAAAAGCTTACGACGCTGTTCGCGCAGAAGTTAAAAAGGAACTTCCAAATAATCCAGTCAATCGACTACGAATTCTTTATTTCAAGAAGATGTCTGAACTTCTATTTGGAAAATCGGATCCAGCGTTTGTTTTGAAATTGGATTCTGCTTATTTTAGTTTTTTTCTACAAGGGATTAAAGATTGGAAGAAGAAGAATGCTATTGAGTTCAAAAAGATTTTGTCTTTACTAAGAGCTTTGCAGGAAGTCCAGGATTTAGTTATCATCACAAACGAATCTCTCAGAACTCAATTACTGAAATTATCCGTCCTGTTCCCTAAAGACATTCAATATAAATTAGTAACTTCAGAAGAGAGTGGAGCAGAAAAACCTTCTGCTTTGATCTTTAATAAAGCTTTAGCAGGTGTGGATCCTAAAAAGTCATATATTATTGGAGATTCTTTGAAAGACGATGTCGGAGGAGGACTTGCTTTCGGGTTAGAATCTTTTTATTTGAAAAGTCCAATCTCTTCTAGCAAAACTAAATCAGTTCTGGAAAAGAAAAGTTTAGAAGGAAAAGAATATTGGGAATCCCCCGATCTATCTTCTGCTTTAAACTATATCTTAAGTTTAGAAAAAGGGATCGTTTTATAAAATCTTAGTTTAAGATTTATTTATCCGTTCCAGCCATTCTTTAACAGGGAAAATAGAGAATCTATACTCGCTTTTGGATTTGCGAATTTCAAGGATCGATGTAAAGAATCCAAACAGAAATGAGCAATCGCCTCCGCTTCGATCTTACTGATCTTCTTCTTAGCTTCTTTTTGGATTGTAGAAGCCAAAGTTTGTTCGTGTCTCATCCACATTGACTTTGCATAATTGCTTAATTCCGGGGTGGAATCGATCAGATGATTGAACGTTTTGAAATTTTTTAATTCTTCAGGCTCGAGAGTTGCGTGCTGGATCGTAAACTCTCTAAGAGCATCCAGGATCGACGTGCCAGGTTTTCTAGTCACCACGGCATCAATTAGTTCCTTCTCTTGTTCTTTATCTTCATCGAATACTAAAGCTTCTTTCGACGAAAAGTAATTGAATAGGGTCGGCACGGAGACTTGGGCTTTCTCAGCAATCTCCGCCATTGTGACGTTATGATAACCCTTCTCTATGAAAAGTCGAGTCGCAAGATTAGAGATAGATTTGCGCATTCTATCCTTTTTGATTTCTCGGAGGCCCATAAGGCATTATTCTCCAGTCGACATAATAGGTAAATCGGATTAATTTTTTATTCAAATAAATATTTAAATTAATAAAATATTTAATTTACTTAAATATTTTGCCGTCTATATTTCTACGTATGAAAGGAAACTTAGAAAACAAACGGGTAGCAATCATAGGCGGTGGGCCAGGCGGCTTAACACTTGCGAGGCTTTTACAGCTCAAAGGAGTAGATGTAAAAGTGTATGAAAGGGATTTTAATAAAGATGTTAGAGTGCAAGGCGCGACCCTTGACCTACATTTTGAGTCAGGTTTGAAGGTGATGAAAGCAGCAGGCTTGATGGATTCTTTCAAAGCAAATTACCGGCCGGGTGCGGACAAAGGCCGAGTTGTAGATACTCATACCAAAATAATCTACGACGAGCATGAGAAAGAATCGAATGAAAATTTTGATGATGAAATGTTCAGACCTGAAATTGACAGAGGGCCTTTAAGAAACATGTTACTGAATTCTTTGCAGCCTGATACTGTTGTTTGGGACAGTCAGTTTAAATCTATGATACAAGTTGGGGATACATGGAGACTTGAATTTAAGAATGGTACAACAGCAACTGCGGATATTGTAATTGGAGCAGATGGTGCAAACTCTAAGATCCGACCATATATAACTTCTATAAAATCTTTTTATTCTGGTGTAACAATCATACAGGGTAATGTACCAGATTCAGAAACATCTACACCCAATATTCATCAATTACTGAAAGGTGGAAAAATTTATGCGTACGACGGCGAGAAATTTTTGCATGTATCATCCAAAGGTGATGGAAGTTTAGATTTTTATGTTAGTTGCAAGAAGGACGAAAACTGGATAAAAGATGGCGGGATAAATTTTTCAGATAAAACACAAGTCTTTGAATGGTTTAAAGAAGAATTCTTAAAATGGGACAGTGTATGGCTTGAGTTGGCTGAAAATGTAAGTCTGCCGCTTTTACTTCGCCCTCAATATTGTATGCCTTTAGATCAGAGCTGGAACACTTTACCGAATCTTACAATCTTGGGAGATGCTGCACATCCAATGCCCCCATCTGGTGAAGGTGTAAATTTGGCCATGCTCGATTCTCTTGAGTTAAGTGATTATCTTACGAATGGAGATTTTAAAGATATACATGCAGCAATTGAAGCATACGAAAAACAAATGCAGATTAGGGCCGCGAATGAAGCACGGGACTCTTTAGAAATGACAGAATGGATGCATTCCGAAGGTGCCGTAGCTAGGCTAGTGGAAATGTTTAACTAAGTTATTTTTTTTCCGATCCAACAACGTAAGTTTTTACTGGATCCTTATGTTTATTAACACCTCTCAATATAGCCTCTAGGGATTCTGGATCGAGAATTCTATGTTTTCCTGGCTGCGTATAATAGTCGTACAAATCTTTTGATCCATCTGGCCAGTCATGATGGTATTTTTCTGCGGCGAAATTAGTCAATGGCCCTTCACGCCACTCTTCCTCCGATCCTACCTTTTTCTTAATGTAGTGTATTATAACGAAGTCTTGGACTATTCCATTTAATGTGAAGATTGTTAAAAATTTTCTTTCTAAGCCTACATGTCCGGAATATCCAGGACCTTTAATCGGTTTATTAACGGTCTCTACATAATGATAGATCCTATTGTAGGTAATACTTTTGTTATCGAAAACTTTTCTTCTTTCTAATGCGTAGCTGTATCTTTTACAATAGTATCCTTGAAATAGGTCATAAAGTTCGGATTCTTTTGTAATTCCAGGTTTAGGTAAATTTTCTTTAGTGATATGAACTCGATTTTCGTTTAACCCAGGAACATCATCGTCAAATATAGTCTTTTCGAATAATCCGCAATTTATTTGGATTAAAGCGACGAAGATTGTTAATAGTATTCTCATTTCTTTCTAAGCAATGCAAACAAGGTAAGATTTAAATTTACCTGTTTGAATGTGAGATACCAAAGCATTAAGGTTCCGTAATAGAATGCCTTCTTTAAGAAGACCCCTAGTTTTGCTTTGGGACCTGAAACTCCTGATACGGAAGCGATCGGTTTTAAGATAGAAAATTCTACAGAAGAGAATCCACATTGTTCTGCCAGAAGTCCAAGTGTCTTTTCTGTATAATCATTAATATGATCTTTTGCTTCGAGGTAATGTCCGCCTTCTTGCATACCTTTTAATGCAACTTTCAAATTTGCTTTGAATAGCTGGACGGGGAAATTAGGAGTTTGAACAAATAAGAATCCACCTGGTTTTAAAAGTCCGAACAGATATTGGATGAGGCTATGTGGTTTAGGGATATGTTCAATCACGTCCCAAAGAGTGATGATATCAAAACTTTCTTTTGGAAGTCCGCTGTCTTGAACGATTCCAGGGAAAACTTGTTTGAGTCCGTTTTTTTCTCTCGCGAATTTAACCGCTTTTTCGGAGATCTCGTATCCTACTGCTTCCCAACCTGGTCTTGAAGTCCCGATCGTCTTTACGAAAAAACCGAGTCCGCAGCCAACGTCCAAAATTCTTCCTTTAGGAGCTGAAAGAAATTTTCCAATGAAGTCCTTATAGATGTCTCTATGAGCAACGTCCCACCAGTCTAAATCATAACCGGTTTCGTCGTCCCAGTATCCTTCGTAATGTTCGTCTTGTTCGTAAGTCGAGAATGCGTGGCTGCAATTTAGACAACGCACGATTGGGATTCCGTTTTCTACGAATAAGGTTTTGTTTTTCTGGCTTCCGCAAAGATAACAGGTCTGGTTCAAAAGGGAGTTTCCGTTGGAGAGATAGTTTATCCTTAGGTTTCATTCTCTAAATTCCAGTAAAAAACAAAGCTGGTTCAGGGCTTTTTGGATTTTCCGGAGAAGGTCCCATTGGAAGCATGGAAACAACCTCTCAGGTTTGATTAGGAGATTCGTTTGGCTAAAGTACATTTTACCAAGATGGAAGGGATCGGAAACGATTACGTGTATGTGGATGCAACCAAAGACGATTTACGTCTGAGTCCAGAGCAGATCCAAAAACTTTCCGACCGTAATTTCGGGATCGGTGGTGATGGTGTGATCTTCATTCGTGCATCTAATAAAGGCGATTTCCAAATGGATATGTATAATGCGGATGGCTCTTCTTCCGAGATGTGCGGGAATGGGATCCGCTGCGTTGGGAAATACGTTTTCGATCACGGTCTTACAAATAAAAAACAACCTAAGATAGAGACCGGAGCGGGAGTTTTAGAACTCGACCTGAAAGTAAACGGAAGCGGCAAAGTGGAACAGGTTTCCGTAGATATGGGAAAACCGATCTTAGTTCCTTCTTTAATCCCTGTTAAATGGGAGAATGAAAATCCAATCTTGGAGCAGCCACTTTCTTTCTTGAGTGGATTACCAGGTTATTCATCTTATAATCTAAAATTCAGTGCAGTAAGTATGGGAAATCCGCACTGCATTATTTATGTAGAAGATCCGGATAAGTTTCCAGTCAGAGAGATCGGTCCTCTAATAGAAAATCATACCGAATTATTTCCTCGCAGAGTGAATGTTGAATTCGTATCTTTGAGAGGAAAAGATCATCTCTACCAAAGAACTTGGGAAAGAGGTGCTGGAGAAACATTAGCCTGCGGAACAGGTGCTTGCGCTGTTATGACAGCTTCTCACCTAAATGGCAAAACAGGAAAAGATGTTCGTATTGATCTAAGAGGTGGCACCTTAAGAGTGCAGTTGCTGGAATCAGGTCATGTATTAATGACTGGTCCGGCTACAGAAGTCTTTAGCGGAGTCGTGGAAGTTTAAGCTTCCGCGTACTGGCCTTCTTGTAAGGCGATCATTCTGTTTCTAACTACATTGGAGAGTTGTTTCATATTCTCCTCTAATGTACCTGAAAGAAATTCTCTATGATCTACTTTTTCTCCGTAGATCACTTTTACCTTTTTGTAGATCGCACGTTTTTTGATCTCACAAACTTCTTTAGGCATTCCCATAAAGCTACGAACGATAGGCGGAATTGGGATATCGGAATAAGATTCTTCGACAGGTATGATTACAGAAGGAAGAATATCCACTTTGTTGCGGATAGAGAATGCTGCGAATCCTGAATGAAAGTCCACCATTCCGGATTTAAAATCATTTTTGACCATATAGTCATGGCCTTCTGGGAAAATTCCTAGGGTCTCTCCTTTTTTAAAAACCTGTTGGATCATCTTGATGGAACCGATGGAAATATTTCCGTCAATCGACATCGGGATTCCGCCAGCGATCTTTGCAAGGTCTCTGAAGATAGGAATTCTAAAAGTGTATTCTGCAGCGATCCAAGAAATGAATCTAGGAAAAGTATAAGAAAGAATAAACGGATCCATATCGGATCTATGATTGCAGGTAAGAATTACTTTACCGTTAGTTACTATATTTTCGGTTCCGTACGCAGTTATATCCACGGCCAAACCTATAAAGGGAGCCACGAAATTCTTGATCCGAAGATATGTCTTTGCTTCTTTCTCCACGGTCAACCTTCCTAAGTGACTATTCTCCTAAGAAAACGCTCCACCATTTTTTATCCTGTCCTGCAGGCTTGTCCGAGTTCGGATCTCCATCAGAGGATTTTATCTCTTGTCGGAGCCTTCCAAAATCTTTTTGTTTTCGTTTCGGTTGAACATTAGTGAGATTTTTTTTGATCTCTTCATATTCCTTCGAAGCGTTGGCATTAGAGCGAATATAATTACGTATATCGTCCCATTGAGGATCGTCTTCATTGCCATAAGCGGCATAGTTGAACAGATCGATTTGATCGAATTCAGGCATACTTTTCCTTTCCGTTAAGGGGAAGTTCGAATAGGATATGATTGGAATCGCCTAAAAGCAAAATCCTTTCAAACCATTCGCATGTTTGCCTGGGAAAATACTATGGCAACAGTTTTCGTAAATTTCAAACCGGATTTTCTGATTTCGTTTTTAAAAAATCTAGCGAATGTCACTGAATTTAGGACTTCGAATTTCCGAAGGTATAAGTTATGGAGAGAGAGAATCTCCCCCCTTTAAACAGACATAATCATAAAGAATCGGAAGATATAAAAGAAACCGGTACGGCGAAAAATTTAGGCAGGATCATTCCATTTCCTTCCCCGCCAGGAAGAAATTTGAAAAAGATCCGGGAATTGTACGAGGATATTTTCGATCAGAAGCCTTGATAATAATCTGCGCTCGCGTGGGCTCAGGAGATTTGCGACTATATCGTTTCTGATTTTAGAAAAGAGATCTGAGAAAATCCAGATATTGAGTTTTGCCTTCACTGTTCTCCGGTGGAGCCCAAAAAGCGAACTCTTTGTCCGTCGTCGGATCGTACGGTCCTGATTTTCCTTCGAAGCATATACAGGTTTCTGTAAGGCAGACCAATGTATGGTACACTCCCGGAAGAATATCTATCCCATAGATCGGTCCGTCCGAACTCAGGATATGTTTATCTCTGACTGTACCATCTTCTTCGAATAGGATGAAGCCTAGTTTTCCTTTTAGCACTAAAAAGGTCTCAGGCTTAGGAGGATTTTTGTGACGATGAGCTTGGACGTAAGTGTCCTTGGTAAGTACGTTCAGAAATCTCTGATATGGTTCTAGTAGTTCGTGGAAGTTGTGATTGGTTCTTCCTCTAGCAGAAGAGGAAGCAAGTGGTAGGAGTTTATCGAATAACTCCTGATCGATGAGTAATTTATCCGGCCGTGACAAGTTGTAGATGTTGCTCGCAATACGCGACAAGGTAATCTGTGCAGGCTGTGCAGGTATCCGCAGCTCCGCAAGCTTTTACCACTTCACGATAGTCTTGCCCTTGTTGTTTAGCAGTCTCTACGATTTTTTCAAATGTGATTTGAGCGCAATGGCACTTTTCCATTCTGGTTCCCGATCTCTTTCTCTATAACTATCGTTTTTGAGACTCAGTATTAAAGTCAAGTTTTCTCATGAAAATTTTAGAATATTTTCTAAATTATATGGGACATAAAGTCAGAGATTATGGGGGAAAGAAGAAGTTGGTGCGCCCAGAAGGATTCAAACCTCCGACCTTCTGATCCGTAGTCAGACGCTCTATTCAGCTGAGCTATGGGCGCGGGTGATTAAAAGAATTTCTTTTCCAAAAGTTCTAAATGCTCTTGGGGAAGTTTCGGGACCAGTTTTTTTCCCTTAGTGTAATTGTATAGCAGTAAACCGGAAAGACCAAGATAGATAATCACTCCTGCTAAATGAGCAAGATTAGCTAACCAAGCACCTACAACAGGAATAAAAGAGAAGAACCAAGATAGCACTAAGAATGTTATAAAGTAGAGAACATTCAAAAAGGAAAGTTTGGAATGTCTGTAAACTTCTGATTCGTTTGAGTAGAAAGAAAATCCGATGAGCCAATTTCCGAATAAAGGAAGAGTCACCAAGTAGATACGAAATCTTTCGGTGTTAATAAATGTTTTGGCTTGGGTCCAGTACGGAGAGAGAAAAGCGAAGGCCTTAGCCTTGAGTTCCTCTAATTTTGCTGAGTATTTTTCGAACTTCATTCTCTATTTCCGGGAATAATGGTAATACGAACAGTTTGCCTTGGTAAGCTTGTAAGGCTCCTAAAATTCCGTAACCTAATAAAGCCAACCATGCGACATAGCTGATAAAGTCGGTCACGACTGGATTCGCATGTATCCATTTTAAGATGGTGCTTAAAATAGGGAACTCTCTTAAGAACCAAACTACCAAGTATAAAAATACAAATCCTAGATTTAACTTGATTGCTTGGAGTGCGTGAAACTTACAAATTTCTTGTTTTTTTCTGAAAAACCAAGGAATGACCCATCCTAAAAAAGGAATATAAGAAATAGCAGCGAATAAATTGGGATATTCATCCCCTTCTAATAATCGCTTGGTCTCTTCCAGGAATTCCCGGGTGTTGAATCTCTGGTCAGACATCTTCTTATTTCTCGGGGTCAGAGTAAGAGTTTGGAACTTTCGGAGACGCAGGGATTCGAACCCTGGGTACAGGTTACCCCATACGACAGTTTAGCAAACTGCTCCTTTCAGCCACTCAGGCACATCTCCAGCAGTGTTCCATCGGAGAAGGTAGGATTCGAACCCACGGTGGGAGTTACCCACGACGGTTTTCAAGACCGCTGCCTTAAACCACTCGGCCACTTCTCCAGTTAAGGATTACTTTACTGACAAGATGGGGGACCCTGTCAAGGTGATTTACCTATGAGTACGGAAAAGAACCGTAGAGAAATTTCAGGATTGGTCGTGGAGAAATGGGCCAATCTTGGTACTTGCATTTCTCATGCGGAAAATAAAACCGTTTTTGTAAAAGGAGCTGTTCCGGGAGAAACAGTTCGGATCAGAACTGATAAAGAAAATTCTAAACTGATTTGGGGCACTGTTGTATCCGCGGAAAATATTTCTACGCGTCGAATCGAGTCTGATTGTTCTGCATTTCCTGAATGTGGAGGCTGCTCATATCGCCATATTCAGTATGAGGAAGAACTTCAGATCAAAAAATCTCTTTTGTCGGATTCATTTTTATATGTTTCAAAATTAGATCCTTCTCAAATTCCTGAAATTGAAATTTTAAGCGGGCCTTCTGACGCTTATCGCAATACTGCTCAGATCAAAATTGAATTCAAAAAAGGAAAAACAAACGCTGGGTTCTATAAAGAGAATTCCAACTCCTTGGTTTCATTTCCTAAAGAAGGTTGTAAACATCTTCCTACTGAGATGAACGAATATGTCAGAAAGAATTTAGGAAATAAGAAAACATTTTCTAGAAAGGGGGATTGGAGACTTCGATATTCCTCCGGCGAAATTTTAGAATATGATAAAAAAGAAGTGAAGATTGGCCCTTATCTTCCTGAAAAACTAGAATGGACGATTCCTGCAGAAGGTTTTACCCAAGTGAACCGTTTTCTTTTGGAAGAATGGATGCTCAAGATCCGTTCTTGGATCCCAAAAGATCCTGGTCCTGTATTAGAATTTTATTCAGGAGCTGGGTTGATTAGCTTGGCGATCGGTCATTTAGTGAGTCATCTTTCCGGTTATGAGTTGTCCAACTCTTCTGTCCAAGCAGCTGAAAAAAATGCGAAGAAGTTTGGGTATTCTCACTTAGAGTTCCATACATTGGATCTGAATGCTTCTCTGCCTAAAAAACTGGATTCTTTTGATGCAGAACTGTGTATCCTAAATCCACCGAGGGCTGGCGCTTCTTCTTCCTTATTAGATTTTCTGGATAGATTTAAGGCTTCTCGCGTTATTTATTCTAGCTGTAATCCAAGCACTTTGGCAAGAGATCTTGGGATCCTAAAAAACGTAGGGTATAAGCCGAAGGAAATCGTTCTCACAGATTTTTTTCCAAGAACCAAACATTTCGAGGTTCTGGTTCTTTTGGATCTTTGATTTTTTACTTTTAGAATTCCGATTTGAAATTGGAAAATGGTCATAAGGAGTCAGAGCTCCGGAGAAACTATATGCCTATCATAGATGAATACGAACTTCCTTCTAAAAAGTCAGATTCAGGTTCCAAATTTGGCGAGGTTCTGCAAGGGATTTGGTTAGAAGATGAGATCTGTTTTGCGATTGCAGGTGGTGGTTGTAAGGCATTCTACGGTTTAGGTTTTGGTCATGAATTAAAAACCTGGGGATTAAAACTCAGACAAGTGTCCGGAGTTTCCGCGGGCGCTGCAATGGTTCTTTCGTTGCTTTGCGAAACGGAAGAAGAATCAGTTTCCTTTTTTGAAAGAATCGTTCGTAAGAACCCACGTAATTTTTATTTTACTCGTTTATTCAATGGTGAGAAGGCATTTCCTCACGAGGATATGTATCGTAGAACAATCCGATTTGGAATGGACTTCGAAAAAATCATTCGCTCTGGCGCAAAAGTTTTTATTCATACGATCAAAGCGTTTCCTAAATCAGATTCCAACAAGAACACATTCAGACTCGCAAGATTGATAGCAGAAACTGGAAAAGCGTTTTTAGAAGATGAAAGAGATCGTAATAAGGGACTTTATACAGAAAGAACATTTCGTGTTTTAAGAAATTGGAATATGAAAGAAATTCTTTTTACGGAAGCAGATTTCAGAGATCCGAGTGTGATTGAACAGATCATAATGAATTCTTCTTCTATTCCTCCTATTGTTTCTTTTCAGAATCTTGGAAAAGAATATTATTTGGATGGAGGACTCACTAATAACTTACTTTTAGAAGCATTCCCTCCAAATGCAAAAATTATAGGAATACATTACGAACCGACTACCATAGTAGGAAAAGATCCTCATTTATTAGATCGTTGTTTTTTAGTAACTCCTTCTAAAACTTTGCCGATCACTTCTTTCGATTACACAAATGCAAAAGGTGTAAGAGAAGCTTACGAGATGGGAAAATCAGACGCGTTAAAGAAGAAAGATCAGATCCTAGAATATCTCAAAAAAGATTGGGTGAAAAAAGCGGAAAAGCTACGTAAGAATTAAGGTTGTACTGTGGATAAAATTCAAAATCCGATCATATCGGTATCTAATGTAACTAAAAAATTCAAAGATGTAACCGCCGTTAGCGATCTCTCTCTGGAAATTAAAAAGGGAGAATTTGTAGGTTTGCTTGGGCCGAACGGAGCTGGTAAAACAACTCTCATCGAAATGTTGGAAGGTATCCAATTTCCAGATTCAGGGAAGATCCAAATTTTAGGCACAAGCTGGAAAGAGAGCGAAACATTTTTAAGAAGTAATATTGGTCTCGCTTTGCAAGAAACCAGATTTATGGATAGAGCCACTGTCTGGGAAACTCTGAAATTATTCGGAAGTTTTTATAAGGCGCCTGAATCCAGACTTCATGAAATTTTAGAACTAACTAAACTTACTGAAAAAAATAAATCCTTCGTGAACAGTTTATCGGGGGGCCAAAGACAAAGATTGGCATTGGGTGTTTCTATCATGAACAAACCCGAAATTTTATTTTTGGATGAGCCAACTACAGGTTTAGATCCAGGAGCCAGAAGAGATATCTGGAAAATTTTAGAAGATCTAAGAGCTTACGGAACAACTATGATTCTCACTACTCACTATATGGAAGAAGCGGAAGTTCTCTGCGAAAGAATTATAGTAATGGATAAGGGCCGAATTTTAGACCAAGGAACTTTATCTGATCTTTTAGGAAAACTGGGTGGTGGGGAAATCGTTCGTTTCTCTTTGGAGAATGGAGCTGATCCAAGTGGCTATCTTCCTGAAAAAGGCAAATTCAAATTTAGTTGGAATTCCGACACGAAAGAAGGCCGCATCAATGTGGAAAGAATTACAGATTATCTTCCTTCTATGTTGGATTCTTTTTCTAAAGCAGGTATCGTTTTAAAAGAACTGGAATGTCATAAAAAAACTTTGGACGACTTATTCCTTTCCATGACCGGAAGAGGGTTGGAAGAATGAAACAAATCTATCATTTAGTCACAATTCAATTAAAAGAATTTTATAGAGAGCCTGGGATCCTTTTCTGGGCATTCATTTTTCCTATTGCTATCGCAGGTGTATTAGGACTCGCATTCACAACTAAGGGAGTTCCCCAAACTAGAGTTGCAATTATTTCTTCTTCACATGATGCGAGTGGGCTTTCTGCGAAGATTGAAAAAGCATTTTCTAATTCTTCTGGTGGGAATTCCAACGGTTTAGGAGTGATCATTCCTCAAGTTCTTACGGACGAAGATGCGATCAAAGCACTCAAAAGAGGAGAGATCAATCTTCTGGTAAAAGAAGATGAAAAAGGAAATTTAGAATTTTCTTTTGATCCAAGCAATGCAAATGCACAGAGAGATTACCTTCTTCTTTCTAATGCCATTTTAACAATGCAAGGAAAAGAACAATCTAGTTCAAGCATCCGAAGATTGGATTCAAAAGGTACTAGATATATTGATTATCTGGTTCCTGGAATGCTCGCTATGGGAGTGATGAACTCTTGTCTTTGGGGAGTTGGTTGGAATCTAATCGAGATGAGGATGAAAAAACTTTTAAGAAGAATGTCCGCAACTCCAATGAATAAGTTGGCGTTTGTAATGTCTTTTTTC
This sequence comes from Leptospira saintgironsiae, assembly GCF_002811765.1. NCBI lineage: Bacteria > Pseudomonadati > Spirochaetota > Leptospiria > Leptospirales > Leptospiraceae > Leptospira > Leptospira saintgironsiae. Next base: position 326,310 of record NZ_NPDR01000001.1, on the reverse strand, counting down.
TTCACTCGGATTTTTGTAACTACTGTAGAATCTATCATCTTCTTAACGTTTACATTTACCGTTTTTGAAAATGCATTTTTCGGATCTATTCCTGCGGCATTTTTGATCTTCCTAACTGGAAATTTCGTATTCGCATGTATCGGGATTTTTGTTGGTTCAAGAGCACAAAGTGCTCAGGTGGGGAACGGACTAGTAAACGCATTCACATTCCCGATGATGGTTTTATCCGGGATCTTCTTCAGTTATAAAAACTTTCCAGACATAGTGCTTCCTTTTATAAAACATCTACCTTTGACCTTGGTAGCTGATTCTTTAAGAGCAGTATTTATAGAAGGAGCCGGACTCGCAGAAATAGTTTACCCTTGTGTGTTTATGGTCGGGATCGGATTTTTCTTCTTGGGTGTTGGGCTTCGTATATTTCGCTGGTCTTAACATATCTATCTGCAAGGGGACGGGATGAATTCAGAATGGAAACAATGGGTTTATGAAAAAACCGCCAAACCTTTCTTCTTAAGTATTCATCCGGAATCCGCTCACTACTTAGCCCAAAATTTACTTGGGCTTTCTAAAAAACTTCCCTTCGTGTTTCCAGTTTTGGAATCACTCATGACATATTCCAGTAATCGTTTGAAAACAAAGGTCGCAGGAATTGAGTTCGCAAATCCAGTCGGATTAGGTGCAGGTTTTGATAAGACTGGAGAGTTGTATCCGTTTCTTTCCAGATTAGGTTTTGGTTCGATTGAGATCGGAACAATCACCGGTCAAGGGCAACTTGGAAATCCAAAGCCAAGAATTTTCAGATATGCGGAAGACGAAGCTTTAATCAATCGAATGGGATTTAATAATCCTGGCGCGGATGCTGCGGAAATAACAATTCAAAAACAAAAAAAGAACTGCATAAGAGGGATTAACGTAGGCAAAACGAAAATTGTCTCGGAAGAAGATGCAGTAGATGATTATGTATATTCCCTAAAAAAACTCACCGCCTACGCAGACTATGCTGTGATTAATATATCTTCTCCCAATACTCCTGGTTTGAGAAATTTCCAAAAGAAAGAAAATTTTACCAAGCTGATGGATGGTATCAAAAGTGGTTTAGGTGGAAAATTTCCCGTTCCTACTTTTGTAAAATTCGCTCCGGATATGGAAAAAGAAGAATTGAAGGGTTTGTTGGAACTCCTGCCAGATACAAAATTATCAGGTGTAATTCTTACTAACACTACTATAGACAAATCAGTATTAACAAGATATCCAAACGTAGAAAAAGAAGGTGGAGTTTCTGGAAAACCTCTTCGCCAAAGATCCACAGAGTTCGTAAGATATGCTTACTCCATCTTAAAAGGAAGCCTTCCTATCATCGGAGTTGGTGGTATCGACTCAGGAGAAGCTGCATTGGAAAAAATTTTAGCAGGCGCAGATCTGATCCAATTATATACAGGTTATGTATACAACGGACCTTTCCTACCTGTTAGAATATTAGAATATTTAGATGGAGTTCTGAAGAAAACAGGAGCGAGATCAATTAGCGAATTAGTGGGAAAGAATAATATCTAATCTTATTCTTCCGACACTTTACATTTTCCTCTTTCGTCCCATTCTGCTTTCCAGACAGCAGAGTTTTGTTCCTTTACCAAACGAATTACTATATCTGAACAAACTGTTTTGGAACCGTTTTCAGAAACTTCAAAATCTCCCTCATACCTAAACCAGAATTGTTCTTTATTAGGAGTTAGATTTTGACCGAATTCAGGTTCTGTTAAACGAATTAAGTCTACAGATTTAGATTTTCCCTTCTCTTCTAAAATCGCTTCTTCTACTATTTGGTAGACTTCGTCTTTAGATGGAGGTTCTTTACCTGGTTCGGTTACTACAACAGATCTTGCCATTCCTATATCAGAGAAGATCCAACCTTTTTCTCTCACGAATTGGTAGATCACTCCAACAGGAGTTTTGGTTGTTTGGCCTTCTTTTTTGCGAGTAGTAACGAAGAAGGAAAATTTATATCTTAAATCAGTAGGTGCATTCTCTTCAGGAGCTTCTTTCTCGATCAGCTTAGGTTTTCCTGCGGCCTGGACGGAAAGTATTCTGTCTCCTGGGAATTTTTTAGACCATTGATTTTGTAATTCTTTTTTAGCCTTTTCCTCATCAGGAGTTCCTGCAATTTGTGAAGAAAGGTTTGTGGCAAAGGATATTAATAGGACAACCCCGATAATATACATCCTTAACATAGCTCATGAGTTTTATCGTCAGGAAAGATCCTTGTCAATGAAATTCCAAATTTGAAGCTTTATCGCGGAGGAGAGAATTTTGAAAGAGATTCATCTCATAAGACATTCTAAATCCGATTGGAGTGACACTCATTTAAAGGATAAGGAACGGCCTTTATCTAAGAGAGGTCGTAAAAACGCGCGATTTTTAGGAAAATATGTGAAGAAGGTTTCCTTTGTTACGGATGTCGCCCTTGTTTCGCCATCGATCAGAACTTCAGAAACTTGGAAGATATTACAAGGTCTTCAGAATATTACAAAGGACATTAAGATTATAAGTGAAATATATGAGGCAGAGTATTCTGACTTACTTAGGATCTTAAGAGGTCTATCTTCTAAAATTAATAATGTAGTTTTAGTAGGTCATAATCCTGGAATGGAAGACTTGGCAAATTATTTATTATTAGGAAATGATACGGATACTCTTTTCGAAAAATTTCCCACTTCTTCTTTTATTAGTTTAGTAACAGATCAAAAAGATTGGGCGGATCTAGGAAGGCAAAGTTGTCGGCTCAAAAGGTTTTGGATCCCATGAAGAATAATACTTCAAATTTTAATAATATACCCTTCCAAACCTTATACAGTAACGAAATGATTACTGCAAGAGTCAGGGAACTGGGTTTACAGATTGCAAGCGACTATATAGAAAAAAATCCAATTTTTATATGTGTCTTAAGGGGAGGAGTTTATTTCTTCTCTGATCTAACCAAAGCTGTTCCTATTCCAATTGAATTAGATTTTATCCAAGCAAAATCATATGTCGGAACTGAATCTTCTGGAAACGTAGAATTGATCAAAGACCTGGATGCGGATATCTCAGGAAGAGATGTTTTAATTGTAGAAGATATCGTGGATACTGGCCGCACTCTCAAATTTTTAATCTCTCATATTCTTTCTAAAAAACCTAAATCTTTAGAAATTGCTTCTCTATTATTTAAAGAAGGTGGAGAAGCTGTAGGGTATCCAATCAAATACGTAGGTTGGAATATAGGAAAAGAATTCGTGATTGGTTATGGTTTAGACTATGACGGCAAATTTAGGAATCTACCTGGAGTATTCCTTTATTCAGAAGAATGAGGAGTATCTTCCGGTTTTTGGATCAAAGTTTTTAGCCCGGTAATTGAAGTCTCCAGATCTTGGATCTTAGGCAAAAACTTCTGCCCATCTACAAAACTTTTACCTTCATTCTTTCCAAGCTCAGAATATATTTCCGCGCTTAGATCGTGATAGGCCTTTTGCAAACTTATAAAAGAAGATTCTAAATGTCCCGGGGAGAGTGCCTTCTTCTTTATCCTATACTTGCGAAATAAAGAAAATCCGAACTTAAACACCACCAAAGTATAAGCGGGAAGAAGAAGGATGAGTGCCGTCTTTGTAACCGCAAAAATTTCCCAAGACTCGGAAATCGTATGATTTAAAAAAGATCTAAGTCCTGAGATAAAAACTACAGAGATTGTATAATTCGCTCTTGGCGTAGAAGGAGATAAGGTATTGATAACGTATAATAAAGGCAGGGAAAGTAATAAAACCAAAACCAAATCGATAGGAAAGAGATTTGAAATCAAATCCAGAAAATGAACGATGGCTTTATAGGTTTTCACCAGGTCGTCCAACGATTGGTTTAACCTGTCAAAGTCAGCTTTTAGATTGGAGAAAAACTGGGTGATCTGGTTCATTAATTCGTTCCCTAAAATTCCAGGATGGGAAAAGAGAACAGCCCTGTCTCGAAAGCTGCAAGAACTTTCCTTAACTAAAAAGCTCTTCCTGGTATATTCCGTTTTTGCGTTATATTTTTTATTCTATCACGAGGCTCATCTCCCGTTATTCTGGATGGCCGGTTTGGCTTTGATAGGCTACCTCGTATCCAGTATTCTTTTTTGGGGGATCGTATTCGCATTCCGAAAATTAGAAACTAAGATCGTTTTACCTGCGATTTTTGCAGAAGTCGGGATCGAAAGACCCACAATCAAATTAGTTCCTTGGGTAGAAGTTGGCTTCTTTGCTTTTTCAATTCTTGCATGTTGGCTTACTGGCTTTTTTGAGAACAGGTCCGGCATTCTTTTTCTTTTGGTTTATGCAGCTGGAGTTTTAAGCGCAAGACTTATAGACAACAAAACATATTATAAAATCGGATTATTAGGATTAGTTATCTTATCCTCTGGACTTATCAGTTTTAAAAGTTTGCAGAAGGCAGAGATATTCGTGGCTTACTCAATGTTCAAACCTGATTTTGAACAAAAGGACCTATCTCGTTGGAATTACAACGAAGAGAATAGAACCTTAAGTAACGAAGATCTAAAACTAAGCATTCATCTTCCGGAAGAATTTTATTTTCATAATCCTAAAAATTTAAATTTGGAAGATAAAACAGGTATTGGACAGATTGCTGGAATTATTTCGACGAGCGATTCAGATCCGAATCGTTATCCAGCTATTAGGATCTTTTTTGTTCCATTCAGATTCGATGATGAGTCAGAACTACTTTCCGAATTCAAAAAGTTTTTGGATCTCCAAGTGCAAAGAGGAGATATCCAGGAATTGAACGAATTAGAAAGAGAAGTTTTCGAAGACAGATATTACGGGACCTTTTGGACATTCTACGATGTTCTCAGACCAAGATATGCAAAAACCGGAATGTTCTTCTTAGCAAAACACAAACAACCTTACAGTTTGGTCTTTATCATAGACGAAAGTCTTATCAAAGGAAGAAGACACGAAGAATCCGTGGAAAAAATCCTGACCAGCGTAAAGATTGAAGAGTAGGCTCTTAACTAATACTTACGTAATCTAAATGATTCGCTATATGCATTGCATGAGCGAGTTCATACTCTTGTTTAGTTAGTTTTCCATAAGCAAAATGAGGAGCAAATTCTCCATTATAATTGGAGAATGCTGAGATCGCTTTTTTCAGCTCAAGAACGCTATCTGAAATTGAAACACCAGATTGTAAAACATCTGCGCCAGGAATAGGTGCATTTAAATCGTGAGACATCTTACCTTTTCTGGAAAAATTCCAGAAAGCAATCTTACCTAAAGTATTTTGAAAAACTTCGGATTTGTTTTCAGGATAACCTTTAATAGAATAATAAATACTTTGAGCGCAATGAAGAAGTATCTGGCTCGGACTCCATTCTCCATACGGAACGATTGTTTTAGAGAGAAGTATTTTTTCTAACTCTGTATTCACTTCTGAAAAATTAGAAAATTGAAGTCCTCTTTCTTTTACACCTGTTGGAGCATTAGAACAGGATTCAAATACAGTTGTAGAGCTTGCTAGAACTCCTGAAACAACAGCTTTTTGAATGAATTCTTTTCTAGAAAAATTATGATCCGACATAGGTCACTTCCGCAGTTCTTATATTTCTGTTTTCCTATAACTAAGGTAAAGGATAGAAAGAGTCAAGAATTTGATTATTCTTGGGGAAGGTTTCCGATATACTTTGCTCTAGGTCGGATCAGGTTTCCCGAATCATATTGTTCCATTGCGTGAGCTAACCAACCAGAAGTTCTACCTATTGCGAAAATTCCAATGCCTGCACCTTTTGGTAATTTAAGTGCTTTAGAAACAAGTGCAAGTCCTGCATCAATCGTTGCATAATCTTCCAGAAGTTCTTCTATCTGTTTTAAGAATTGTAGATAGAGTTGTACATCAGGATCATCTGAAAAAAACCTTTCTACCATCTGGATTAATTTTCTCCCTCTAGGATCTCCCTTTTTATAAAGAGGATGACCAAAACCTGGGATGTTTTCCCCGCTCCTTAATTTTTCTTCTAAGAGTTGTTTATCTTTCTTTTTGTTTCCGCTTGCTTGGGAAAGAAGAAGGATCGCCTTCTCCGTAAGTAATCCATGTTTGGGACCGGACAAAGCAGCAAGTCCTGCGAGCACAACTTGATAAAGAGAAGCTTCGCTAGAAGCAACACATCTTGCAGTAAAGGAAGAAACATTCAATTCATGATCAGCAGAAAGAATTAATGCTGCTTCTAAAAGTTTAAGTTTTGCAGAGAAATTAGGATCTTCTTTTTTTCTGGAAGAATTCCAGCTGCTCAAAAGTGTTTCTGAAATTTTTCCTACTGATTCTATTTTGCCGGATGAGAATAGAGCAAGATACCTTAAGATAGAAGAAGAAGTTTTTCTGAAAGTTTTGGGATCTTTTCTAAATGCTTTTGCATCTTCATATTCTAAAAAAGGAAGTAATATTCTGGAAATATCTAAGATAGGACGGCCTTCTAATAATTTTAAGATTTTATTACATTCTTCAGATAATACAGGCCAATCTGATTCAAAAGGATTTGTTTCTTCTGCTTCCCAAAGTAAACAAGCTATATCCTCAAAACTTACGTTTTCAGAAAGTTCTAAAACATCTTTTCCTCGGTAAAAGAGAGAATTTTCACCAAGTAAAGTGATAGAAGATTCTAAAACAGGTTGGCCTAAAGATAAAGCAGCCTTTGCTGTTTTGCCAGGTTGGCTCCTTTCTTCTCTTCTTAGCAATAATTGTTCTATATCTTCTCTTCTATACCTTTTACTTCTGTCTTTATTACCTCCGGATTCGGAATGTAATAAGCCGCGACTAACGTATGCGTATATGGTTTGGACTTCTACTCCTAAGGCGGATGCAGCTTCATCCGCATTCAAGAACGGTTTTTTCGAAGAAAAAGCCATATATTGACAATATAATCAACATTGACTATAATCTGTCAACCCGCTAAACTCTAATAGAAACAAAGGAGAAATATTATGTTAATCTCTGAACAGGAAAAAGAGAAAAATTATAGTCCGGGGTTAGAAGGAATACCTGCGGCAAGAACCAAACTTTCCCAGGTAGATGGAAAGGGAGGAAGGTTGATCATTGCAGGCTATCCTGTAGAAGAATTTGCAGGCAAAGCAGTCTTTGAAGAAACTATCTTCACTCTTTGGAATGATAGAAGACCAAAACCTACTGAAATAAGTTTGTTTTCTGAGGAACTCAGATCTTCTCGAAGATTTTCTAAAGTGATACGTACTATCATTGAAGAAGCAGTCTATGCAAATCTTCCTTTGATCGATATACTTCGGATTGGATCTGCTGCTCTTTCTTTAGGCTCTGAAAAAGAAGATCCGAAAAAGGATGCGATGGCTGTTCTTTCTACATTTCCTTTAATTGTTGCTTGGGCCTATCGTTTGTTGAAAGGGCAGGCTCCCGTTCTTCCTAGACAAGACTTAGATATTGCAGCCAACTTTTTGTACATGTTGAATGGCACCGATCCTGATCCAAGAAGTGTTCGTGCATTAAATACATATCTGAATACTGTATGCGATCACGGATTGAATGCTTCTACTTTTGCAGCAAGAGTGATCATATCTACTCAATCTGATATGATCTCTGCTGTCACCGGTGGACTTGGTGCATTAAAAGGACCTCTACATGGAGGAGCACCTGGACCTGCATTGGATACTGTTTTCGAGATAGGAACAAAAGAAAATGCGGAGAAGGTACTAAGAGAAAAATTAAAACATAACGAAAGATTAATGGGCTTTGGACATAGGATCTATAAAGTCAGAGATCCTCGTGCGGATGTTCTTGCAAAAGCAGCGAAAATTCTATACGACAACGATGAAAAAAGGGAATTTTATGATCTTGCAATGTTTGTGGAAAAAACTGCTTTAGATTTGCTGAAAGAATATAAACCGGATCGAATTCTGCAAACCAATGTAGAATTTTATACTGCGTTACTTCTTCATGGATTAGGATTTCCGACTGAGATTTTTACTCCGGTATTTGCAATGGGAAGAGCGGCGGGTTGGACTGCTCATTGTTTTGAACAAATGCAGGAAAGAATTTTAAGACCGGATGCGATCTATACAGGAGAGGACGGAAAACTTTGGAATTGAAAAGACCTATTATCGGGAGAGATATTATCTTCTCTCCCGATTCGATGGATTATTTTTTGGAAGTTTTCTTTCTAACTTCTATTAGATCTGTTTGAACAACTGAAAGTGGATCGATCATTGTTCCTAAAACTCTAAGTCCCAAATGCAAATGGGGACCTGTTGACATACCGGTAGTTCCTATCTTGCCGATCAAATCTCCCTTCTTCACTTTATCACCTGGCTTTACTAAAATTTCAGATTGGTGCATATATAAGGAATAAATTTCCAACCCATGATCTATCACTGTGAAGTTTCCTTCGTAGTACATAGATCTTGCTAAGATCACGGTGCCATCATTGATTGCGTAAATTGGATCTCCAATACCACCTTTGAAATCAGAGCCACCATGAGGACGACCCTTCTCTTTATTATAGATCCTACGTTTATAAAAAGGGCTGTTTAAGATTGGATTGTGAACCGGGTATTCGAAATCCGTTTCTATCTGAAGATCCGACTTAGATTGAAATGCCTTTGCTTTTGCTTCGGAACATTCTTTGATGAATGTTTTTGTTTCTTCTGAAAGTTCGTCAGTCGTATACTGTTTATCCATTGTAAGATGAGAAACTTTAGAAGTCGCAAAGTAAGTTTTTTGGATCGGGATCTCGTACTTCTTGGAATCGTTTTTAGTGAAGAGATGTTTTTCGGTTAATTCCAAAACTCCGTATGGTTTTGAAAATTCAGGAGAGATAGGAAGAAAGGTGAGTATATAACCTTCTCTTTGATTGAATGGGATCTCTTGCCCTTCCCAGCTGATTGTAAAATTTCCGAGCTTATCTAAAATTTTAGGCAAAGGTTTTATTCTTAAAAATAGAAGTTCACCTTGTGCGAACTTTCTACCAGCAAGAGAGAATGAAAACAGTTCTTCCTTTTTTTCTACTATCTCACCTTTTAATCTTTTAGATGTTTTTTGTTCCGAGACAACAGTCTTAGGTTTTTTCTCCTCCTTCTTCTTTTCTGGTTTAGAATTTAGAGCAATGTGGTTCAGCTTTGGAACAACTGAAACTTTTTTAGGTTCTTCTTTTTTCTTTTTAATAGTCTCTTTTGCAAAATGTAAAGAGCTAGAAAAGAGAATTAGAGATACAAATAGAAAGATATTTTTAGAAAAGATACGCATTGGAAAAAGGAGTCCGAGACACGGACATTCTTATAATCGGATAAGACGTATATTGGTACAGAAATATTTTTCCAAATTTGGAAAGAATCTATTCTTCTAATAAAAAGGACTCTAATTCAGGATTTAATATCTGAGGGATCTCATGATGGATCCAGTGAGTGCCTTTAGAAAAGAAACGAACGGATACATCTAAAAATAATTCCAAAGTTTCTTCTGCCATTTCTTTCGCTAAAAACCTGTCTTTCTCTCCCCAGAAAATCCTAGTAGGGACTTTGATCTTTCTGCTTCGGATCAATTTAGGAGGATTTTTGACTGCTGCGCGGTACCAATGTAGCATTGACTTTATACATCCGGGTATTGCCCAAACTTCTTTATAAAGAGAGATTTCTTCTGGAGAGAATGCACCTTTCATAGATGTTTTAGTTAAGGATCTTTCTAATTTTCTGAAATTTAATCTGGAAAGTAAGAATTCAGGTAACCAAGGAATCCTAAAGAAAAGAATGTACATACTCTTCTTTCTTTGAGACTTATCAGAAAGAATTTTTCTTTTCATGATCGTTGGATGAGGGACATTCAAAATGCATGCTTTTCTAAATCTTTCTGGAAACTTGGAGAGAGTCCAATATGTTACTGCTCCTCCCCAATCATGAGCTATAATATCCGTTTTGGAAATTCCATAAACATCTAGAATTGAAATAATATCTTCGGATAAAATATCTAATCCATAATCGGAGATAGATTTAGGTTTAGAACTTCTTGCATATCCTCGTTGATCTGGAGCGATCACTAAATATCCAAGCTTTGCAAAATAACCGATTTGGTTTTTCCAGGCATAAGAGAATTCCGGAAACCCATGTAATAATAATAATGGTTTTCCGTCTTTAGGGCCTGACTCTAATACAAAAAACTTTTGTCCGTTAGCATGTATATATTTGGAACGTACTTCTGGAAAATCAGTGGGGAAAGGAAAAGTTTGCAGTTCTTCTTTTAGATCGGCGGGCATGATAGGGGCGAATATTACTCGGATTCGTTTAGGATTCAAGAAAGAATAATATTTGAGTATGTAAACGATCGTTTATTTATTGTGAACGAAAAGATAGAAGTTATAGATATTCTTCTAATTTACGATAAATGTCTTGAGGCCAATCGGTTAAGCTTAAACTTTTAAGAGATGCAAATCCGTGTAAAAAATCTCCGGAGCATCTCCTTTCTTGTTCACACAGAGCTTCCACATGGATCAAGATATTCTGGCGCCTAAGACGTTTTACTTTTACTCGAAATTCTAATATATCTCCTAACTTAGAGGGCTTATAAAATTTCGCTACGATCTTCATAGCAGGAATACCTTGATGATCTCTACTCACCATTTGAGAAAATCCGAATCCGATTCCTTCTCTAAACCAATCTTCTATCGCTTCTACAAATAAGTTAAAGTATTGAGGTGTGAAAACGACTCCTCCCGGATCACAATGTTGCATCCGAATGATCTTGTTTACGGTGTAAATTTTATTCGCCATACATTTAAACTTCTATAAATTCTTTAAAGTCTCCTCAGTACCTCTCAAAACATTCAGATCTACCGGACCTTCTATCCCTTCCAATCTTGCTCTGCTATGATATTGCCATATGATCCAATTCCTTTTGAAAGAAGAGGATGGATGTCCGAATATATCCCGGATCCAAACTGGATATTCCGAAAAATCGTCTTCTAAATATTGATCTATAAATTCGTAGGTAAGATATAAGATCGGCTTTTTACCATAATGATTTTCTAATGCGATTAAAAAATCTTGGATTTCTTTTTTCACGTCCTGTATGGGAGGTCTTTCTTTGCAGTTTCCAACAAACTCTAGATCGGCAACGGGAGGTAATGACTCAGGATCTTTGGGAACTAATGAAATAAAATTAGCAGCTTGTTCTTTTCCAGAACGGCATAATGTGAAAAAATGATAGGCTCCGACTCTGATCCCTAACTGATTTGCTTCTTTCCAATTTCGTAAGAAGGCTTTATCTTTCCAATCTCCACCTTCAGTAGCCTTAATATACGCGAAGTTGATTTTGTTTTCTGAGACCTTCTTCCAATTAATATCTCCTTGATGATTAGAAACATCAATCCCTCGGATCGGATATTTAGATTCAGATGGATATACAAACCAGATGATTCCTTTATCGAAAGCGGTATATAAACTGCTCACAGCTACGACGAGTATTGAAAGAAGGAGAGTTATTTTTTGAATGGCTTTCATATGTATGCTTTGATAAAGAAATCCTGTGAAAGTAAGAATTCAGCCTTTTTTCTAGATGTTGGAATTCCAACGTCTAGAAAAATTATGTCTCTTATGGGAATTCCGGATTTCAGCAAATCACCTTCTTCTCTTTAGAAAATTCTTCCTAGTTCTACATCTCCACTTTTTAAGCCTCTGAATTTCTAAAAAAACCCCTCATAAAATTCTGGATTCCGCCGAAACAAAGAACAGGGACCGGACAATGATATTAAATAAAGAGGAATGGTTGGATCGGGTGTCTTCTCTTTTCGAGGAAGAAATCCGACTGTACTCCGAAATCCTGGAGTTAGAGAAAGAAAAGACTGAATCGATCACGAAAGCGGACGGAAGATCTTTGGAAACGATTTCTAAAAAGACTTATGAATTGATCGTTCACGCAAGCGAACTGGAAAGAGTTCGTATGTCCGCTATTCATGATGTTTATACATCAGGTAATTTAGGAATTCCTAAAGAAGGCGAACTTACTCTTACTGATTTTTTAAATAAGATAGACCGTGAATCCGAGCACAAGTTGAAACAACTCGGAACAAGATTGAAGGATACGGTTCATAGGCTTAAAGATAAGATCAAAGCCAATGATAAATTGATCCGAACCAGACAGGAATTTTTGAAGGCCACCATCGACGCGATGCGAACAAACGCAAATAGCGGAGAAGTCGCAGTTTACGAGGATGAAAATCCAAGCACTGTTAGGAACAAAAAGAAACGTTCCTCGGTGCTCGTAAACGCTTCCGCGTAAGATTGGATAGGAGGGAAGAAGTATGGGATCCACATTCTCCGGATTAGAAATTGGTAAAAGAGGTCTTGCGGCTCATCAGCAGGCCTTACAAACTACCGGCCATAATATTTCAAACGCGGATAATAAACATTATTCTCGCCAAAGAGTTGTTTTACAAGCGACTGACCCTCTGTACGAACCTTCTTTGAATCGCGCTCATCTTCCTGGCCAGATCGGTCAAGGTGTTGAAATCGGTTCCATCGAACGTGTTAGAGATAATTTTATCGATGATCGAATTATTGAAACTTCTGGTGTAAAAGATTATTGGGCAGCAAAGAATGAATATCTCTACCAAGCAGAGAATATTTTCAACGAGCCTAACGGTACTACTCTTAGAACTTTAATGGATAAATTCTGGTCTTCTTGGGAAGAACTCGCAAATTATCCTGAAGATAACGCACATCGCTCCGTAGTTTTAGAAAAAGCACAAGGCCTCGGAAGTAGAATTGAAGATGTGTATCGTAAACTTTCTCAATTGAGGGATCAATCGAACCGTGAGATCGAAGCTCATGCACTTCATCTGAATACGATCGGGGAGAATATCCGTACTTTAAACGAAAGGATTGCTAAGTCGGAAGCTTTAGGCGATAGACCGAACGATCTTTACGACAAAAGAGATGCTCTTCTCCAAGAACTTTCTGGCTTAACTGATATCACAATTGGTAGAAGTGATGAAGACGAGCTGATGGTATTTATTGGCCAGCAGATCCTTGTCCAAGGTGGCAAGCTCAATAAAGTCGATATATTAGGAAATCCTTCTAAAGATGGTTTATTAGATCTTTATTGGAAGGTTACTGGAGATCCCGTCCTTCTCCGAAAAGGAAGATTACAGGGTTTGATCGAAGTTAGAGATAAGATCCTGGGTGAGAAAATCGATCAAGTGGATGCTCTTGCGATCAACGTTATGGACGTGATCAACGAGATCCATAAAGACGGTTTTGGTTTGAATGGAAATACGAATCAGAACTTCTTCGATATTCGTTCTTTGGCTTTGAATACTTTCGGTGAATATGATTCAGACGGCGATGGCCAGAATGATATTTCTGCGATCTTTAGAGTAACAGGTAAGAATACTTTGGATCCGGATCGTCCTGTAGGGATCAGCGGAACCATGACATTCTTAAAACCTGACGAAAAAGAAACTCAGGTTTTAATTCCTTATTCTGCAAATGATACTCTGAACGGTATTATTAAACGTATAAATGCTTCTAAGGTTGGTGTTGTGGCTTATATGAACCATGATAACCAATTAGCATTCAAAGCGACTGTTGCAGAAGATTCTCCTAAGAAAAACTTCATTCTTAGACATATTGAAGATTCTGGAGAATTATTAGTTGGTTTGACTGGAATGCTGATGGCTTCCGGACCTTCTGGTGCTTATGATTATAAACGTTTGGGAGAAATTACCAAACTTCAATCTAAGCCGGAAGACATTACTTTAACTCCACATTTTCATCCTTCTTCTCATTTTAAAGTGAATGAGCATATTGCGAATAACGTAGCAAATATCGCGGCAGCAAGAGGAAAGGACGTTGGTGGAACAGGAGATTATAATTCTCCTGGGGGTCATAAGGACGGTAGGAATGCTCTTTTAGTAGCTTCTTCCCTTAGAAATAATCCTGTGATGGTGGATTATTCCAAAACCACAGATGATTTTTATAATAGTCTGATCTCTAAACTTGCAACAGAAGCAAGAGAATCAAAACAAGAATTTGGGATCCAATCAGATCTTATGACCGAACTCGAAAATATGAGACAGTCGGTGATGGGTGTAAGTTTGGACGAGGAAATGGCCAATATGGTCCAGTTCCAGCACTCGTACAATGCGTCTGCGAAGATGATCAACACTATGAATGAAATTCTAGATACGATCATCAATCGTTTGGGCGCATAATTCCGCCGGAATAGCAAGGAGGCGAAGCCATGATGCGGATCACTAACATGATGCAAAATAACAGTCTGGTGAGGACTTTGAATCGTCACCAGTTGTCTTTGGACGAAACCCAAAACCAATTGGGGACAGGACAAAGAATTAGGACTCCTTCCGATGATCCTGGCAGGGCGACCAACCAAATGTTCTTCCGATCTAGAATGAACGAGTTGGATACTTTCCAAGCAAACATTGACGATGGCTTTGGAAGATTACAACAGATCGATGGCGAATTAGACAGAATAGGTAACTTATTCCAAAGAGCGAGAGTTCTTGCGGTCCAAGCTTCTAACGGTATTTATCAAGGTGATAAAGGTTTCGAATTAGAAGTCGCTGTTGGTAAAGAGATAGATGAATTACTTAGAGCGTTAGTCGATATAGCAAACACTAGAGATGCCACTGGAAGACCTCTCTTTGGCGGACATGTGATCGAAAGACCTCCTTTTGAACCGATTGAATCCAAAATTAAAGGACTCCAAGGATTGGAATTAAAGAACCAATACATCGGAGTAGAATACAGAGGAGATATCGGAGAGCAGATCAGAGAGATCGAAAAGGGAGAATATATCCCAGTTACTATTCCTGGAAACAAAGTGTTCTGGGGAACGAACATGAGTGTTACCAGCCGTGTGGATAACTCAGGTTACGTTGCAGTCTCTGATCAAAAGTTTAAGATAGATGGAGTAGAAGTTCAGGTTTCTGCTGGCGATACCATCGATGATATCATAGATAAGATCAATAACTCTCCGATCGAGGCTAAGGCGAATAAACTCGCTCAAGATAATATCAGTCTTAGCTCCACCGCACCTCACCAGATCTGGTTAGAGGATGTGGATGGCGGAACTGTTCTGAGAGATATCGGTTTGATCGATTCTGGCAATTCTGAACCTCCTAATAATTACAGTAAATCTGCAACTGTTACTGGACTTTCAGTATTCGATGTATTGATCCAATTCAGGAACGATTTGATCCAGAAAGACCAAGAAAGAATTTCAGGTCGTGATATCCAAGACTTGGATCTTGCATTAGAAAATGTTCTTCGTTATAGATCCATTGTTGGTGCAAGGATGAATCGTATGGAGGAACATTCTCAAAGAGTTTCCTTCGATAAATCCTATATGACCGAGTTACTTGCTAAAAACGAAGGGATCGATTTCCCAGAAACTATCATGAACTTGAAGTGGCTGGAAACAATCCATCAATATGCACTTAACGTAGGCTCCAAGGTAATCAAATCTACTTTAATGGACTTTCTAAGATAAGAGTGAAATTCTCCGATATTAGGTCGGGGAATTCTTCTTGTAGTGATTTGAAAAAAGTATAAACTTAGAGCCATGCTCTGAAAAATAGGTCGGTCGATGATTGAGATCCAAAGCAAACCTTTCGGAAAAATAAAAGTTTCGGAGCGACAACTTATCAAATTTCCGGAAGGACTTCTAGGTTTCGGGGGATACAAAAGTTTCGCCCTAATCGAAGAAGACGAAGAGTCAGTATTCAAATGGTTGCAGTCCATCGACGAAGTGGACCTTGCTTTTGTTGTAATTCCACCTTCTTTATTTAAAAAAGAATATAAACCCATTTTGAGCCAGGAAGAACTTTCTCAAATCGGGTTGCAGGATGTTTCGGAAGCTTTGACCTTAGTCATTGTGACGATTCCGAATGACGATCCGGCTTCTATGACCGCAAATCTACAAGGCCCTATTTTAATTAATAAGACTGATTTGACAGGTCGCCAATTCGTATCACGTAACGAGATCCATTCTGTACGTGAAAGAATTTTGGAAAGCGCCACTGTGGAGATGTCCTAAGTGCTCGTACTAGCTAGGCGTACTAATGAATCCATTATCATAGGTGACGATATTGAGATCGTTATCGTGGATATCAAAGGGGATCAAGTAAAGATCGGAGTCAAGGCTCCTAAAGAAGTTTCCGTTCACAGAGCGGAAGTGTATCGTGAAATCCAGGCTGAGAACAAGAAGGCCGCCGGTGCGAAAATTAAGCCGGAGGAATTGGGAAAAATTGGCAGCATGCTTAAAAAAACCGATTCGGGCAAAAAAGAAAAATCTTAATCTTCTAAGTTTCTTTCTTACCCTTCTATTTACGATTTCCTGTTTGTCTTCCCAAAGAAAGGGAATGGCTTCCTCTTCGGATTCAATCGTATTATATTATCTTAAAAAAACCTCAGAGACTCCAATTTTCTTACAGGCTGAGACTTGGTTGCCTATCGCTTCCGGAGTTTTGACTGGAGCAGGGCCGGACCAATTGGATAAGGCAGAGTTCATTTCCAGATGGGAAAAACTTTTTAAATTCACTGGAATTTCGAATTCAGGAGTTTTTAATTCGGAACCAGTCCGACTATTTACTGAAGAAGAATCTTCCCGCCTGGGAGAATTATTATACAGAGCAGAGACGGAAATTCCAGACGGACTTCCACAAGCTTACCAAGTAATTATTAAAAGAGAAGATCCTATCCGTCCTGGGCTCAGGATCAGAAGGACTATTTTTTATATTAGAAATAGCCCGGAAGGAATCGTATTAGAATTTTCTGAAGTAGGACAGGTGCTTGATTTTCAAACTACTTACTCTTTTCAGGACTGGACATTAGTTCCTATCATTAAGCCAGGACCTTCTTCCGATAATTCTATTTATCTTCCTGAGATCAGACCGGAAGGGCTAGACTATCTTGTTTTACTAAATGAAGGAGAAGAGGTTAAAAATCGTATTCTAGTAAAGAATGGCTTTTGGACTGCGAACCCTTCTAAGAAGAACGTAGGAACTCCTACCAAAAAAATCCCTAAAACTATAGAAGATCGCCTGAGGACTTTACAGGATCTTTTGGATAAGGGATTGATCTCTAGACAGGAATACGAGAAGAAGAAGGCAGAAATTTTAAAAGAGCTATAGCCCGCAATGCGGACTATAGTCGCGTTGCTCTTGAAGCCGGCGTTACCGACTATAAATTCTTAACTAATCCTACAGTTCCGCCGTAATTTCCAAATTGTTCGTTGTCAGTAGTGGAACTTAAATTAGGCACTGCGCCTGCTTCCACGACCTGACCACCGGAAATAGAAGGCCCTTTAACTTCTCCTACACTGAAATAGGTAAGCTGATAGAATCCGCCAAATCGAATACCGAATGTTTCGAAAGGTTTAATTACAAAACCTGTTTCGAAAGTCATAGTAAATCCGGAAGCTCCTGCAAAGAATCCGTCTTTGGATTTGAACGCATTAAAATCCAAGCCATTATATGCACCTGCAGTAGCACCTGTATCTACACCTAACTGAGCGGAACTTAAAGATAAGGTTCCCCAGAAGAAGCTTGTATCACCTCGGAAGTACCAGTTCATCCAGCTCCACATAGGAACTGCGACACCGTAATCTAAAGAAAGTGTAGTGATATTATATCTAAGATCTCCAAATCCAATCGCATACCCTGACATTCCATCGGAACTTCCTGAACTAAAACCTGGGAGCTTGAGTCCGAAATTGGAATAATCTCCACTGGTTTTACTTTGTCCATAACCGATTGAAAATTCGTAGCTTACATCATTCGAAGTGTTTAAGTTGAGAGGTCCCCATCCATACTTTACCTTCCATTCATTGGTGGTTGTAGTAATTTTATCAGTAGTATATCTATTAGAAGTACTTGTAGTAGTAGTTTCAGTTGTAGATTTCTCTCCCAAAGAGGCCACAATACCTATGAATGTATTATCAGATAGTTGGTGAGAATATCTGATCTTAGGAAATCCGCCACTTGGAGTGGTCTTACTATCTTCTTTGAAGAATTCAGGAGTTCCGCCTAATGCGCTTCCTGCAATCCTTACACTATTCAAGATTCCGTTAATAGATTGAGGTCCACCTTGGTTCAGGCTTCCTGCGACTCCATCTAATTCCAAAATATGTAATAAACCATTTCCATATGCACTTCCATTACTTGAGGAAGAGTTATAAGAATCGCTGCCTCCGATAGGAGCTTGGTTCTGAGGTGGTTGCTGTTGGTTATTGTTCGTAGGTTGATTTTTAGGTTGTCTTTGATTATTCGGAGGTGTTTGTCCAAATAAGGAAAAGCAAACTAAGTAAGTTGCCAATAAAGCTAGGATCTTTTTTTTCATGAGGTGCCAGAGTAATAATTTTTTTCCCAAAACACCAATTATTCTAGATGAGAGCAAGGAAAAAAACAAAAGACCGGAGCGGCCCCCGAAAGGGCCGCTCACGTAGTGAGAATAGTGAAGAGAATTGGATATATGTTAACTATTTACCGGGTTATTGGTACTTAGGTAACAATCCATAAATACCATACCCATATAACCGATTGAAAAGACAGATTTTTTTCACTTACGAACTGTTTTTTTAATAAGAAACCTTCAATAAGATCTTCGCTTCACGAAATAAATTTCCAGCTTCGATTGGAGTCGCAGATTTTGCGCTCATAGTTTGAAAACCATCCATGATAGGGAGTGGTTCGGAAATTTCTTGGAAGTCTGCTCTTATCTCAACAAAATCCTTAAATTTTAAACCGAGTGCTGAGAGAATTATATCAGCTTTTTTGCGAGCATCCTTTGCTGCTAACTGCAAAGCTTCTTGAGAAGCCTTCTCCAAATTTGCATCCGTTGCCTGCAATCGGATCCCAATGATTTGATTTGCTCCATTTTGTATGGACTCATCAATTAGTTTGCCTGCAGACTCTACTTTAGCTCTTATTAAAACTGTATTAGACGCTACATAACCTTTGATCTGTCTCGCTCCAGATTTAGGATATTCGTATATTGTTTGCAGACGAATTGCTTCTGTTTGTAACGAATGTAAAGACTGCTTTTTGAGATATTTTACAAGAGAATCAGTCTTTGAGGAAGTTTTCTCATGAGCTTCTTCTGCTGTTTTGGATTCTGTTTCTACTCCGATACGAATTTCTATAAGTTCTGCAGGAACTGCAACTTTGGAGAATCCGCTAACAATCAGAACTTTTTCTTGTTCTGCAAATGTGGAACCGAAGCTAGCGAATAATAATATGCACCCGAATAATATTTTTTTCATAAAAACTCCAGAGGTAAGACCTTTTTCCGTCCGGGGAAATTCCCGAACGGTTCCGGATTTTTAGATTTTATTCCAAGTTATAAAAAATGAAATTTGTAAGAAGAAACTTTCAGTATTTTACGAATTCTTTATCGAGTTCGTCTTGGTAACGGCTGACTCGTTTTTTTAAGTTCTTCTTCCCTACATAATATTTTCCTTCTTCTTCTCGTTTTGCTTTTTCCGTAAATTTTTCGGAACGGTGAGAAAGATAAGGATGTGTCATAAAATATTCTTGGATGGGAGAAGAGGCATTTTCCTTTCCACCGCTTGCTTCCTGAAGTTTTAGAAAGGTTCTTCCCATTGCAAATGGGTCGTAATATTCCCTGAGCAGTAGATCGTAACCGTAAGAATCCGCTTCATCTTCTTGATTTTTTCCGAAAGCAGATTTTAAGAGTAAAGATGCAGTCAGGTCTGCAAGCTCTCCTAAAGTAGAGGCACCGATCTTCTTCGCTAATAATTCTCCTCTTACCATATCCATGCAGTGAGAAAGTTCTACGTGACCAATTTCATGCCCTATTACAGCTACTAATTCTGCCTCTGAGTTTACCATAGAGAGAAGTCCCTTTGTTACAAATAAGATGCCTCCTGGCATTGCATAAGCATTTGGAACGGAAGAATCCATTATAAAAATCCTATATTCGAACCTTTTCTCTTTCCCAATTGTAAGATTTGAAACTAAACTTCTTAAATAGATCAGATCTGGATCTTTTTCATCTGCATAGGACTCGTAACGTAATGCAACTGAATCTCCCAGCTTCTTCTCATCCAAATCGCTAATAGGCATTAGCTTTGTGAGAGAACGATCCAAGGTTTTGATCGGTTTTCCCAATAACTGAAATGCAGGAGAAAGAGTGGCAGGCATTTCTACATTCGCCTTACTCTTTACTGCCAAAAATGAGATGGCTGCTCCTGATGCTAAAAGTATAACAAAGAATAATAATCGATTACGGAGCATCTGTTTTCTCCTTATTCCCAAATTTGCTGTAGAGAGTGTTCATTAGGATCAGTATTCCTCCCACTCCCAAGAATACTAAAGCACGAGTGATCGTAGAAGATTGAGAAAGATCCCAGAAGATCAATCTAAGTAGACATATGAGCATTGCTACCAAGGACACATAACGGAAATGTTCTTTTTTCAGAATAAGTCCTATTGAGAATACGATGAACACTTCTACCATCCATAATAGAGTTAATAAAGAAGAATCAAAACTCCAGAATAAGAAGAAAGCTCCTGCTGCAAACAAAGGATAGAATATTGTATAGTCAGACCTTTGGTCCAGTTTTTCAGAAAGGCTTCTGATCTTACCAGGATAACCTTCTGCTTCTATTCCTTGGAATGGAGGAAGAAGCTGGATCCTTACTAAGTAAGCAGTCTGTAACACGATCCCGACAAGTCCACCCAACCATTCTTGGTTCGCCCAATATTCAGAAGGAGTTAGGGAAGAACTGGAAATGAATGCTACATGGATACATGAATACCAATAAAAACAGAGAGAATAAAATCTGAATCTGGAAATTTCCCAAGAAGTTTTTAAACTGATCTGATTTAAGAAGAATGCCCAAGCGACCCAAGCTACTGGTAACCATGTATTCGGAATTTCTAATGCGATGATTGCAGTGATAAATATTCCCGTTAATTCCCAGAACAATGGTAAAAGAGAATTCCAATAGTTTGGAGTTTCTTCTTTAGGATTTGGGCTTTTTGCCCAATATAAAAATACTCCGATTGCTAATGCTTGGATCAAAAATCTGATCTTGAAAATTCCCACATATAATTCTGATTGTAGATGGACCAGAATATGAGCGCTTAAAAACAATCCCACGAATATCAGTGCAAAAAATTGCCACACAGACCCCGCAGAATTGATGGAAGACTTCCAAGTGTTTTCCCAAATTTTCTCTCTTTCTGAGAAAAAGTTTTTGGTTTCTAAATATACCAAGGAAAGAAGAAGCCAAAGTATTCCTGGTAAGAATGGAGAAAGACTTTGAGTAGTCCAGTAAGCCAAGAATACGATATGTAAGGATAGAAGTGTCGCCCCTGGAGAAGAAAAATATCTGATCTTGTCTGAACCCATCTTCACTTTAGAAAGAGGGATCATCAAGAAACAGAATAGGATCGTAGGAAGATCTCTTAGTAGTACTTCCCATCTTTCCAAAGAATAAATTCTATAGATCACTTCAAAGTGTAATGCAGCAACGAAGAAGAAAATCCCAACTCCTAAACCGTTCCAATTCCTATTTTGTCGGATAACCAACAAAATTACTCCGAACGCAGGAAGATATAGCTCCGAATGTTTCCAATCAAATAATTGGAAACAAATAGCGGAAGCTAATAATCCTGAAAAAAGTCCTGCCGGAGAAATTCTATCATCTCCTCCGACACCATAAATATCGTCGCTTGCAGTAGAACTTTCCTTATTTCGGATCTCATCATAGGATTGGATCAAGAATGTAAGGATGATCATCACTATCGTGGTGATAATGATTGGCCAAGCTCCTAAATTCAATCCACCGAAGTATTTTATGATAAGAAGAAGAATATACCAAACCCAAGAAATATGAAGAAGTACTGCTCCTATATTCTTAAGTAGGTTTTCTTTTTCTTCGGCACTTATGACAAAGAAGATAGAGAATAAAAGTGAAACATATACATTGATCAGGAATAGATCGACTTCCCATCGAGTGAGTAATATGATCCCGATAGAAGCAAGAGCTAAAGAGACTAAAGTATCAGTGAGATAAAGCCAACGAATGTTTAATTTTTCTCGAGCGGTCCTGGCCCAGAAAAATAATCCGATAGAAACAGAGATCAGTACAGGAGGATTCCATTTAGATCCTGTTGAATAGACTGATAATCCTAAACCGATCCCGGCCCAAATAATCAAGTGAGTTATAAAAGGAAGTCTTTGGAGATTTGGAGAAGAATATACTTTTCGATAATGAGCTAAGATGGATGGAATTCCAACAACAAGAGTTCCTAAAATTCCCCAAGTTCTAGAATGAGGAGAATTTAGCACATGTAGTTGTTCTGTGAAATGTCCTTTATAAAGAAAATTTAAAATCAAAAAGGAGATCGCAGTTTGTATTAAATGAAATTCCCATTTAGTTTTATAAGATAAAACCACACTGAAAGCAGAAACTCCAACAGCTAAGAAGAAGATCAAAGTGCTCAGTGGAAGTATCGCCAAAGAGATTAAACTTAATACTATATGAAGACTCGCAAACTTTTGCTGAGAAGTCTGCCATGCAAGTCCTAGGTTTACTAAAATTCCAGCAATGACTAAGAGGAGCGCATAAAGTTCAGACTCTATCCATTTCATTCCTGGAACAGAAACTGCTGCTATACAAGAGAATAAGATGACTGCACCTGAACCGCTTCTGATCCAATATCCGATCTGTTCCCAGAATTCTTTTTTAACTAGAAGAATAGAAATTACGAATAGGCCGATTCCGATCCCTAATACCATTAAGAATCTGAAGAATGGAGACATGTTCAAGGCTGCATAAATTCCTAAGAATCCAACACCCATCACAAGTATGATTGTTCCTAAGATCCCGGTCCAATTATTCGCGATCTGTTTCTCAAATTTTTCCCAAGCCTCTGATTTTTTAGCTATAGGTTGAGGTTCTTGTTTTATAATAGTTGGAGGTACAATCGCTGCAGGTTTTGGAGTTTTTGTAACTGGCTTGGAAGAAGGGACTTCTTTCTTGGCTTCTGGGATTGTTTCTTTTACCAAGATAGGCTTTTCTTCTTTGATAGGAGGCCTTTTCTTTTCTACCTGAGTTTCTGGAAGGGTAGAAGGCCCCTTCTCCCTTAATTGATTCTCCAGATCTTGGATCCTTTCCGAAAGTCCGTTGATCTTGGACAATAAAATGAAGGGAACGATAAGGTAGAATACTCCGGCAAAGAATGCTAATAAACCGATGAAAAATTCCATAATAGGTAGGCCTTTTCGAGTAACGCGTCCTTGAGGATCACAACTTTCTTAAATTTTGGAAAAAAAATGAAAGTTTTAGAAAAGTAGTTTCTAGCGTTATTTAGTCCATTAGTATTTGAGGGCTTATTCCCTTGGTGATAAAAGTTTGGAATCTTCCCTTTCACAGCTCAACATCCTCAGACAGTTTTTCGAAAGGATCGGGGACGGAGTTCTTGTATTCTCCTCCTCTGGAAATCTGATCGAAGCAAATCCTGCTGCATTACAGATCTTAGGCTATTCCTACAAAGAGTTGAAGGAGATAGATTTTAATCTGATCTCTGATATTCGAAACGGGATTTTTGAAAATCTCAAAAAAGAAGAAAAGACAAACTGGTATTTGGGCTACTTTTTGCTTAAGAGTAAAGAGATCAGGACATTCTACTGCCAAGGTTTTAAGATCCAAGGTGAGTCTGATCCAGAATCTACAACCTGGATCCACATTCGCTCTCCTAAACAACAAAGTGAACTTTCTAAAGAAGATATAACTCATCCGGAGATAGGATGGAGAGCTCTCGAAAAATTTTTCGATATGAATCCTTTGCCTATGGCGATCACAGAGATCGAAACAGGAAAATATCTCAAAGTAAACAGACAGTTTTGTCTCCAGGTAAAATATTCTGAGGATGAAATCGTTGGTAAAAGTGCATTAGACCTTGGCTTCTGGAGTTCTGCAGAAACAAGAGCGGATATAGTAGAAGCGATCAAAAAAGAAGGTTTTGTCCGAGATATAGAATTACGTTTTACGAATAAGCTTGGAGAAGAATTTTGGGGACTCTTCTCCGCCCACCCGATTGAATATGCGGGTTCCTTAAAACTTCTTACGATCACGGTTCCAATTACAGACAGGGTAAAAGAAGAAGTAGAAAAACAAAAACTTTTAGATGAGCTAAAAGAGAACCAAGAAATATTAAATCAGATCATTCGATTAAATCCTACTGCGATCACATTGTCCAAATCTGATGGAACTTACCTAGATGCAAATGATCTATTTTTAAGTCTGATTGGAAAAACAAGCGAAGAAATCATAGGCAAGTCGCCTGCTGATCTAGGAGTCTATTACGATCTAAGTGATAGAGAAATTATCCGTGGGCTTCTACTCCAAAAAGGTGCTGTAGACAATTTAGAAGTGAAGATGGGCACTGCGGATGGAAAGATCCGGTCCATTCTATTCTCCGCTAGAGTAATAGAAGCTGGCGGTGAAAAAAAGATCTTAGCCGTTGGTCACGATATCACTCATATCAAAGAAGCACAAGCCGACTTAGAAAACCTTGCTTCTGAGTTAGAAAAGAGTAAGGAACTTTTCCAAAGATTATTTCAATTAATTCCTTCTGCAGTAGTTCTTACTGATTTGGTTTCCAGAAAGATCATAGATGTGAACGAAAGATTTTTAGAAGTTATAAAACTCAAAAGATCTGAAGTGATCGGAAAGCTTACTACCGATATCAAGGTTTGGGATTACGATCCGGATAGAAGGGCCGAAATTTATAAACAACTAGATGAGAAAGGTGAGGTCAGTAATATCGAAACAGTTTTTCGAGCTGCTGATGGCACTGGCATTCCTGTTCTATATTCCGGAAGGATCGTAAAATTAAACGGTCGACCTCACGTTATCTCTCTTGCAACAGATATTAGAGATCGTCTAGAAGCAGAAGAACAAACCAGGAAATTGAACGCAGAAGTTCGACATAATAAGGAACTTTTCGAGAAAATTTTCCAGATGAATCCCGCGGCCGTTTCTCTTTCCGATCTAGAAACCGGAACTTACAAAGAGATCAACCAAGCATACTGCGAGCTAATCGGCTATTCAAGAGAAGAGATTATAGGAAAAACTTCCTTCGAATTAGGGATATGGAAAGGACCTTTAGATAGAGCAAAGATCCTCAAAGAATTAGAAGAATTTGGTTGGTCCAAAAATATAGAAGCAACTATCAATCGATCTGATAATACCGAAAGACATGTGATTTCTGGTAATAGGATATTTAAAATCGGCGACAGAACGATGCTTTTGGCTCTGCTGATCGACGTAACTGACAATAAAAAAATAGAACAAGAAAGAGATCAGTATCTTCTCCAGTTAGAGGAAAGCAAAGACCTTTTCGAAAAAGTATTCGATCTAAATCCGGATACAATATGTATTTCTGATCTAGAAACTGGTAAGTATATAAGTGTAAACTCAATGTTCTATGATTTGTTCGGATACACGAAAGAAGAAGCGATCGGAAAGAACTCAATAGATCTTGGGATTTGGCCTGATCCTAATCTCAAACATAAATTAGTAAATCAAATGAAAGAAGAAGGAATATTAAGGGATCTTGATATACCTTTTATTAGAAAGGATGGAACTAGGGTAGATTCAATTTTTTCGGGTCGTATTGTAAATTTAGTAGGAAGACCCGCAATCGTAGCTATTACAAAAGATAATACTGCAGGAAAGGCTGCAGCCAGGGAAAAAGAAGAAGAGAACTTAAAACTTTCCGAACAGGCAAGAGTTCTATTGAATATGGCGACAGATCCTGATTTTGCTTCGGGTAATATTTCTGCAGGTTTGAATAATATAGTCAAGATGTGCACGGAAACTTTGGGATGTGATCGTGCCTCTATATGGCTTTTTTCTGATAAAGAAAAAACTGTTTGGTCTTTGGTTTCAGGCTGGGATCAAAAATTTCAAACGCATATGGATCCTGTCGCAATGGATCTAAAACAATATCCTCGTTATTTTGCATCGATAAAGACGGAAAGATTTGTGGATGCATATGATGTGGTTAACGATCCAAGGACTTCTGAATTTGCGGAAACGTATAGTATTCCTCTCGGCATTCAATCTTTGTTAGATGCCCCCATCTTTTTAAGAGGTGAAATTTATGGAGTCATTTGTTTAGAACATAGAGGCACTCTTCGCAAATGGAAAGGTTTCGAACAACAATTCGTAGTCACAGTTGCAGAACAAGTCACTCAGCTATTATTAAATTCTGAAAGAAGAGAAGCAAAAGAAGAATTGGAACACGCAGTTCTGATCCGTACATCTGAGCTCGCTTCTGCTTTGGATAACTTGAAAAAGACCCAGGACCAGCTTATTCTTTCTGAAAAGATGGCCGCACTCGGACAGTTGGTTGCTGGTATTGCTCACGAGATCAATAACCCGTTAGGAGCAATCTCTGCATTAAGCGGTGAATTAAGAGCTTATTTAGATTCTTCTCCGGAACGTTTGAAAAAGTTGGGTCCAGTCTTTGCAGACACAGAACCGAGTTATATCAAACGGTTATCAGAGTTTATTCGTGCAGGAATTTCGAATAAAGAAATTCAGGTTTCAAGAGAAGAAAGAAGGAATGTTCTTAAAAAATTAAAAAATACACTGAGCGATCTTGGTTTTGAAAATTCATATGATCTTGCAGACAGATTGATGGACGTAGGGCTTTATCATTCCACTGAAGAATTTCCGGAAATTTTTGAAGCTAAGTCAAATCTTGCGCTTTTGGATTTTGCGATCGAAGAGATCCAAACATATAAAAATGCTGCATCTATTCGTCTGGCGGTGGATAGAACTTCTAAGATAGTTTATGCTCTTAAAAGTTTTGCCCATATCGATTCTGGAGAAGGTAAGATCGAAACAGATCTTGCAGAAAATATAGAGACTGTTCTTACAATCTATCATAATCAGATCAAAAATGGAGTAGAAGTAGAATTGGACTTCCAAGCAAGACCGATTATCCATGCGTATCCAGATGATTTGATCCAGGTTTGGACAAACTTAATTTACAATTCTCTTCAAGCCATGCAGTTCAAAGGAAAGATTAAAATTTCCATTTTGGATTCTGACTCTGATGTTTCCGTTCTAATTTCGGATAACGGTCCTGGTATTCCATTGGAAATTAAATCTAAAATATTTGATCCTTTTTATACCACTAAAGCTCCTGGAGAAGGAAGCGGTCTTGGCCTAGATATTTCCAGAAGGATCGTTTTAAAACATGGAGGAAGAATAGAATTCAACTCCAAACCTGGGAAGACAGTATTTAAAGTACTTCTTCCTAAGATGTAATTTAGGTTTTAAAGAATTCTACTTCTTTTTTCAATGAGCTTGCTTGCTGAGCCAGCTTCTCGGCAAGAGAATCAATATCGTTTACTATCCCATTCAAAAACTCAGTAGCTTCTGAAATACTTCCAATCGTTTTAGAAAATTCTAAAGAAGTTTGGGATTGTTCTTTTGTATGATTTCGGATCTCTTCTGCAGATCGGATCAGTTCAGAAAATGCGTTCTTTACCTGAGCGCTTGCGATTAACTGCGATTCAGATAAGGAAGACACCTGCAAAATTCTTTGAGATGTATTTTGGGCAGTATCTCCTATTCTTCTGAAAGCGACTTCAGTGTTTCCTAAAACTTCTCTTCCTGAGTTGGTTGCCTTTACTGCTTCTGCTAATGTTGCTCGGATCCTTTTTGCATTTTCCTGGGTTTGTTCTCCCAGTTTGGAAATTTCCTGAGCTACTACTGCAAAACCTTTTCCTGCTTCTCCAGCACGGGCAGCTTCAATAGCTGCATTCAATGAAAGAAGTCCGATTCGATCCGTAATCTCATGGATCACATTCACACTCGCTTCCATTTTAGCTGTATTGGATTCTATCTCTGCCATTGCTTCTCGGGTTGACTGTAGCGCGGATTCTCCATTAGAAGTTTCTAATCTCATTCTTTCCGCGTCGTTTTTTGTATCCATAAGAGAAGTATGAACATTGCGGATTCTATCTTCGAGTTCGATAAGAGATGCAGATGCTTGTTCTACAGTATCTGATTGGCTTTCAGCTCTGGAGGAAGTAGATTGAATAGATGCCGCAATTTCTTCTACCCCTGAACTCATCTGTTCAGTGGAAGCAGCTTGTTCTTGCATTTTTATAGAAAGACCTTTTGTTTTTTCTTCTAAAACTCTGGAACTTTGAGAAAGTTTTTCTGATTCTTTAATTACAGTCTTAACAACGATCCTAAGTCGTTTCACAAAATCGTTTAACATTTTGCTACTTCTTCCCAGTTCATCCGTTGAAACCATAGGAAGTAGGATGTTCAATTCACCTTGGGACATTTCCGTAAACGCATTCATCATATTTTTAGAGTTCCTACGAATACTGGAAGCCAATAGATACGAAGAGATAGTAAGAGTGATCACCATAAAAACTATAGTGAGGGAAAGTGCTAAGGTAACATCTCCCAGTTTCAACCAACCAGAAGTCTCTTCTACTAAAAGATATCCGAAGATCACCACAGGCAGCATAGCGATTGATGCGATTGTAGAAATAATCCTTATGAAGATAGAAACCTTACGAATATCTTTTTCCTCTAACGGAAGGCCATTTAATCTATCTGATTCCAGCACTTCTGCGAGTACGGATTCGGTTAAAAAGAAATGAGAAATTCCTAAAGTAGGGTAAATGATCAAAGGTAAGAGCAGAAATGGAGCAGACTCGAAAAATTCGGGGATGAAGAATAAATGCATCATTTTCCAAGCTGCTGGAATTCCGTAACTCCATTGTACGATATAAAATCCAGTGTTGAGAAGAGGGAAGTTCAGAAGTTTTTTCTTAACATCTACCTTTCCTTTTGTGTTTAACTTTTCCCAATTATTGGGTTCCAGCTTCGATAAGAGCCTTCCTAAATATAAAAATCGTATTGTAGGGAAAAAATATGAGGTGGTCAATACGACTGTGGACGACCCAATGAGTGCAATCGCCTTATTGAAATCATACGCTCCGGCAGCGATAATAAATAAAACGGCCAAAGGGACGGCAAGAACTGAAGTTAGTAGCTCCAAGCCTAAGGTCAGTCTCCATCTGAGTTTTCTAGATTCTCCCCTCGTCATTTCCGTTCTTTCCCTTTTTTTTGATTTGAAAGAAGCCTAAGGCTTCAAGATATTTCATGACAATGAGACGCATATCGCTTTTATCATCCACCTCTTTGTTGATTTTACTGTTTGGATTCTTTTACATCGATTTTGCAATTTATGGAAAAAGTCAGTCAACCGACACAGCCTCGCCTTCTAGTATCCAATCGGGGCCGATGTTAGGCTACTCAACTCATAAAGAAGTGAAAATTTGGGTTCAGACTAAGAATCCTTCTAAAGTTTATGCGAAATATTTTATTTCCGGAAATTCAGAACAAAGTCATGTAACTCGAGAAGTAAATACAGAACATCATAAAGGGAATGTTGCTCATTTGATCGCGGACGTATTGGAACCTGGAAAAACATACGAATATATAATTTATGTAAACGGAAAATACCAAGAACCTAAGTCGGAACAAAAATTTAGAGCGCAACCTATTTGGATAGGAAAGCCAAGTGGTCCTCCGGATATCAAATTTGCATTGGGAAGTTGCGCGTTCGTAAACGATCCTAAATACGATACACAAGCAAAACCATACGGCGGAGAATATTTTATCTACAAATCCATCTCTGCTCAAAAGCCGGATTTCATGCTTTGGATGGGAGATAATATTTATCTAAGAGAACCTGATTGGGAATCTAGAACTGGATTCATTTATCGTTATACAGAACAAAGGTCTTTGGCGGAACTCCAACCATTACTTGCAAATGTTCATCATTATGCTGTTTGGGATGATCATGACTGGGGGCCAAATGATGGAGACGGCTCCTTTTGGATGGGTGCTACCGCAGAAGAAATTTTCAAACTATTTTGGGCAAACCCAAACTATTCGAAAAAAGGAATATACGGTTCTTTCACCTGGGGAGATGCACAATTCTTTTTGATGGACGATCGTAGTTTTAGGACTGCAAATGATAATAAAACTGGCCCCAGATCATTTTTCGGAGAAGAACAACTGGATTGGCTGGTGAATGGCCTAGCATTTTCCAAAGCGACTTTTAAGTTTGTAGTAGTTGGTGGCCAGGTCTTAAATCCGTTATCCGTCTTTGAAAATTATTCAACATATGCAGAAGAAAGGGAAAAACTTCTTTCCAAAATCTCCAAATTGAAGATAAAAAACCTGGTATTTTTGACCGGAGATAGACACTTTACAGAATTATCATATATTCAGGAAGGATTCGAATATCCAGTATATGATTTTACAGTTTCACCTTTAACTTCTTCTACACATCCACCGATTACCGAAAAAAATCCATTAAGGATAGAAGGTACAATGGTGGATGATAAAAGAAATTTTGGAACGATAGAAATTACAGGTCCCTTAAAACAAAGGAGCTTGGTGTTTAGAGTTTTTGATTCTGCCGGAATAGAACTTTGGTCCAGGGATATAAAGGCCAAATGAAAATCCAAAAATTTATGTTATATCTTCTTTCGGTTATATTCATTATTTTTCTGGGGCTTTTCGGCTTGTTATATTCAAATCAGGACAAGCTGATTTTCTTCCCTGAAATTTTGCCTGAGGATTTTCACTTCTCCTTCCCTTATACATTCCAGGAGGTTTCTTTAGAGTTAGAGGATGGAGAGAAAATATATGCATTATTCTTTCCCGCCCAAGGTCCTTCCAAAGGTACTGTTCTGTATTTTCATGGAAACGCAGGGAGTTTAAGAAGTTGGGGCGGAGTTGCAGAGGACTTTGTCCCAAGAGGTTGGGACCTTCTTATGACCGATTATAGGGGTTATGGCAAAAGTAGAGCCAAGCTAAGCGAGAAGGGAATGTACCAGGATGCAGAACGCTGGTATGAATATTTGAAAACGGATAAATTGAAAAAAGAAAATGAGATCATTCTTTATGGAAGATCTATAGGAACTGGAGTTGTAGTAGATTTAGGAACCAAAACAAATCCAGGTTATATTATATTAGAAACTCCTTATACTTCTTTGGCAGATCTAGCAAAAGAATATTACCCATTTGTGCCTGAATGGTTTTTAGCTTATTCTCTTAGGTCAGAAAATAAGATCGGGAAATTACATTCTCCAGTAACAATCATACATGGAAACGAAGACGAGATCGTTCCATTCAGACAAGGAAAGAAATTATTCAAAACCGCTTTGGAATCTGGAGTTAAAATAGAGTTTCTGGAAATAGAAGGAGGAAATCATAATAATCTCTCCTTCTTTCCAGAATACCAAAAGGGATTGGCTAATATTTTAGGAGCGGTCCATTTAAACCGAAGAAAATCAAATTCTCAGAGATAATCCGGGAATAACACTTTCAGTTTTGCAACAGTGTCCGGATTTCTGCGTTCAGGTGCTGTGATGATAGAATACTTGGTACTATTCTTTAAACTCAGATCATCTCCGTTTCCAAGTGCAGGGATCAGAGCGCTCAAAAGTTTTTTAGCATTTTCTGCGTTCTTTCCAAGGTTTGCCATCACCATTTCTGCAGTGACTGCTTCTTCATTTTCTCTCCAACAATCGTAGTCGGTGGACATACAGACCATTTGGTAAGCGATCTCTGCTTCTCTTGCAAGTTTTGATTCTGGAAGAACACTCATATTGATGATGTCTCCACCCCAAGAACGATACATATGAGATTCTGCTCTTGTAGAGAATAAAGGACCTTCCATACAAACCAAAGTTTTGTTTTGGTGGATCGGAAGATTTACTTTTGCGGCAGCTTTATTAATTCTATCGCTTAAATTTTGAGAGAAAGGATCTGCGAAAGGAGCATGAGCCACTACACCTTTTCCGAAGAATGTGGACTCTCTTCCTCTCGTTCTGTCTATGATTTGGCTTGGGAGGACGAAGTCCAAAGGTTTGATCTCTTCTCTCAAACTTCCAACGGAGCTAAATGCTACTATTTCCTCTACGCCTAAAATTTTAAGTGCGCAGATGTTTGCCTTTGTTGGGACTTCGTGAGGCATGATAAAATGTCCCACACCATGGCGAGGGAGAAATGCGATTAGTTTGTCATGGATCTTTCCGATCTTGATCGTGTCGGAAGGTTTGCCCCAAGGAGTTTCTGGAAGAACTTCTTCGACGAGTTCCATTCCATCCAGACTATAGAGACCTGTGCCTCCGATAACTGCAGCTTTTACTTTAGTCCCCATATCCTTCTCCTTGAATCGGAATAAATTCCATATATCGAAATATAGGTCCTATTGTAAAGAAGAAGGAAATGAAAAGGTTTTAGGAATTATCGCTCAATACTTTTAGTTCAGAAGCCTTCGTTTTGATCCGATCAATCTCTGAGTTTAAGCTAGCTGAATCTTCGTTAATTTCATTAATATCTTTTTCTAGTTGGGACATGGTTCGGATCATTTCTTTTTGGCCCAAGGATTGTTCTTTTTCAGATTCATGGATCTCATTTGAAACTGATTTGATACTTTCCAATTCACTTAAGAACTTACGGATAATATTTCTTTGTTCCAGATAAAGTTTGTTCATCTGAACGATCCTATCAGACGTTTCCAGGATTTTAAATTTTTGTTTTTCGGTCAGATCTCCTGTTTCTGCAGATGCAATTTTTGCTTCTTGGATAAAACTCTGAGACTGTCTTACGATTGCAGAAATGGATTTTGCATTTTCAGAAGTGAAATCTGCGAGCTTGCTGACCTCGTTTGCTACTACTGCAAATCCTCTCCCTGCTTCTCCCGCACGGGCAGCTTCAATAGATGCGTTTAATGCGAGAAGGTTCGTTTTATCTGCAATTTCTCCCATGATCTGGTTGATCTGATCCACCTTGTCAAAGGAGCCCGCGATATCAGCAAGATAGGATTTTGTTTTTTCAGCGGCGATTGTCACATTCTCCATATCCGCTTTATTATCATTTGCGAATGTAGAAAGTGCCTCACTATAACCTGTGATATTAGAAACTATTTCGCCCAACTTCTTAGAATCATCTGAAAGTTCGCTCAAACTAATATTCTGTGATTCAATCGATCTAGAAGTATTTGTAGAAGCGGCGGAAAGTTCTTCTAACACTGCATTAACTTCTTCCAAAGCAGCAGCCTGGGATTCCATCTTTTCTCCAGTGCGATTGATGAACTGTGCAAATTTAACGATAGAATCTTCCAAACTAATTGCAGAATCTTTAATGATTGTTTGATTCTCGCTTAATTTTTCGAGTAGCTCTTTGGAATCGGTATGGAGGCGATTTCCTTCTTCCGTTAATCTTAAAAATAATCTCATTAGCTGGGCAAGTATCACACTTGCAACAAATATGAATGCAATCTTGATAATCTCAGTAGAACCGCTTAGGTTATAGGGAAGTTTTGCTGCTTCCGGATCATTCACAAACCCGACGCCATTTTGAAGCGCACATACAAGAGCAATGATTGCACCTGCAGTAGAGAATGCTCCAACGATCAAAACGAAAACCCTTTCTCCTAAAAGACAGGAATAGATCATTATGTAAAAATAAATGAAGAATAAGACAACGTTCTTTAATGTCCCAGCTGCAACGTCCGGAGAAACGAAAGTGTCCAAGATCAAGGTGGCGCTTAGAACATTCACATCGAATAACACAAAAAGTTTATGGTATCCGATAGACATATTCCTTTTACGATTCACTACAAAATTGAAAATGCAGTAAATGCCCATGAAGGCGGTGCCACCTGCATGGACTAGAAATTGTAGAGGTTGAAAACTTTTATAAGCTCCCGCTAAGGAAATAATAAAAAGTAAGACCAAGCCCAATCGGATCCGGTTGATTACGATAGCTCCGTTCTTCCAGATTTGTAAAATCGTGGACTCGGTTTTTAGATGGGAAGTTTCCATTCTTACCTCGACTAAGATAAGTAGACGGAATTTCCCTAATCAGACTAACGTTGGTGTTCTTTTATTCGGAAGAATGTCCGCTCAATACTCTTAACTCTGAAGCTTGGCTATTGATCTTGTCGATCTCAGTGTTCAGTTTGGTGGATTCTTCACTGATCTCGTTTATGTCTTTTTCCAACTGACTCATTGTCTTCATCAACTCGTTCTGACCTAGAGTTTGTTCTTTTGTGGATTCCAGAATATCCGTGGACGCAGACTTGATTGTATCCAACTCGTTTAGGAAACTTTTGAGAATGAATTTTTGCTCCTTATAGAGCTCGTTCATTTGGACGATACGATCAGTGGTTTGGATCAGTTTGAATTTTTGTTTTTCAGTTAAATCTCCGGTTTCTGCTGAAGCGACTTTTGCTTCGTTGATAAAACTCTGAG
The DNA here is from genome assembly GCF_002811765.1 of Leptospira saintgironsiae. NCBI lineage: Bacteria > Pseudomonadati > Spirochaetota > Leptospiria > Leptospirales > Leptospiraceae > Leptospira > Leptospira saintgironsiae. The sequence continues at coordinate 291,910 of NZ_NPDR01000001.1, read as the reverse complement.
ATTGTTTCACGATAGAAGAGATGGATTTTGCATTTTCAGAAGTGAAATCTGCAAGCTTGCTGACTTCGTTTGCTACTACAGCGAATCCTCTTCCTGCAACTCCTGCTCTAGCTGCCTCGATAGACGCGTTTAATGCGAGAAGGTTTGTTTTATCTGCAATCTCCCCCATGATCTGGTTGATCTCATCAACTTTATTGAATGAGTTTGCAATGTCTGCGAGATATGAATTCGTTTTTTCGGCGGCGATGGTAACATTCTCCATATCTGCTTTGTTCTCTTCTGCAAATACGGAAAGTGTTTCGCTGTATTCTGTAATATCTCCTATGATACCTCCCAGCTTTTGAGAGTTGGAAGCTAATCCCGAAATACCTTCATTTTGAGTTTCAATCGATTGAGTATTATTGATAGAAGATGCAGAAAGTTCTTCTAATACTGCATTTACTTCCTCCAAAGCGGCAGCTTGGGATTCCATCTTTTCTCCAGTCCTTGCAATATAACCTGCAAATTCTTTAATAGATGTTTCTAAGTTTTCCGCTGAGTTGCGAATGATGTTTTGGTTATTTTTGATTTGAGTTAAGAATACTTGGGATTCTCCAAATAATCTAGAACCTTCTGCAGTGAGATTTTCGAATAATCTCATCAATTGGTATAGGATCACACTTGCAGTGATCATAAAACCGATCTTTACGATTTGAACGGAGAAGATCAGAGTGTCAGGGTCTTTTGCCTTACTTGCATTCTCAGTTAATATAAGTCCACTTTTCCAGCCTACATAAAGTGCGATTGCAACTCCGATGGCGGTCAATAAACCAATAAGAAGTACGAATTTTTTTTCTCCCAATAAAGAAGAATAGATCATTATATAAAAATAAATGAAGAATAGGATCATGTTTGCAAGGGTATCTCTCGCCACTATCGCACCGATACTACAGTCAGCAGCCATGATCGCAGAAAGAATGATTACGTCCAAAATCACTAATGTCTTTTGGAATCTGATCCCAACCTTTCCACCTCTCGCCAGAAAAAATTCGAAGATGCAGTATAATGCCATCAAACCTGTTCCCACAGAATGAGCGATTACCTGAGTGGGATGGTTTGTTTTAGAAACCCCGATCAAGGTTAGAATAAAAAGAACTACTAATCCTAAGCGGATCCGGTTGATAACGATAGCACCGTTCGTCCAGATTTTCGCTATAGACGATTCTTTAGAGATCGCGGAATTTACCATGGAATTCATCATTCACCTTCCGGCAGATTTTAATTTATTAAATTCGCCTAATATTAGTTTCGGATCTTAAGAATGAGAAGATCTCACTTCTTCTAAAATACGATCCATTTCTAGGATGCCTTCTTCAAATAAGGCCGGCCCAGGTTGTAAAATGATCGCAGGATCCATTTCGAAAATTTTATCGTTTTTGATCGCTGGAATGTCTCTCCATTCTTCTCTGGTGCGCACCCATTCGAAGTCCATAGGTTTTCCGCACCAGCTTCCGATAATCAGATCCGGTTTTGCATCAGCTACTTCTTGGAGACTTATAATCCTGTCTTTGGCCAAGGATTTTTCTTTCAAATGACCGAAACAATCTACTGCTCCTACAATCTCCAATAATTCGGAAACCCATCTGATCCCTGTTATAATCGGATGGTCCCATTCTTGGAAAAACACCTTAAGTTTTGGTTTAGAAGAAGAACGTTCTTTGATATCGTTTAATTTTTCCTTATACGATTCTACAAGTTTCGAAACCTGTTCCGTTTTTCCGATCAATGATCCCACCATCAAAATGGTTTGGAAAATTTCCTCCAAACTTCTTTGATTAGTGATCAGAACATTCAGTCCTTCTTTTACTAGATCATGAGAAAGTTGTGCCTGAATATCCGAAAAACCAACGACCAGATCTGGATCCAGTTCTTTGATCCTCTTAATGTTTCCGTTAATAAAAGCGGATACTCTAGGCTTTTCTTCTTTTGCCTGAGGAGGTCTTTCTGTATACGCGGAGATTCCCACGATCCTTTCTTCTTCTCCTAATAAATAGAGAAGTTCCGTGGTCTCTTCAGTTAAACATACGATTCTTTGCGGACCGATTTTACTCAACTGTGATACTTCTTCTTATCATCTATTAATTTTTCAACTACACTTGGATCAGCCAAGGTGGAGATATCTCCTAAACCTTCGAATTCGCCGGATGCGATCTTACGCAAGATCCTTCTCATAATTTTTCCAGATCTTGTTTTAGGAAGTCCGGGTGCCCAATGGATCACATCAGGTCTTGCGATCTTTCCGATCATTTTTTCCACAGTGGTTATCAGTTCTTTTTTAAGAGAATCATTTGTAGTCACACCTTCTTTTACTGTGACGTACGCATAAATTCCTTGGCCTTTGATATCATGTGGAAATCCTACAACCGCTGCTTCTGCAACGGAAAGATTTTCTACAAGTGCACTTTCTACTTCCGCTGAGCCGATCCTATGACCTGATACGTTAATTACATCGTCTACACGACCAGTGATCCAATAATATCCGTCTTTGTCTCTTCTTGCTCCGTCTCCGGTAAAATAGTATCCTTTATAAATGGAGAAGTAGGTATCGAAAAATCTTTTCGGGTCCTTAAACACTCCTCTCATCATGGAAGGCCAAGGAGATTTGATCGCTAAGTTTCCGGAAACTTCTCCTTTGGAGTTAATCTCTTTTCCTTCATCATTTAAAAGAACAGGTTGAACTCCGAAGAAGGGAAGAGTTGCAGATCCAGGTTTTTGTGCAATTGCCCCAGGCAAAGGAGAGATCATGATCGCTCCAGTTTCTGTCTGCCACCAAGTGTCTACGATAGGACATTTGGATTTTCCTACATATTTAAAATACCATTCCCAAGCTTCAGGATTGATAGGTTCTCCCACGGATCCAATCAATCTAAGAGTGCTTAGGTTTCTTTTTTCGATAGGATCTGTTCCTTCTCTCATTAATGAACGGATGGCAGTAGGCGCAGTGTAGAATACTGTAACTCCGTGTTTATCGATCACATCCCAGAATCTTCCCACATCAGGATATGTAGGAACTCCTTCAAACATGATAGAAGTAGCTCCATTAGAAAGTGGGCCATACACTAAATAACTATGACCAGTTACCCAACCAATATCAGCAGTACACCAATATGTATCTGTAGGTTTGATATCAAAAACATAATGAAAGGTCATATTGACCCCTAAAAGATATCCTCCAGTTGTATGAAGAACTCCTTTAGGTTTCCCTGTAGAACCTGAAGTGTATAGAATGAACAAAGGATCTTCCGAATCCATTTGCTCCGGCTTACAATAAGCAGGAAGATTCGGATCGTTTATTAAATAATGCCACCAACGATCTCTTCCTTCTTTCCAATTTAGTTCTGTTTCTTGTCCGGTTCTCCTGACAACGATCACATTATTTACTTTTTCAGAAGATTGATCCAAAGCAGTATCCACAGCTTTTTTGAGGTCTAGACTTTTTCCACCTCTATAACCTCCGTCGGAAGTTACGATCAGTCTTGGTTTACAATCTTCTATCCTACTTTGCAGAGCCTCCGGAGAAAAACCTCCGAACACTACAGAGTGGATCGCGCCAATTCTAGTACATGCAAGAATTGTAATAGCAAGTTCAGGGATCATTGGCAGGTAAACCATTACCACGTCGCCTTTTCTGATACCTGAACTTTTGAGAACGTTTGCAAACTTATTCACTTCACGATAAAGATCGTAATAGGTATAAGTTTTAGATTCTTGGGGATTATCGCCTTCCCAAATGATAGCCGCCTTATTTTTTAAAGGAGTATCTATATAACGGTCGAGGCAATTATAGGAGACATTCAATTTGCCTCCCTCGAACCATTTTACTTTTGCATTCTTAAAATCGTGATCTAAAACTTTGGTCCACTTTTTGAACCAGGTAAGTCGGGTAGAAGCTTCTCTGGCCCAGAACTTTTTAGGATTCTCTATGGATTCTTTATATAATGCTTTATAATCTTTGAGGGTGATATTTGCCGTTTTTTTGAAATTAGCGAACGGCTGGACGATTCTTTCTTTCGACATGGCTTATTCCTTCGCAATCGAATACGAAACTTTTTAATTTCAGTATTGTCCACTCATTCTCTAACCCACTTTTAGGAGAGTTTTTTATTTAAAATCGCGCCTGTTATGTAAAAAAAGAATTCTCCCCCGACCACATTTCAGCAGGCTCGCCTCAATGTCGGAAAAATTGGATACTCGGGAAAGTTTTAAGCGTAGGTTCTTAGTTTGGTTGGTACCTACCATTGTAGTTTTTTTACAAAGGATCATCGGACTCACCTCAAGAAAGGTAGAATTAGGAAAGGAGCATTTTAATTCTCTTTATCCTTTGAAGAAACCGTTTATCCTCTGTGTTTGGCATACGAACGTTCTTTATTCACCATACTTGAATAAGAATCGTAAGTTAGCAGTTTTGATCTCTGAATCTAAAGACGGAGATTTTATTACCGGAGTAGTGCATAGATTCGGTAACGGAAGTATTCGTGGTAGTTCTTCCAAAGGTGGATCAAAAGCACTTAAGGCAATGATCGTTCACTTGAGAAAAAATCTTCCTGCAGCATTTACTCCTGATGGGCCTAGAGGTCCAGCTTGGATTGTTCAACCTGGAGTGATTGCCGCGGCCCAAGTCTCTCAGGTCCCAATCTTACCTTTTCATTATGAATGTACAAAACAATGGATTGCGGAGAAGTCTTGGGACAAACATAGGATCCCAAAACCTTTCACAACCTTTGTAATCTCTTACGGAGAACCAATCATGATCCCAAGAGATCTAGATGAGGCTGGCTTCGAAAGAGAAAGATTAAAAGTGGAGAAAGCAATGCTCGAAAATAAAAGTCGAGCAGAGCAAAAAGCAGAAGAACTTAGAGTTAAATCTTCTTCTAGGTCGAACCGGTCCGAATTAAATCCAGAAACTCGCTCCTAGTCACCATATTCGTTTTAAATTCTCCGAGCATACAAGAAGTGAAAAGTTCGGAGTTTTGTTTTTCTACTCCTCTCATCATCATACAAAGATGTTTTGCTTTGATGACTACTGCAACGCCCAAAGGATCTAAAACTTCCATTAGGGCGTATGCTATTTGTTCAGTCATTCTTTCCTGAACCTGTAACCTTCTCGCAAATACGTCTACGATACGCGGGATCTTGGAAATCCCAATGATCTTTTTATTCGGAATATAACCAACGTGAGCCTTTCCAAAAAATGGGAGAAGATGATGTTCGCAGAGAGAATACATTTCGATATCTCGGACAAGGACCATACCTTGGCTGTCCTCTTCGAAAATTGCTCCATTCACAATTGTATCTATGTCCGCCTTATAACCAGAGGTCAGGAATTCATAAGCTTTCCGGACTCTCTTAGGAGTGTTTAAAAGTCCTTCTCTATTCGGATCTTCTCCGATTGCTTTTAATATACTCGTTACTTCGTTTTCCAAGGTGTCTCTCCGTTCTTCGCTTCGAAAATGTATGTAGTTAGACTCGTCTGGACAAGTCTTGGCAATTTACTTCTCTTTTCAAGGGGAAAAGCGATTGGCTTGCCATTCCGACTTCATCCTATACGATGGTTTAATTTTCCATGAAGGCTAGAAGGATCAAAATCGGATTTGATGCAAGGATGATTGCCCATTCAGGGATTGGTTCCAGGATCAAAGGACTTTTGAATTGGTTAGGAGATATTGCTTCTAAAAAAGGGATCCAGATTACGCTTCTGGGAAATCCCGATCTTATAAAAAAGAATCTTTCACCTAAGGCATTCGCTAGTTACGAAATCTTAGAATACGATGCAGGGATCTATTCTATCAAAGAATGGTTCGGCATTCCTGAAATGAAAGATTTTGACCTGTTGGATATCCCACATTTCAACGCGCCTTTAAAATTTCTAGATCGTTGTGTTGTTACCATCCACGATATCATTCCATTCAGAATGAAACAATTCCATTCTTCTTTTTTGAAACAAGCATATATGAAGATTGTGTTTTTGCTTATTAGGAGGAAGTCCAAAAAGATCATTACTGTTTCTGATTTTACTGCAAAAGACATTACAGAAGTTTTTTCGTTTTCTTCATCTCAGATGAAAACTATCTATAATGGCTTGGACTCAAAAACATTTTCTCCTAAAAGCGATTCAGAAAAGAAGAAGTTCCTAAAACAGTATGGACTCAAATCTGGATACTTGCTTAGCGTTGGGATCGGAAAGGAGCATAAGAATTTAGGATTTGTTCTTAAATCTCTTAAAAAACTTTGGTCCGAAAAAAAGATCAAAGCTGATTGGGTGATCGCAGGCTCCGGTGGAAAACTTCCTGACTATTTAGTTGAGGATGCAAAAGGTTGGGAAGATAGAATCAAATTAGTCCCTTATCTGTCGGAGCAAGAATTAGCGACCTTATATTCTGTAGCGGGATTACTTGTTTATCCTTCTTTATATGAGGGATTTGGATTTCCTCCTGTAGAGGCTCAATCATGTGGATGTCCTGTATATTCTTCTAACTCAAGCGTTCTTCCTGAAATTTTAGAGGATACTGCATTCTTCTTTGATCCAACAGATTCTCACTCTTTTGAAACTGACTTAGTTAAATTATTAGGATCTCCAAAACTTCTAAGTTCTAAAACCAAAGCAGGTCTAAAAAATTCTAAAAGGTTTGATTGGAAAAAATCTGCAATAGAAATTGTAGAAGAATATTTGCAGTTGTTGAAGAGCTGATTTAAGAATTTTTGAAAGAAGGTTTTCCGAGAGAAATTTTTCTTTCTTCTATTTTGAGTCGGATCGTTTTTCTTTCGTCTTCCGTATACATAGTCCATTTACCGATCTCTTCTAGGGTGCGATAACAACCCTCGCAGAGACCGGTGTCATAGTCCATATTGCAAATTTTGATACATGGAGAACGAACAATCATTCTAAGAACTACTTGGTCTTTTGGACCTTCTTCTTATTGGACGTAGCTTTTTTAGGTTTTGCTTTTGCAGATTTAGCAATTGTACTGCTTCCGTTTTGATCTACCATTCCTGATAATTCAGTGAATAGAGAAAGTCCTGAAATTTTACCTGGAACGATTACGTGGGCCGCTCCATTATTTCTGAGAACTTCAGCTTCTTTAGGATCGTCCGTAGTTAGGATGATCTTAGGTTGGTGATGTCTACAGATACTTTTTAACGATTCCAGCAATCTACGATTGGTAGTTCCTTTTAGGATCATATCGGAGACTGTACAAACTATATATCTTGCTTCCTCTATTCCTAAATGATGAAGGCTTTCCGGGTTTGCTAAATCTCCATATGCCCAACGAATCCCTTTAGATTCTAAAGTTTGTCTATAGATAGGATTGAAATCCACTACCAACATTCTTTTGAGCCAAGAAGGTTTATCATTTTCTATCCCATCGATTAAACCTTGTGCAATTCTGAAATATCCTAAGACTACGATATCTCTTTTTGTTTCACCGGTAACTTGGGACTCTAATGGCTCTTTATTTTCCTTCACTCCAAAGATAGATAAGAAGGAGATGATTCCTCTTGCGATCGCATCATTAAATAAGATCACATAAGTGGAAATGATAGAAGCGATGATCATAGAAGTGAGAACGATCGCTTGTAGGTCTTTTCCAATATGTTCCTTTTGCACTCCAAGAGCCAAGATCACCAAAGAGAATTCGGAAATTTGTGCCAAGTTAAGACCTGCAACAATCCCTGCTCTTAAACCTTTGCCTGAGAAGAATACTGTTGGAGCAATGATCAAAACTCTGCTCACTAAAACGAATCCAACCGCCAAGAATGCGAGTCCTAAATCACTCGCACTCGGAGCTTGGATTTTCATTCCAAGAGCTACGAAAAATAATGTAATAAAGAAGTCCCTGATCCCGGAAAGTTTACTGATCACATCTGCGCCATAAGGGAAAGCTGCGATACTTACACCGGCGATCAATGCTCCCATCTCTTTAGATAGTTGAAGTTTTTCTGCGACACCGCATAAGAAAAAACACCAAGCAATAGAAGTGATCAAAACCAATTCAGGTTTGGAAGCCGCGAATAAGAAAATTCTAGATAGAATATAACGACTGACTATGAAAGCGACCGCAACAAGAGCGATACCTTTGACCAAGGATCCAAGCACATTCAGGATCTGAGGATCTTGTAAGTCTGGTTGGATCCCCATAAATAGAATGGCCCAAATATCTTGTAGGACCAAAACACCTATCGTAAGTCGCCCAGCAACAGTACTGATCTCAAATTTATCATGAAGTAGTTTGACCACGATCATTGTGGAACTGAGAGATAGAGCGATCGCAAAGTATAGAAGATCAAAATTTCCTGGAGCAGGAGGGAAGAATGTGCGGAATGCAAACCAAGCTGCTGCAACACCTAAGAAGAATTGTATAACTCCCAGAGCGAACATCGAGCGTCCCATTCTGGCCAATTCTTTTAGATCGATCTCTAAACCGATAATGAACAATAAAAGGATCAAACCGATCTCAGAGATCAGTTCTATACTTTCTTCACTTTTAACATACCCGATGGTTAGCTTTCCACCTACATAAGGTCCGAATAATGGGCCGATGATCAAACCTGCGATTACATAACCCAAGACCAAAGGTTGTTTGAATGCTTTTGCTATGATTGCGAAGAAAGTCGCGAAAATAATACTAAGGGCGATATCAACTAATAGAGTAAGTGAATGATGTTCCATCTTTTCGGCGTGAATTCCCCTTAGATTAGTTTTGTTGGAAGGATATTACAAAAAGAAATTATTAAATGAATATAGTCCATTCACTTTTTAATACGAATTTTCGTATCCAGAGAATGAGGGAGAAATACTCCAAGAGAGAATTTAGTCGTTGGACTTGAATAAATCCTTAACAGCGTCTTTCGCTTTGGATAAAGTATAATCTTCTCTATCAATCAGCACAAAGTCTAAATTCTCTTTTTCTATTCTAGCCAAAACTTTAGCGATGTCAGCTGGAGATTTTAAGTTGGTGGCCAGATACTTGAACTTGGCCCCACATTCTGGACAAGACTTGTCCTTAGTGTAATTTAGCCCAAGATGTTTACATTTTCCGCAAGTTCCATATAGATCATCTATGATCATCAATTGAGAAGAAACTTCGCTTACGTTCAGTTTTTGCCAGACACGGATATATTTTTTGTCTTCAGCCGACATTCTTTTAAAAAAACGAATTCGAAAGATTAGTCAAGGGTTTTACGGATTGTTTGGAGAATGAGAGTTGTCGCCTCTTCTAACTCGGATTTGGAAATACAAAGAGGAGGAGCAAAACGGATTGTATGATCATGAGTTTGTTTTGCAAGGATTCCGGACTCTAATAGTTTGTAGCAGATCTTTTTGGCTCTTGGCCCAGTCGCATCTGGGAAAAATTCCACTGCGTTTAACAATCCCTTTCCTCTGATCTCTTTAACTTTATCAGGATATTCAGACTTCAGAGCTTGTAGAGAAGAGCGAAATTCTGCTCCTCTCATATCTGAGTTCTCTGAAAGATTTTCTTCTAATAATACTTGGATTGCTGTTTTAGCAACCGCGGCTGCTAAAGGATTTCCTCCGAATGTGGAGCCATGGGTTCCCGGTTTTAAAGTAAGAATAATCTCATCAGAACTTAAAACTGCAGAAACAGGAAGAGTTCCTCCGGATAAAGCTTTGCCGAGCACGAGTAGATCTGGTTTTACATTCTCATGATCTGCAGCCAAAAGTTTTCCAGTTCTACCAAGACCGGTTTGTACTTCATCCAAGATCAGAAGCACATTATTCTCGGAGCAAAGTTTACGTACTTCTTTTAGATAACCTTCTCTTGGGACGATTACTCCTGCTTCTCCCTGGATAGGTTCCACCATAAAAGCAGCTACATTAGGATCTTCTAATTCTTTTTTTAAGGCTTCTACATCGTTAAATGGAATGATAGAAAACCCTGGAACGAAGGGACCAAAATCTCCTCTGCTCGTCGGATCAGTAGAAGCGGAAATTGCACCGATACTTCTTCCCCAGAAATTTCCAGAAGCGAAAACGATCTTAGCTTTGTCCGAAGGAACTTTTTTAATTTGGTATGCCCATCTTCTTGCAAGTTTGACAGAAGTCTCTGCTGCTTCTACTCCTGTGTTCATTGGAACCATTCTATCAAATCCGAATGTATCACATAAAAATTTTTCCATAGGACCCAGTTGGTCATTATAGAACGCTCTGGAAGTAAGAGTTAGTTTTTCGGATTGGGTTTTTAATGTTTCTATAATTTTAGGATGGCAATGGCCTTGGTTCACTGCACTGTATGCGGATAAAAAATCGAAATATCTTTTCCCATCCGTATCCCAAAGAAAGATACCCTTCCCTCTCTCTAACACAACGGGAAGAGGTTCGTAGTTAAATGCTCCGTACTCTTTTTCGGTATCGAAGTAAAATTGGGAAGTTTGCGTGTGCATCGTACTCGATTCTAACTGGTTCAAGAGTCACACAAGGAGATTTCGGTATTTTACCTTGACTTTTGTGTTTCAACTTGTTGAAATTTATCGCATGCAATTCTCTTCCCTGAAAATATCCGCTTCTATACCGATCGTTTTTGCGATTATGTTCCTTACGAACTGTCTTTATACGAATATCAAATCTCCAGGTTGGTACTATTCTCAAAGTTATTCAGATGTAAGAGGAATGGAGCCAGTAGGAAAATTAGAAGGAACATCCTGCGGAACTAGCTGGCTCTGGATGGTTTACACTGGAGATGAGAGTTACGAGGCTGCGGTCCAAAATGCAATTAAGGATAAAGCGGACCTTCTATTCGATGTTCAAACTGATTATAGTTACAAATCCTTTATATTCGCTCTTTATTTTGAAAAATGCACCAGAGTTACTGGGATAGGAGTGAAACTTCCACAAAGACTTTTGAAAAAAGAATGATACTCATTCCTTACAAACGGATCTTTTTTACAATTCTGATCGTTGCAGAGTTGGTGGGTTGTATCCAGATGGGCGGGGCAAATAAGGCATTGGTCCGTAGAAATCCAGAACCTTATCCAACCGGGATCGGAATTCCACCAGACAATGACGTTCATTTGAATGGTGCAAATTTCAGAGATCCTTCTATCCATTATGGAGAATCATCCACAAAGTTGAGGACCGGCGGTTTTGACGGTTATATCAGAACTACAACTTCTCTTCCACATAAAGATATGTTTCATGCATCTCTAGATGGTTGGGACTGGTCTGAGCATAGGATCGTAAAATTCGAAGGAGAAAGTAAGGGTTGTCAATTCGGCGTACGTTTGTTTCTTCCAATTAAACGAGGGTCTAACGAAGCATTCATTCCGATCCACTTTACTTTCGGAAACAAAAGTTTTTACGAAGACTTAGGCGAGCAGATGAAGTTAAATTCTATTGAAGCCTTATTCGATAGTAGGCTGGACGTAGAGTACACCGCCTATATCTTCGGATTATTCAGAAGAAAATGTCTGAGGTTTCAAAGTTATGGCATCCAAAAATTCTAACTCTATTCCATTATTCTTATCTGCTATTTTAGGTTTTTTAGCAGTGGCTCTTGGAGCATTCGGAGCCCACGGATTAAAATCAATATTAACTCCTGACTTGTTAGTAATCTATGAAACAGGAGCAAGATATCATCTCATCCATGCAGTAGTTTTACTAGTGCTAGCATTGAGTGGAAAACTTTCAGAATCCAAGTTTAGAAGGATCGGTTTTTGGCTGATCTTCAGCGGGATCTTGATCTTCTCCGGTTCATTATACGCGCTTTCTTTAACAGGAGTCCGAGTTTTAGGTGCAATCACCCCCTTTGGAGGATTGGCATTTTTGTCCGGCTGGGCATCTATAGCTTATTCGGCTTTCTCTGATAAGGAATAACTTCTATCTGGTAATATGGAAATTAAAATCCGTATTACCGAAAGTTCCGTACAATCTTAACCAAAGAGGTAGTATCATTTCGGTTGCCCTTGCACCGGTGATATCCCCTAGGTCGATAATATTCTTCCAACTAAAATCCTTAGCTAAAAGATCTGAGACTTTTTTCTTTGCTTCCGGATCGTTTCCACAAATGAATACATCATGTTCTCCTGGAACTCCGGAAGCGTTTACCATAATAGTACAATTCATTGTATTTAATGTTTTAACCACTTTCAGATCTGGAAAAGATTTTTGGATGGTTTCACCTAAAGAATCATTTGTTCCAAAGATTAAACCAGGAGGCCTTCCTTTAGAAAAATCAAGGGCGTTAGCTAGATCTACTAAAACCTTTCCTTTCAGAGTTTCTTCTCCAGCGGATTTTAAAACTTCTACACTGATCTCTCCCTTGGTACAATTAAAGAGAATGTCTCCGAAAGAAGCTGCATCCTTAAAGGTTCCTTGAGACGCTTGACTTCCCGATTTAGAAACCCACCCGGCCGCTTTTTCATTTGTAGCGGAACGAGATCCCATTTTTACCTCGTGTCCTTTTTCGATTAGTTTGCTACCGATGGTTTCTCCTACCATTCCAGTCCCTAAAACTCCGATTTTCATTTAATTCTCCGAGGTATGATTTCAAAATTATTAAACAGATTCAGTTTAACTGTTCTTAGACAAAAGATCCAATGTATTGTTCTTTCTGTATTGGAAAAAAGAAATAAAACTGTCACTGTATTCCTTTTTAAAAATAGGGAATGATAGTTACGAATATGAAAAACGAATATACGATTTTCCAAATAGACGCATTTACAGATTCTTTATTCAAAGGAAATCCTGCAGCAGTTGTTCCTTGGGAAGGAGACTGGTTGCCAGACTCCAAACTTATCGATCTAGCAGCAGAGAATAATTTATCAGAGACTGCATTCTTTCGTTCTAGAAAAGAGAAGGGAGAATATGATCTGAGATGGTTCACTCCAGGTGTAGAAGTGGATCTTTGCGGTCATGCAACTTTGGCAACTGCGTTTGCAATTTACGAAGTGTTGGAAGATAGATCGGATGTTCCTTCTTTGAAATTTCATACTAAGAGTGGGATCTTGGAAGTGTTTCAGGAGAATGGAAAATACTATTTGGATTTTCCTGCAAGGCCGCCGGTAAGGACTGATTATTCTCCGGACGATGTGGCTTCTTGTTTTAATATAAAAGCAAAAGAGATTTTAAAAGCTCGAGATATTGTATTCGTTTTTGAGAAAGAATCAGATGTACGAGAATTAATCCCGAATCATGAAGCCTTGAAAAATCTTCCATTCTTTGCAGCGATTGTGACTGCTCCCGCAGACAGTGGGAAGTCCTACGATTTTGTTTCTAGATTTTTTGCTCCAGCTAAAGGAGTTCCAGAAGATCCAGTGACCGGTTCTTCTCATTGTACTTTAATCCCTTTTTGGTCTGAAAAATTTGGGAAGAAGGAACTGAATGCTTATCAAGCTTCTGCAAGAGGTGGATATTTAGTTTGCGAGAATAAAGGAGAACGGGTCCGTATAGGAGGAAACTGCAAACTTTATTTAAAAGGTTCCTTTTATATGGAGTAAAAGTTTTACTTATAGGATTTATTCTTCAGACCTGAATCTATAATTTGTAATATCTTCTCCGCTTCTTGCAAAGCGTTGTTCTTATCGATTTGTAATAAAGGATTATTCAGTTGGCATTCATTAAGAAGAACTGAATACCCATGAACCAAGGACCAAGCAGCAGTCGCCATTTCTTTTGCTTTAAATTTATTGATCTTGTGTGATTCACAAAGTAATACCGTTTCCCAAAGTTTTAAGAAAGAATTCTTACCCTCTTCGGATAGATCTTCCAGATCACCAATAGGTCCAAGATCTATATGCCACATTGCTCTGTAATAGCCAACATTCTCCAAACAAAAAGAAATATAAGCAAGCCCTAGTCTTCTTAATCTATCAAATGGATCAGAAGGAGAAGAAGCATTTTCTGCTTTTGTAAATTCTTCAGTAATTTTTATAAATCCATCTTTTGAAATTTGAGCGAGAAGGTCCCTATGAGAAGGGAAATGCCTATAAGCAGCAGCATGACTGACTCCTGCTTCTCTTGCGATCTCTCTGATCGTAAACGCTGAATCTTTGCTTATCTCCAAACGTTTTAAGGCTAATGTTTTTAGGGTTTCTGCCAGATTCCCATGGTGATAGGAACCTTCTGGCTTTTTTACTTTTTTCTTTGCGGGCATAAAAAATTTCCTAAAAAATGTTGACGTTGGTAACATTTGGTGTTACCAATAGTAACATTATCGGACCGACAATAGATTTTTCAAGTAAATCCCGTATCAAATCGGGAAATTAAGAGGTTTTATGACTCCAGAACTAACATTCAAACTAGCTAGCAATTTTGCGATTATAGGCTGGTTATTACTCGCGGGTCTTCCAAATGCAAGAGTAACCAAATTATTGGTAAGGAACGGGGTTTGGCCTTTGATCCTTTCCGGATTGTATTTGTTGATACTTGCATTTCATGCGAGAGGAGGATTTGATTTCGGGTCCTTAGAAGGTGTAACTAAGCTCTTTGCTAATCCTTGGGTATTGCTCGCAGGATGGGTTCATTATCTTGCATTCGACTTATTCGTTGGAATTTGGGAAACTAAGGAAGCAGAGGTATTGGGAATTTCAAGATGGATACTCATCCCTTGTTTGTTCTTCACACTGATGTTTGGACCAATCGGTTATTTATTATTCCAAATCGTTCGCTGGCGAAAAGGAGGAAGCTATGCAAGCATCTAATGTTTTATATCCGAATCATTCTCAGTCAGAAGGTTTTTTCTATATTTTAAGAAAGAACAGAGGTTTAAGTTTTTATACTGGGTTGGTATCTTTACTTTTAATACCAGTTTACCTTCTTCTTTCCCAACTAGATCCAAGAACCGTTATGGGGATCAATACTTGGATCAAACCAATTAAGTTCGCAGTTTCGATTGGGATCTTTCTTTGGACCATGGCTTGGTTTTTGGAACAGCTTAACGATTTTCCTGGTTTTAGAAATAGAATGGAAAAATATTTCGTGATTGCTCTTTCCGTAGAATTGATACTGATCACTTTGCAAGCGGGTAGAGGTGTACAATCTCATTTTAATAATTCTACAATTTTAGATTCAGTAATCTACGGAGTTATGGGACTTTTTATTTTTCCTATGATGGTAGTGCCAATCTTAATGGATCGAAAATTTAAACTTCTAAGTTCAAAATTAGATCCTAGGATTTTGATCTCGATTCGGTTTTCTCTTTGGATCTTGGCAATTGCTTCTATCATTGGGTTTTTTATATCTCAAAGATTATCTCATGCAGTAGGAGTTCCTGACGGAGGTCCTGGATTGCCTCTTGTGAATTGGAGTGTGAATGGTGGAGATATTCGTATCGCTCATTTTGTTGGGATACATGCTTTACAAGTTCTTCCGTTATTTGCCGTCTTAGCAATTAAACAAAGTTGGAATACTTTAAGTGTTAAAATTGTCTCTATAGGTTATTCGATCTTGGTAGGGGCAGTTTTTGTGAATGCGATGTTTGGTCGTCCTTTGATCTAAGGATTTTAAAATCCGAACCTGTCGTGTTTTGATTTGGTTCGGATCGATTTTCTTCTTTTAATTTTTCCTTACATTCTAAATTGGAAATTATAATGGAATATTTTAAATCGGTAATGATCTTTATACTCGCAGGATTCTGTGAGATTGGCGGTGGGTATCTTGTATGGCTTTGGTATAAAGAATCCAAATCCGTGATCTATCTTATTGCGGGCGGATTGATCTTAGCTTTGTATGGAGTAGTTGCCGCCTTACAACCTACTTCTTTTGGAAGAGTGTATGCTACCTACGGTGGATTTTTTATTGTTATGTCGCTGCTATGGGCTTGGAAGATGGACGAATTCCAACCGGACCGATACGATATCATCGGATCTATGATCGCTCTCTTTGGTGTAGCAGTGATCTATTATGCTCCTAGATAATAGATCTTTAAAGTAAAAAGTTTATCCCCTTTCCGTTCCGAAATAAAATTTCCCCTGTCTGCGGATCAGATTCCTTTGGATCAATCCATCTGCAATAATGAGTAAACCTTGGGCCGCTGCATGTTTCTTTTCGTCCGGAACATCGTTTTGTTTGGACATCAATTCGTGAACAAATGCTCTACGTTTTGCATCCATAACTCCTAACATGGAGCCACAAACTTTTTTATCTCCCACCAAGAATGCAAGTGCCAAGGTTTGAGGTGGAGTTTCATTGCATAAATAAAACAAAGCAAGATTATCGAAATAGGACAATTCTTCGAAGGACTTTAGAGTTAATTCTTCCTGATCTTCTCCACTCATACTGACTCCTGTTCTTTGATCTTAGAATCCAGATATTCTACCAAATATTTGGAATTCGGTTCTTCTCCGGTTGCTTGTCGGATGAGTTCCTTTGCTTCCAAACTTCTACCCTTACTGTGAACATGTTTTCTAAGCCAATCAAGGAGAGAAGAAGTTTCTCTGTTTTTCAATTCATCCTTAAACTTAGGATTTTGTTTCAAGAAGGCAGAATAGAGTTGGGCCGCGTAAATATTTCCTAAAGAGTAAGTAGGAAAATAACCGAAGGCACCGCCGCTCCAATGCACATCCTGCAAAAACCCTTTGGAATCATCAGGGACATCTACACCAAGCAAAGACTTCATTCCATCTTTCCATGCGCCTGAAAGATCTTTTAATGCAAGTTCCTTTTTGAAGATTGCTCTTTCAATTTGGAATCGTAAGATCACATGTAGATTGTAAGTGACCTGGTCCGCTTCTACTCGGATCAAAGAAGGTTTGGATTTATTCACAAAAGAATAAAGTTTAGAAAAAGGAAGAGAAGATTCTGAAATACCTAAGTTCTTCAAAAATAACGGATAGATCCCTTCCCAAAATTCTTTAGATCGTCCCACCTGATTTTCCCAAAGACGACTTTGAGATTCGTGAACACCTAAAGAAACAGAATCTTTTAAGGGAGAAGGACCTCCTGGAATTAGCGCAATCCCAGCTTCATACAAAGCGTGACCAGTTTCATGCAAAACAGAATACACGGAAGACATAGGATCAGATTCTTCATAACGTGTGGTGATCCTTTTATCAAAAGAACCTAAAGAAGTAGAGAATGGATGAGCGCTCGAATCCAAACGAAACCCTGATTCAGGCAAACCCAATAGAACAGGAAGACTTGTGTTAAAAGGAATTTGAGAATCGATCGGAAAATTTCCCTGAAAAGGAAAGCTAGCATCCTTTGCCTTTGCAATCAAAGGAACTAAAGATTTTCTGAGATCAGCAAATAGAATTTCTAAATCTGCTGCTTTTGCTTCCGGCTCATATTCATCTAAAAGAGCGTCATACGCTTCTGTAGAATAACCGAAATAATCAGCCTTCTGAAAAACAAGATCTACTATCTTTTGTAAGATAGGAAGAAAAGAAGAAGCATCATTCTTCTTTCTTGCATCCACCCATATAGAATGTGCCTGGCTAGTGACCTTAGAAAACTCTTCCACCCAAGAAATTGGTAAACAAGAAGAACGATCCAGATCTTTGAATAATAAATTCAGTTCTCTTTCTCTAAGAGATTTACCGGGAGCATCAGCGCGGGAGTTTTCTTCTCTGGCTTTTTCTGCTAAGTTACGAAACGAATCACCTATAAAAGATTTATGAGCAAGCCCGGAGAGAAAACTAAGTTGGTCCCCTCTCTCACTTAAGCCGTCACTTGGGATACCGATTTCCATATCCCAATGTAAAACACTTCCAATGTTTCTAAGATGATAAATATTACGGAATTCATCCCGATAGGCCTTGAACGCCGGAAGGATATTTTCCCAATTTTGAAGCTCAGATTCCCACATACTTAAAAAACATTCTTTTCGATTGACATCTCGCCCACCAACCAAAAACTGACTTTTGTCTATCGCGGGCATGGTGTAATGGCTAGCACCGTAGCCTTCCAAGCTTCTAGTGAGGGTTCGAGTCCCTCTGCCCGCAAAAATTTCCCCCCTTAAATCAAAACTCAAAACCCCGTCTTCTAATTTTGTCATAAAGTTTTTTCTGGACTTGTTTTTACTTAGTATTTAAATCTGACCTCATTCTTTGGATTGGTGAAGAATTATGGATCGAATTCCAAAATACGTTTCTATTCTTTTAATTTTATTGTTTGCAGCGACGTTGTCTGCTCAAAACGAAACTTATACTGTAACTGCAAATTCTTGGCCTGCCGATTTTTCTTCTTTTGAGTCGTTTAGAGATGCGAATGCAAGTACTTCTCAAGGAGCGGTTATCGTTCTTTTAGCGGCACTTTCTATCTATTCTAAAAATGCAGAAGAAGGTAAGAAGGCCTTAATCATTTGCTTGGATGCTAACTCTCTCATCTCGGATACTTCTCCCAATGGATACAAAGGTTTTAATATAAATCGGAACACGATCGATTTAGTGAAAAGACAGTTAGAACAACATCCTTATTTGATAGGTTCATATCTTCCTGGTTCTTCTTTTCAAAACGGTTATAAACCTTCTAACCCTCCTTATAATTTTACGCTAACTTCAAATCGTTTTAGTGGAACAGAAGAGTCCGGTCAGAAAAAATTATTTCTTCCTTCTTCTGGGGCTGACACTCCAAGACCTGTGACTGTAAAAAGAAACGCAAAAGGAGTGTGGAAAGCTTCCGAGTTTTCTAGTTTATTGGTAGGCATTAAAAAGCCTGCGACTTCTAATCCTGCAGATGATCTTTGATCATTTTTCACACTTGATCTTAAATTCTATAAGTAATTTTCGAGATCTTATCTTCTAATCGTTATGACTGGGACTTCTGGTTATAACGATGTTCTCTTTTCGGATTCTTTCTGTTTTTCTTATAGTCTTCTCCTTTTGTTTGAGTTCCTGCAAAGATCATTCTAATGGAGAAAGAGATTCTATATTAGTATTTCTTTTAACAAGAGTTTGGATCCCTTCTCCTGGAACATCTTTCCAAATCCAATTTTCTGGCACCTTAGATGAATCGGTTGATGCACAAGTATTTGATATAGATTTAGATCTGACTGATTCGGATCCAACAGTGATCCAAAGATTACATACTTCTGGTAAAAAAGTGATCTGCTATATCGATGTGGGCTCTTATGAAAATTATAGATCGGATGCTTCTAAATTCCCTCCTGAAATTTTAGGGAATGTTTACAGCGGTTATCCTGATGAGCAATGGTTGGATATCAGACGTATTGATCTTTTGAGCCCGATACTTTCTGCAAGATTTGATAAGGCGAAAGCAAAAGGCTGTGATGGAATAGATCCCGATAATTTGGATGGTTACCAAAACGATACAGGTTTTTCTTTAAGCGCAGATGATCAGATCAGATTCAATCGTTGGATTACCGATCTTGCTCATTTTAGAGGAATGTCTGTAGGATTAAAAAATGATCCTGATCAAATTCCAGATCTGATCGGAAACTTTGACTGGGCTATTACTGAAAGTTGTTATGACGGCGGATGGTGCAATTTAGAAGAAACATTTCCAAACAAAGGCTCTGCAGTTTTTCAGATAGAATATGTAGAGAATGGAACGACTAAGAACGATTTCTGTTCTCAGTCGATCTCATATCGTCTATCCGGTTTTTTGAAAAACCAAAGTTTGGATGCTTATCGGGATCCTTGTCCTTAAGAAGCTTCCTTCTGTAACATATCCGCGGCGAAGGCTTCTTCCAATTGACGAACTGCATTTTTAGAATAAGCGATCAGTTCTTTTTCGTTATGTCTGAGTTTGAATTGATCCTTGACCATTCCTTCATCATAATCTCTGAACTTTTGGATGAAGTATTTTACTTCCGAAGGTAAAAATCCCAAGTCTTTTAAAGTTTCTTCTGCAAGTTCTAAAGAAGAAGCAAACGTATCTCTTCGTATCGTTTCAATCCCCAGTTCCATTAGATCGAAGTAATGGGATCTATTTCTTGCTCTTGCAACAATCCTTAAGTTTGGAAAATTTTCTTTAGCGATCTTGGCGATTTTTACAGATAACTCCGCATCTTGGATAGCAAGTACAAGTATTTCGGCTTGGGCAGCTCCCGCTGCATTTAATAGATCTAGTCTACTCGCATCTCCATAATAGATCTTATGACCAAATTTTCTGGCAGCATTTACTTGATCAGCATTATGCTCTAACGCGGTGAACCTTATCTTATGCAGATATAACATCCTGGAAATGATCTGTCCGACCCTTCCGAAACCTGCAATGATCACACGGTTCTTTTCATAAATTGGATCTGCGGGCCTTTCTTCTTCTTCGTGTAAATAAGGATCTATTACTTTTTCTTTGATGATTCCTACAAAAGGAGTGAGTATCATAGACGCAGTAACTATGACGATAGAATAGTCAGTAATTTCTTTAGATAAAACACTTAGCTGGGCAGCCACATTCAGGATCACAAACGCAAATTCTCCACCTTGAGAAATACTAACCGCAAGATTGGAAGATGAATCAGAAGTTAGTTTTGCGATCTTTCCTAATACAAAAAGAACAATCCCTTTTACTGACATTAGTCCGAAGGCGAGTCCAAAAATCAGGAATGGATGATTGATCAGAATATCCAAATTCATGGACATACCAACCGCGAGGAAGAATAGACCTAATAATAATCCTTTAAAAGGTTCTAAGTTAGCTTCTAATTCATGTCTATATTCTGAATCAGCGAGTAACACCCCTCCTAAGAAAGAACCGAGCGCCATGGAAAGCCCCACTTTTTCCATTGCAAAAGAAACTCCAAGCACGAGCACCAAAGAGAGAGCCACGAAAATTTCGTGATTTCCAGTAGCGGCGATCATTCTGAAAAGAGGTCTCATCAAAAAACGTCCGCTTAAGATCACTAAAAAAATAGCAGCAACCGCAGTTCCTAATTTATAAAAATTTAATCCATTATGAGCGGTTTGTCCCGGTTCTAAAGCTGCCAAAGGAAGAATCGCCATTACTGGAATAACTGCTAAATCCTGGAAGAGAAGGATTGCAAATGCAGATCTTCCGTAAGAAGTATTGAGCTGATTTTTTTCTGCTAAGGATTGAAGAGCAAATGCAGTAGAGGAAAGTGATAAACTGATCCCTAATATGATAGAAGGAATAAGGCCCAATTGGAATAGATAGCCGATCAATCCACCTAATAAAAGTGAAGAAACTGCTACTTGGAAAAATCCCATTCCGAAAACCGGTTTTCGGAGTACCCAAAGAGTTTGAGGTCGGAGCTCCAACCCAATTAAAAAGAGTAGAAGGACCACACCGAATTCTGCAAAATGCATGATCTCGGTCCCGCCGGTAACGAGTCGGATCCCATGAGGTCCGATTAAAATTCCTCCTACGACATAACCTATAATAGATCCTATTCCTAACTTTTTAAAAACAGGAACACATAGAACGGCTGTGCTGAGTAGAATAATGGCAGTAACGAGTAGACTTTTCTCTTCCATCAATGCTCTTCCTTTTGATTTGG
The DNA here is from genome assembly GCF_002811765.1 of Leptospira saintgironsiae. Classification (NCBI taxonomy): domain Bacteria; kingdom Pseudomonadati; phylum Spirochaetota; class Leptospiria; order Leptospirales; family Leptospiraceae; genus Leptospira; species Leptospira saintgironsiae. Next base: position 270,497 of record NZ_NPDR01000001.1, on the reverse strand, counting down.
ATTAATTTTCATTAGACATTTTACGGATATGGAATAAAACCACTTTTCCAAGACATGTTCCAGAAATTGCGATTGTCCAGATTTATTTTTTTACTTTGTGTTTATTCATTTTCAGGACCACTTTTCTCTCAAGATTTAAAGACTCAAGAGACCTCAGGCAAACCCAAAGAAAAGACAGTCTTAAGTAAAGAAGAGGAAGACGGTCATAAAAATGAAGAACTGAATCCTAAGAAAAAAGAGGATCTGGTGATCCCGATCCAGTTCGGTTTCTTCGTCGACGGCTATTATAATGCCAGTTTGAACCGACCCGCATCCAAAGAACTATTATATACAACACAAGCAACTCGAACCAACGAGTACAATATCAACTTAGCTTATCTAGACGCCAAAGTAGAAACAGATAAATATAGAGGAAGGTTCGCAGTTCAATTCGGTACATCTGTTGTCGCAAATTATTCGGGAGAAGGGACCACAGGCAAAACTTCTAACGAATCATCTATTCGAAACATGCAAGAAGCATATGGAGGTGTTCGTTTAGGAAAATCTACTTGGTTGGATGCTGGGATTTATTTTGGGCATTTAGGATATGAGTCTTGGATCTCTCATGAGAATTTTGTTTATACTCGTGCATTCTCTCTAGACTACGTACCTTATTATGTTTCGGGAGCAAGATTAAGTGGAAAGATCAGTGATAAAGTTTCTTACCAACTTCATTTGAATAATGGATACCAAGTAGTAACGGACAATAATAAGGACATCTCAGGAGGTTTTAGATTAGAATGGAATCCTCTAGGCAACTTGATGTTTCGTTGGAATACTTTTATAGGGAATGAACAGCCGACTACTACTCCGAAAGAAACCAGGTATTATAATAATTTTATCGCGGAATGGAAACCATTCCAACGACTTACATTAGCTTCTTCTTTTGATGTTGCTTACCAAGAAAGAGCTAGCAGAGAAGATCTGGTTTATACTCCTGAAGGTCCAATCTATCTTCGTCGGGATGGTACTGCTTTTAGACAAACCTACGTGGGAAATCTATGGCTAGCGTATCGATTCTTGCCTGATTGGAGAATTGGTATGAGATTAGAAAGATATCTGGATCGGGACCAGATGATCATCGTTACAAATACAAAGGATGGCTTTCAAACTAGTGGCGCAACTGCGACATTAGATTATCATCCGGATCCCGCGATTTTAGTAAGATTTACTTACCAATACAGAAGATCTATGGATTCGATTTATCCCCACGAAAACAATACATCCAAGTTAGATCGTATGTTTATTTTCTCACTTTCGCTTAAGATCTAAATCGGTTGGGCAATATTATCGGGAGAAGTTTTCTTCCAGAAATACCGGGCGGAGATAAAAGAATATGTTTACCCATTTGAGAATTTTTGCTGGAACCGATTGCGATCCGATTCCTTTCGCAAACATCTAAGCACGAAACTTCCAGAACTTTTACACCTTTAATCCCTTCTGACCGAAGAGCGTCTTTTAATTCAGATTTCAGACGGGTTTTTCTGCCATTAGTTTCTCCATTTATTTTCATCGCACATTTACTACATATGAGAATTGCTTCTTCCCAATCTGCGGAGACAGATTCCACACTTTGTATTGGAACTTCTTCTCTTCCTTGAAATAAAGAAATTAAATTCATTTTGATTCCTCTTAAATCATGTTGGAAGAAGAGCCAAATCCTTGGATTTATTTTGCTCCTTTTTACTTAAATCCAATTTTTGCAGTTAGACTATGGTCTTAAATTTTTTCGTTTTTTCAATATATAAGTTTAGAATTTTTCTAAAAAAGATTGAACAAAATTAAATTGTATGCAATCTATTTACTACGTAACTAGGAGGTGCCCAGCTGTGGCCCAGAATTTATACGAACTAACCGCTACTTTAAACAACGGATCTGAAAAGAAATTACAAGATTATAAAGGAAAGGTCCTTTTAATCGTCAATACCGCAAGCCAATGTGGATTTACTCCTCAATATAAAGGACTTCAAGAAATGTACGACAAGTACAAAGGAAAAGGTTTGGAGATATTAGGATTCCCTTGCGACCAATTCGGTCACCAAGAGCCGGGAAGTGACGCAGAGATTGAAAGTTTCTGCCAAGTAAATTTCGGAGTGAATTTCCCTCTTTTCAAAAAGATAGAAGTGAATGGGGACGGAGCTCATCCGGTTTATCAATACCTTAAAAAACAGGCTCCAGGGCTTTTGGGAAAATCTATTAAATGGAACTTTACCAAGTTCTTGATTGATAAACAAGGAAATGTGATCAAAAGATTCGCTCCTATGACTCCTCCTGAAAAGCTAGACAAACAAATCGAGGAACTTCTTTCCAAGTGAATTACGAATCCTTAAAGTTAGAGAAACAGATTTGTTTCCCACTTTACGCTTCTTCTAGAGCGGTGACTGCATTATACAGGCCGCTTTTGGAGGAGTTTGACATTACGTACCCTCAATATCTTGTTCTTCTTGTCCTTTGGGAAACCGATAAAATTCCTTTAAAAGAAATTGGAGATAAATTATTTCTGGATTCAGGGACATTAACTCCTCTTCTCAAAAAAATGGAATCCGCTGGTCTGTTGACTAGAGATAGATCAGATCAGGACGAACGTTCTCTTGTGGTAAGCCTGACCACAAAAGGAAAAAAATTGCAAAAAAAAGCGATATGTATTCCGGAACGATTGTTGGAAGAATCAGGTCTCACCGCTGAAAAGGTGCAAGGCCTGAAACGAGATCTGGACGACCTTCTTATTATCCTAGAACAAAAATTAAGAAATTCGGCGTGACAAATCCGTTTTATCGAAAACTATAGAGCCGCTTTTTTAAATAGTGCGCTCGCGCTAAGGAGTTAAGAATGAAACGTCAATTATCCGCAATATCATTTGCTGCGGTACTTATATTCGGAGCTTGTTCTTCCGAACAAAAAAAATCAGAGGCGGCTTACGTTCCGAATTCGGATATTCGTGTTGTAGAAGCGAATATGGTTAAAGAAGGAGATAAAAGAATTAAAGCAGAAGCTGTTTTAGGAACTCCTACTTTCGAAGAAAATACTCAAGACGGATCTGTTTTAGAATGGTATTTTGAATCCACTACATACCAAAAGAATTCTTACAAAACTCTGGCAGATAAACCTTCCAGAATAGATGATAGCACTAAGTATATCAAAGTGATAGTTGATAAAAAAGGTGTGATCAAAAAATACGAATACAAACTTTAATTCGTATATTGATCCACATCTACAAAAAGGCCGCTGGTTTAGCGGCCTTTTTATTTTCAGATATCGTCTTCCATCAGATCGATTCCAGTAAACCCAAGAAGAAAGTCTAAAAATTCCCCAAAATTAAATCCTAACCTAATACCATATCGAATGGAAATATAGAATTCCACTTCGAACAAAAATGCGGATGGATAATCATCTTTGTTTTTAGGATTTTGGGCTAAGAATGTCTGGATTGCCTCGTTCCTTTTTCGAGGATCTAAACTCTCCAAGTATTTTCGAAAGAATGCTTCCTTTTTGGCTTTTCTTCTTTCAGAGACTGGATTATTATAAAAACGTAAATATCGAATTTCGTAACTTTTAGAATTTAATCTTTCGTCCGAAAGTTCCGGAGTAGGGTTGGGATCTTGTTCTGATTCGGGATTTTCTGGAAGTAATAAAAAATTATCTCCCGATGGTGAATTTGATTCAGGTTTTTTGATTTCTTCTTTTTGAGGAGAAGTTTCGGTCGAAGGCATAGAGTGGAACTTCTCCCCGCCTAAAAATCCAAAGATCAATTGTTGGGACCTGTAAGGTCCGTAAGTTCCACCTCTTAATCCGTATCCGGTTCCTAAGTCTCTTTTTCCAGGTTCAGATTCTCCACCTTGAAAAACAAATCCAGTTGCAAGAGGTCCTATTCTAACTCCGATTCCATAACCTGGAGTTTCCACCCCTGCAGTGAAAACGTCTCCTAAATCTTTTTTTCGATGAGACCAGTATGTTGAACAATCGATCACTATAAGGCCGAAAAGAAAAATACAGAAAAAATGTATGATGAGTCTTTTTTTCATTTCGGGAGATAGTCTGACTTTAGTTGCCAAGATCGGCTTTCCGCTAAGCTCTCTGTTTCATCAGGAAACGCAATCGTAAAAGTGGAGAAATTTTATTGGTTTTCTTCCTCTAGTCTTATTGAAAAGTGATCCGGATATAAAAATTAAAATTGGAATGAATAGATGAACGAATTGGAAGAAACTAGAGTCCATCATAAAAACATCGCCGTCTTCGGAGGCGGGCCGATGGGAGTTCATCTTTCCGTATCTTTAGCAGAAAGAGCAGACAGACTTTTTCTTTGGTATTCTGATAAGAAGAAGGCGGATCGTCTTCAAAAAGATAGATCCGCAGAATTGTTAGAAGAATTTGTTCCTCTTGCTGACAATATTATCGTTACAAACGATTTCGATTTTTTATCGCAAGGTTCTTGGGTCATCGTTATCGCAGTTCCTTCCAGACAAAAAGAAAATGTGATCGATAGACTTTCTTCTTATCTTTCAGAACAAGAAGAACATACGATCATTTCTTTTACTAAAGGTTTGGTTTCCACTTCTACCCGTAAAAAGACAAACGCTATTACTTTCTCAGACTATGTAATCAAGGTCAGAGAGATGAAAGAAAATCTGAACATGGAATATGTGGCTGTGGCAGGACCTAACCTTCTTTCTGAGATGGCAAAAGGGAAACATAGCTTCTTCTCTATTGCATCCACAGGTGAAAAAGCTTCCGAGGTTATGGAAGATCTTTTTTTCGGACCCAGAAATCATATCAAAACTTTTGAAGATATCAGAACCCTAGAATTATTCGGGGTAATGAAAAATCCGATCGCGATTGCATGCGGTCTCGTAAATGGAATTCCAGAATGTGGATCCAATTTTGAAGGTGAGCTGATCAGTTTAGGTTTTTCAGAAATATTAACTCTATTAAATGCATTAGAACTTCCAATAAAACCTGCGATGGAATTTGGACTCGCTGACCTGATTACCACTGCAACTTCCAGAGCAAGTCGAAATAGAGCTTATGGACAAAGATTTATTCGCAAACTAATCTCTGGAGAGGATTCTCCAAATTTACTCGAAAGAATTGAGCTATTTTTAAATCCAAAAGAATTCATCCAAAAAGAAATGAGCCAGAGTGAAACGCATGTAGAAGGAGCTTATGCACTTTCTACCATTCTAGATCTTGCGGAAGAGAAAAAGGTGGAACTCCCACTTTTTACAACACTCTTTGAAGTTCTTACTAGAAAAGTTTCTCCTACTGAAATGATCAGATTTGTTTCTAAATCTACTAGCGATGATATTAGAAATATTTCTAGAACTGCTCGAAAAAGATTTGGTTTGTCTTTGGCATCTGGGAAGGAATTCCAACAAGCATTAAGAAGAAGGGTACTTCGACATGTTCATTCTCAACCTGGATTATCGGATCGGATACTAAAGCAGTCAGGATTACAGATTAAGTCTTTGGAAAAAAGATATTCTGAAGCTGTGGAAACTGAAGCAGGAACAGATCTGATGCTTCTTCCTAAAGAGATTGAATTATGGCAAGAGGCAGAAGTCGCTTACGAAAATGGAAAAAGCAGAAACCTGGAACGTTTAGTAGATTTTTATGTTTCCGAAATTGCAGATGGGTACAGTCCTCTTTTTAGAGAATCTCTCATTCATTTAGTAGCTCCTGCACGTTTTGCAATTGGTGGTTTTAAACCTGGAGGAGGACTTCCTAAGATCGGTGGAAATATAAAAGAGATCAAAGCTCTTGCTTCAAGATACGATATCTTATACACTCCAACTCATAGATCCCATTTAGATTCTATCGAAGTTGCTTTTGGTCTCAGATGGTTAGGTCTTCCTGTTCCAAGATATGCTGCTGATAAAAAAGTGATGGGAACTCCAGGGCTTGCCAGAGTTTTGAAATCCTTGGGCGCCTATATGGTGGATCGAAAAAGAAATCGAAACCTTCTTTATTTAGAATGTTTAACCCAATATTCTACAATGATGCTCGAAGCTGGAATTCCAACATTAGTCTATCCAGAAGGAACCAGATCTAGAACTGGTGGTATCATTCCGATCAAGACAGGAATTCTTTCCACATCAGTGGATGCATTTAAACATACTGGAAGCGAAGTGATTGTAGTTCCAATCGTTCTTTCTTATGAGAATGTTCCTGAAGATGTGGAGTTTGCAGGAAAAGACACTCATCTTTCTTTTAGAGATTTCTTATTTAAAAGAACAGAAGTATATATGGATCTTTGTGAACCAATTCCTGTTTCTAGATATATGCAAGAAGATGATCCCACTCTTTCTATTTCTATGGAGATCTCCAGATCTTGGCAGGCCCATCATAAAATTCTTCCGAATCAAATAGTCGCAAAACTTTTGACGGAAGCGGATGGAGAGATCAGCTCTTCCGATCTAAACAAAATGATAGAAGAAATGATCTTAACTAGAAAAGGAAATTATCTGACAAAGGATGTTTCTGAAATTGTAGATAGAGGGCTCAAGGTTTTAAATTCCAGAAAGTTCATTAAAAGAGAAAACGGTCAGATCAAGGCATTGGAACCTGAACTTCTGCAATATTATGGAAACATGATACCAGACCCGACCTAGTCGGGTCGGTTTTGTTAATCCACTTTGATCTTAGATGCGATCAATACCGCTCTTTTGCGAAGCATAGAGATGGATTCATCTTTATCTGAATAAGTAAGTGCCACTCCCATCCTTCTGTATTTTTTGGTGATTGGTTTTCCGAAAATTCTCAAATCAGATTCAGGCATTTCACAAGCCTTGTCCAATCCTTGGATATTAGGGACCTGTCCTTCTGTTTGAGCAAGAATGACAGCACTTGCGCCTTTTCTTACTAAAAGAATTTCAGGAATTGGAAGACCTAAAACTGTTCTAACATGTAACTCGAATTCGTTAAAACTTTGAGTTCCAGCTAAGGTAACCATTCCAGTATCATGTGGTCTTGGAGAAAGTTCCGAAAAATAAACATCATCTTTCGTTAAGAAAAATTCTACTCCCCAGATACCAGCACCGCCCAACTCTTTAGTGACCTTCTCCGCCATTTCTTGAGCTGACTTAAGTTGAGAATCACTGATCTCTGCAGGTTGCCAACTTTCTTGATAGTCTCCTCTTTCTTGTCTATGGCCGATAGGAGGGCAGAATAAAGTTTTTCCTGATTTTTGTGTTACCGTTAACAAAGTGATCTCGGATTCAAAGGAGATAAATTCTTCGACTATGATCTCTGACGCTCCAGTTCTTCCCTTTGTTTGAGAAGCGATCCAAGCAGGTTCAATATCTGATTCTGTTTTGATTACGGATTGTCCTTTTCCGGAAGAGGACATCAAAGGTTTTACAACACAAGGAATTCCAATGGTTGAGATTGCTTCTTTCAATCCTTCTAAAGTAGAAGCATATTTATACTTTGCTGTTTTTAGAGCCAAGGTTTGTGAAGCAAGGTCTCTGATTGCTTTACGATTCATCGTAAAGTTAGCTGCCTTAGCACTTGGAACTACTTGGTAACCTTGTTTTTCGTATTCGTAAAATCTTTCGGTTCGAATTGCTTCAATTTCTGGAACGATCAGATCCGGTTTATGTTTGGCAACAATTCTATCTAATGCGTCCCCATCCAACATATCGATAACTTCTTTTTCATGAGCTACCTGCATTGCGGGTGCGCCGTCATAACTATCGACAGTAATTACATATTGGCCTAATCTTTGGGCTGCGATTACGAATTCTTTTCCAAGCTCACCTGAGCCGAGCAAAAGTATTTTCTTTTTCATAGGTTCTTTTAGAGAATTTCCGGAAAGGAAGGAGAATGAAAAGGAAAAAATGAGGGTTTGGCCGATTTGCAAAGAATACAAACCGGCCTTAAGAATGTTTACTTTTTCTTTTTAGTAACCACGTCAAAGTTTTTGTATTGGATATACTCCACTTCAGAAACATTCAAACGGTGGATACCTTTGGTAGAATGTACCAACATTGTATTTCCTACCTGAGTCACGACTGCTCCATGTAAAATTGTATTATCCAGCTTATGAATGGTTTCTAAAACGCTGTAATATTTTTTGATCTCTTCTTCAGAGTTCAATTTTTGAGAACCGGCTATCGACTCCACTTTGTCCAGAGCGATATTCAATTTTTCACCTTGGTCCTTCTCAATCTCTTTTGCTAAGGACTTACTGTTTAAGCTGCCTGAGATCAAATCCTCATCTACTTTTACTAAGGTCTCCAAATCTGCACTTTCTCTAGGATCTCTTTCGAATTTTCCTTTTTGAACAGTTCTCACCAGATCGGTCCTAAAATTTTCGATACTTTGGGTGATTGCTGCATCATCCAATTGATTTAAAATTGTTTGAGCTAATTGGTCGAATTCAGGCTTAACTTCTGCCTCTTCTTCTTCAGAGATCACTATTTCATTTTCTTCCAATAGTTTTTGGAGTTTTTGGTAGTTTGGATTTTCAGCAATTTTATCCGCAGGAATTACTTGGCTGACCGGCGCCTTTAAGGTCATTGCAACCATTCCCTCATATACTTTAATCTTAGGAAGTGTGCCTTGAACTACTTCGAAGGAGAATGCAGTTCCGCGAACACCTGCAATTGCTGTAGGCGTGGAAATTTTGAACTGCTCTTTCTGGCTTAATTTATTTGTTTTTACAAGTAGAAGACCCGTTTTCACTGCGAGGGAAGTTTCTTCTGAAAGATCTCCATGTAGAGAATCGATGCTTAGATTTGTATAAGGTTTTAAACGGATTACATGGCCCAGACCGGTTTGTAAGTCTAAACTTCCGCTGTTCGTTTTGATGGTATCGTCTTTTTGTAAGACACTTCCTAAAGAAAGAGGGATACGCTTTCCGTTTCGTTCTACTTCTACTTTTCCGGTTAGGAATATGACTACTAAACCAGGTTTTGATTTGGTGCCTAGGATTTTAGAGCAGAAGTTTGAGGATCCGATGAATGTTACAATTAGGAACAGAAGAAAGAGTTTTCGATTCATTTGTTTATTCCGCCTGGAAATAAAATAGTTCCGATCTATTTATATTTAGAACGGATAAAATATATTTCCAATTATAAATAACAAACTCAGACTTATATTTTTGCAGAAATTTTGGAAATTCGTTTTTATATAATAGATACTGCGACTAAAAAGGTTTTACCCATATGTATAAATCGATTCTCGTTCTATTCTTTTTGTTTTTGATATCTCCACTCGGTTCGACAGACCTGGGAAAAATCAGGTTTAACGGGACCGCAACCGATTTGGAAACAGGCACTTTATTGTATAAAGATTTCCATGAAGAAACTTGGGAGAATGGCAAACACGTTAGTTCTATTATTACATACAAGGATCGGGAAGGAAAAATATTCGCGAAAAAAAAGATCAATTTTCTAAAAAACAGAACTCTTCCCGAATTCCAATTGGAGGATTATCGAGACGGATATTTGGAAGGAGGTATATTGCAAAGCGGAAGTTCAGTTAAATTATTTGCCCGTAGAAAATCAGCAGATATGATCCAAGAAAAAATTTTGGACGGTGGGAATTTATCCGCCTTAGATGGAGGTTTTGATTATTTCGTGATCGATCATTGGGAAGAGCTCATATCGGGTAAAAAAATAAACTTCCACTTTTTAGTTCCTGTAGAAAGAGATAAGTTCCAATTTTCCGTCGAGAAAACCAAAGAAGGAGAGTATAAAGGTAAGCCTGCCTTATTTTTAAGAATGAAGATAGCGAGTGCTATTCTTTCCATGTTTGTAAAACCGATCGATTTAGTATATGATATCGAATCCAAAAGAATTATGGAATTTAAAGGTACTAGTAATATAAACGATGAAAACGGAAAAAGTCATAAGGTGAAAATCGTTTACGGGTTCAGATAAAATTTTAAAATCCTGATCTCCAAAATGCTAAGCCCTTTAACTTTATATTTTTTGCATATTCTTCCCAGAGTTTTAGATCCAGGATCAGGCTACCTTCTCCTTTGTCCGTGTGGATTAAATAAATCCCTTCTTTTTCTTTTCCAAGTTGAAGTGCAAAATTTTTATCCGAACTTTGAGTTAGGAGCTTGGGCCGTTTTAGGTCCTTCTTCCAATAATAACCGTACAAAGGAAGTCCTAACCAAATCTGTTCTGGTTTATATGTTTTAAGAAGATGTTCCATATTTCGTTTTGCCCAACCAATTTCGGTGACTGGCCCTGGAGAAGTTTTAGGTGAATGTAAATCGTAAGCCATGAGCACGACTTCATCTGCGAGATTCTCTTTATAAATTGCGGAATGAAAACCGGAAAGTTTAGGATCGAATCCTTCTGTTGGAAAAACCGCCAATGTTAGAAGTTTGCCTTTCTTCTTTAGGACTGGTTGGAGTTCCAACAAGAGCTCTTTATAATGAGTAGAATATTCCGGACCTATACCTTCAAAATCTAAATGGATACCAGAATAGAAAGAATGATTATCCAAATAGAGTTCTAGATTCCGAATGAGTATATTTCTGAGTTCTGGAGAAGCCAGAACCTTCTTCCCTGCAACTTCTGATCTAAAAGTAATAAGTGGAAACCATCGGATCTCATTCTTCTTTCCAATTGTTTGAAGGGTAGAAGGTACCGAGGTCGCGGAAACTTCTCCATTAGCTCCGATATAAGTCCCTGTAAAACAAATGCTGGTCCTCGGTTTGAATTCCTTCTCCCAATAAACCAATGGTTTTGAGCTTAGATCCTGGCTTATAGTATACTTCCAAACGTTCTCCTGAGCCGATAAGGGACATAGGTAAAAACAAATGACGCAGGTAAACATGGATCTGAGCCTTGAAAAGATCTTCATTTATCCGTCCTGTAATATTAAGGAAGCTGATCCTTGATTTTTCTTCAATCCTGAAGGTTTGATCTCCGATTTTAAATACACAGCCAGGGTCGAAGAATTAGGTAGGATGCGAATGATGGCAATCACGAATACAGGAATGGGTGACTTGATCCGAGACGGATTAGATCGTCTTGGTATTTTATCCTCCTCCAAAAAGGCGGAGATCACCCATCATTCTACCAGCCTATTCGAACTATATAAGGCAAGGTTGCCTGACGGTTCTCAACTTGCCATTAAGATCATTCCTAAAAAAGAAATGGCGGATACAGAAGCAGAAGGTCTGGAACAACTTTGCAGACTTGGTGTCCGAGTTCCAGAATATCTAGGAACCGTTCATTTAGGAAAAGTTTCTCTTCTTGCAATGGAATTCGTACAAACAGGTTCTTCTGCAGGGTTCAGAGAAGACCTAATCGCCAGTTTAAAAAATTTATACAAAAACGAATTCGGTTCCTGGGGTTGGAAGAAGGATAACTTTATAGGTTCTCTTAACCAAGCCAATGGTTGGTTTTCTTCCTTCAGAGAGTTTTATTGGGAAAGGAGATTAAAACCTCAGATAGAACTTGCGCAAACTCGAAAACTTCTGACAGACAAAGATTCACAAGCGATCCGCGGGATCTTCGATAAGTTTTCAGAAGATTGGGGATTGGATCATGTAAAACCTAGGATGGTCCATGGAGATCTTTGGTCAGGAAATGTTTTACAAGGTAAGAATGGATTTGCGTATTTGATTGATCCATCCGTTGCTTATTCGCATCCGGAACAAGACCTTGCAATGTTGCAATTATTCGGAAGTCCTTTAAATCTAGAAGAGATGCAGGACATTTTGGCCACTGCAGGTTTGGATGATCCGGGCAATCTGAAGGATAGGATCCAATTCTGGCAGTTATATCCTGTGCTTGTGCATATAAATTTATTCGGCGCTTCATACCTGACTAGCCTTAGGCACATTCTTCGCTATTATGGCGTGAAATAGTTTTCTTGATAGAATCCAAGTTTTCTGTTCTTTAGTAAGAAACCGACTTAAATCCGGGGAATGTCTTTGCCCAAAATCGCAAAAAAGAAAGTGTCAATATCCTCTAAACAAAAAGAGAAAAACTCTAAGTTAAATCTGAGAAAATCACCTTCTCAAAAAAGAGCTATAGAGAGGGTTGAGTATATCTTAGATATAGTTGCGGATCTTTTGGATGAAGTCGGAACAGAAGCGCTCACTACAAATCTGATCGCTCAAAGAGCAGGGATTCCGATCGGTTCCTTATACCAATATTTTCCAAACAAGCATGCTATCTTAAAAGCTGTTGGGCAAAGGCATTTGGAAAGAGTGAATTCAATGATCATGAATTTTCTAGATACTCCTCCGAACAAAACGGAATGGGAAAATCTAGTAGATAGACTCATAGATGCATTTGCTCAACTTTATAAATCCGAACCTGGGTTTATACCAATGTGGTCGAATAAAAACTTAGATCCTGAACTTGTAAGTATAGATAGAGAGAATAACAGGGCGATTGCCAATTTTATCGCGGAGTTATTTTTCGGGGTCATTCCTTGGATGAAGAAAAAAGAAGAAATGATGGTCATGTCCAGGATCATGGTAGAAGTATCAGATTCTGTCTTAAGTCGTTGGCTCAGAGAAAGACAAGATAGCGCACTAGCAGATGGGATCTTACAAGAACTCAAAACAATGCTTAAAGCTTATATGAATTATTATATACAGAGAGGATCTAAATGAAGGCCTTTCTATTCGAATTTCCTCTAACTGCTTTTATTGTAGGACTCATAACTATTTCTCAAATTTTTCTTACAGTATTTGTTCCAGAAGAAATTGTAAATTCGTTCTTTATCAGTCGTCCCGGAGAATTTTATCCATGGAAATGGATCGGAATGGTCTTCTTACATGCGGACTTCACTCATTTATTTTGGAATATGATCTTTCTATTTTTTTTAGGAAGGATTGTAGAATATAAAGTTGGCCAAACAAAATGGCTTCTTTTCTTTTTTATGGGCGCACTTGTTTCGGGCGGTTTGGATTCTTTTGTAAGAGGAATGATCTTAGGAGAAAATCAACCTGCTATTGGAGCTTCCGGTGCTGTATCTGGACTCGCTGCAGTTGCCGCTTTACTTTCTCCTTTTTCTATCCGAGTCAAAAAGAGAAGTTATCCTTTTCCTGTTTTCGCAGTGGCCTGGCTTATGGTTTATTCTGATATCACCAATTTATTTTCCAGAGACAAGGTTGCACATTGGGCTCATCTAGGTGGATTTATCTCAGTAGTGTTCACTGCATATTTTTTGAATAATAAGATAAAACGAGAACTACATACCGGATTTGCATTAAACTTAGTGTTCGTGGTCTTACTCTTGATTTTAGGATTTTTTGTCGGGGCAAGATAATTGATAGAAGTTCGATTCACTGCTTACGAATATAACTCGAACGATTCTTTTTCCGATTCAGTATATGAAATGAAAGGTTCGGAAGAATCTGGTTGGCAGATTTTACGAAATTCTTCTCCTTATTTAGAACTCGGAAAAGGTTATAGACTTCTCAAAACAGAACTTTGCGGGATTTGCTCTACAGATTTAGATCGCAGATTTTTGCCTTTTCCACTTCCTCAGATTATTGGCCATGAAGTAGTCGCATCCGATTATCTCACTGGCCAAAAATACGTATTAGAAATTAATGATACGGTAGTTTCCAGGGGAGAAGAAGCTGATCCTTTTTGCCAAGTTGGGATTCCAACGCATAGCCCGACTAGAATGGTATTAGGAATTGATCGTTTGCCTGGAGGATTCGGGCCTTATATTCTCGCACCAAAAGGAAACTTAATAGAAACCAAACAACTAGAAGATATGGAAGCAGTTCTATTAGAACCATTTGCCGCTTCTTTACATGGTGTAGAAGTTTCTCTAGGCCGGGTGGGTGCAGATCTTAAAAAGGTGGGTGCAGATCTTAAAAAGATCGCTGTTCTTGGCCCTAGACGTTTGGGCTCTTTAGTGATCGCAGCCTTGGATCTATATCGAAAAAGAAACAAACTAAACTACGAAATTGTTTCGCTTATCAGACATCAAAACTTAGCAGATCTATCTTTGAGAATGGGTGCAGATCAAGTTTTATATTTTTCTAAACTGGGAGAAGGTGATATTAAAGAAGGTCTTTTATTCGAAAAGAATGTAGGAGCTCCAACATCTGCATCCTGGCCCGATTACAAACATTCTTTTGATCTAGTATTTGATACCACAGGTTCTATTTCCGGACTAGAAACTAGCATCTATCTTACTCGAAAAGAAATTCATAGAAAGACTACAAATGGACAGGCCTCCCTTGGAATTGCACATCTCACTGAGTTAGTAGTGGATGAGATTTCTGTAACAAATCTAAGATCCGATTTTTTAAATTTGGTTTGGGGAATTGAGGTGAGTTTGCCCGCTTGGGTTTTCATTTCTTCTTCTGTTTCCTTAATCAAAGAAGAAAAAGAACTATTAGATGATCTAGAAAAAAAAGATAAAATTCGGATCTTTACAGGTTCAATCGAAGAAGGAACTAGGTTTTTAGGATCTAAAGAATTCGGAGGTGTTTTGCCTCGATTCGATTTTGCAATCATAGATTCTTCTTCTGAACTAGATTTAGTGATCCGCCCAGATAAGAAGGAAGAAAAATCATTGGTTCGACCAAGAGGGTCTATTCTGATCTCTAAGTCAGCCGAACACGAATCCAATTTGTTTTTAGATTGGATTACAGGCGGCGGGATCTTGAGCACAAGCAGATGCGGGGACTTTGTTCGAACTAGAGAACTTCTAATATCCGAACCTGGATTTTTAAAATCAGTTTCTGAAAACTTGATCAGTAAAGAATTTGATTCCAGATCTATCCCGGAAGCGTATACAAACGCAAGGAAACCGGAGAATATAAAAGTGGTTGTCAGGCATAAAGCTTCCTGAGCGAGTATTTAGTGAATTGCTTCCTAAGGGTCGCTGCTAAAAGGATAGAGCTTTGAGCAAACACGGTTTTTTTCAAATCACACAAAAGGTTTTTTTGAGAAAAGGAAAAGAACTTCTCATTCTTAGAGACCGTAAATCCGGATTCGGGGACCTTCCTGGTGGAAGAATGAACGAGGACGAATTTTACGGAGACTGGCTGGAAAGTTTATCCAGAGAGTTAAAGGAAGAAATGGGAGAAGCTTGTGAGATCAAGATCCACCCTCGACCCATTCTAATCCATAAACATAGAGTCAGTGATGGAAATCATCCGTGTGTGATCGTTGCTTATCATGGGGAATTTATATCCGGTGAGATCACTCTCTCCGATGAGCATGATTATATTTCTTGGGTAGATGCAGCCACCTACGATCCTAAACCTTTATTTTTCGAATACATGTTGGATGCCCTGCAATTATACCAAAGAGAATATGTTCCCCAGATACCTGATGGTAAATTAAATCCTAAAGGTTGGTTGGTATGAGCCCGTTCGTTAGGAATGCACTCGCATCTTTAGTTTTAGTTCCGATTTTTGCATTTATCGGATGGCTTCTATCTGGAGTTTCTTTAAGCGAGGAAGAGTTCCAAAAAAGGATCTCTAAAAAAGAAACCAAATCAGTTTCCTTAGGCTGGGATAGAAGATCCGGAAATTTACTCATCGTTCAGTTGGAATTCAAACCTGAATATTTTACTAGAGAAGATAGATTCAGAGCCTGGTTAGAAGAGCCACTTGCTATTGCAAAAGAAAAGGGCTGGCTTCAAAATTCCACGATCGTTACATTTCCTCCAGAAATAGGAAATTATATTTTCTTAATGGATTCTAGAAAGGAACTTTTGGATTCGGAGAATATCGACTCTGCTTGGAGCTGGGCTTTGTTCTTCCAAAGGATCTCCCTTAAAAACTTCTCCCATATATTAAATGGAGAAGCAGTATCATTCGATATCGCTCAAGATTCTAAAGAAAGATACGAAAGGATTTTCGGAGACCTTGCAAAGATATACGGAGTTTCTATCTTAGCAGGATCGATTTGTTTACCTTCTCCCGAAGTGAAAGAAGGAAAACTTTCTATCAAACCAGGTGAATGGCAAGAAAGAGCATATATATTCGATCCTTCTGGAAAATTTTTAGAAGGTTCTTTGCTTAGGACTTCCACGCAAAAATCAGAAAGTGTACCGGTTACAGGTTCTGAAAAAGAAATTCTTCCAGAAGTTTGGGTGGCAAATTTGCCTTCCGGCAGATTGGGGATCCTATTTACGGAAGATCTAAAATCTCCTCAAATGGAAGAGATCGTTAAAAAAACTTACGTAAGCAAATTGATCGGGCTTGGTTCTCAAGAAGACGAAGGCAAGTTCAGAGAATGGATCAAAAATTCTTCTTTTGAATCCAGCGGACAAGTTCAGTTTTCTGGTAAGGTTTGGAACCAAGAATTCCCAGCAAAAAGTTTTGCAAAGACACGTTATGGTTCACCTGAACCGATAGAAGGCCAAAAAGGAAACCTGATCATTAATATCTTTTTTTAAAGATTATTTGTCTCTGGCTTCTTCGTACAATTTGAGAATTCTCCAATCTTCTTCAGGAAAATCCAAATTGGTAAGATACAGCCCGCCTTTTTCATTCTCGCATAGAACCTTGTTTTGATCCACAAGCCAGATCCTTTCGCAAAGTAAAGGTAGAACCTGACTTTTGCGAGAAGGACCCCAAAGATGTACTTTGCCCGAATAATTTGAAACGAATTCGTTCTTACCTGGAAGTTTCCAAGGATTGATCTCTTTTCGGCTAATTGTAAATAGTTTACTGCTAGAAGGTTTGCCTTTTCCGAGTTGTAATCTTCTTAAATGAAGTCTACCGATGGAGCCGCCTAAATAATATGCAGAATCTCCTGTTCCATAATAGATTAATGGACTGATGACTTCTTGGTCTATTTTCTCTACTGATTTTTTTTCAGGTTGGAAATAGTATAAATAGTAAGAGCCAGCATTTCCGGAGAAGAGTAAAAAATCTTTTCCGATCGGATATAAAAAGAATCTAGCTTTGAGTCCAGCAAAAGGTGGAGTGATTTTTTCTTTTGAGACAATCAGCTTAGGAGTTCTAGGCTCTACTGTTTTTTCTTCATAGAGTTGGTTGTCTACGAAGTAGTAAATTTTAGAACCATCGTCTGAGATCCCGCCTCGATTCCTACAAGAGATTTGCGCGCCTGATTCATATAGAAGATCATTATTCTTTAATGAAATAGCGAATAAACGACAGCCGTTTGTCATCGGATATTCGGCCAATGCAAAGTTTGCGTTTAATGAAACTGCAAGAGAAGCTGGAACTTCGTCCAAACTTTTGGAACCGTTGGATCCATCGCTTGCGTCTCTCCAATTTAGTTTACTATCTTCTAGATAGATTAATCTTTTTCTGTCATAAGAGAGTTCGACTATTCTAGGAGTTTCCGGTTTTTCAGAAGAAAGAACTTCGTCGTCGGATTTTGGTTTTACCAGATAATCCTTTAACATACCGGAAGCTTTTTCGTAACTCTGCTCTTCCAGTAATTCTTGGATCTCTTCTATTAAACTTTCCTGTTTACTTTTGCAATTCCAGGAAAGAAAAATTAATAATAAGAAAGATAAGACTCTGATCATTCGATAGAACTTAGATTTTGAGTTCAGGCAGTTTCCTCAGCCCAAGGCTCGTCCGATTGGACGCTGATAATATCTTTAGAAAATAATTTCTGAGCTCTGGAAGCAACATTACGAGTTTCCAAAAAAGAATATCCTCCAGAAAGTAAGGATCCAAAAATCGGAAGCCAAAATCCGTTTTTAGGTTTTGCAAACTTCTTACCTTTAATGAGACCCTTCGCGATCTGATAAGTTGCTTCTTGTAAAAGGTTCCAAGCTATCGGACGGATCAAAACCCGAGCGCCAGCATCTTTAAGAACATTCCTGAAAAATGAGGTCTTGTCCTTGAATAAACAATAAGCCATAAGTTCTGAAGTTACCTGATGCTCTTTTCCGTATAAAGCAGCAATGTCTTTTACCAATTTACCTTGGAGCCTTAAGACTAAAATAATTTCGGGAGCCAATGTAACAAGTCCCAAACGTCCTTGGGGAAGGGCAAGAGCTGCACTCGCCGCTCCCGTTTGGAGAGACGATTTTTGGGTAAGCTCTTGGATGAGCTCATCTGGCGATCCTATGGTCTTAGCATAGGGGCTACGATAGGAATGAAGACCGGATAAAAGATTCAGTATCTGATCGGAAACTGCGGAGAGAATCGAATTGTAGTTTTCCATGTAGAGGAGTAAGGTACCAAGGCAATGGGATACGGTTTCTATGTTAGATAGACTAGAAAAAATACAACAAAAATACCTCAAAATATCGGACGAACTTACAACCGCGTCCAATCCGGATGATTTAAAACGACTTTATAAGGAACGTTCCCGACTCACGCCCTTATTCGATAAAATTACCGAATACCAAAAATTAATTCAGAACAAAAAAGACGCCGAAGAACTTTTAAAAACCGAAAAAGACGGGGATATGCGCTCTATGTACGAAGAGGAGCGCAAAGAAGCAGAAGAAAGGATAGAAAGTTTGGAGAAGGAGTTGGAAATCCTACTTCTTCCCCCTGATCCTAATTCCGGCAAAAATATACTACTTGAGATAAGAGCAGGAACCGGCGGAGAAGAAGCAGGACTATTCGTATCCGACCTGTTTAGAATGTACACCAAATATGCGGACAAACAAGGTATCCGTCATGAGATCATAGATTCTTCTCCGACTGGCATAGGCGGATTAAAAGAGATCATCTTCGCGATGGAAAATGATAAGGCCTATGACCTTTTTAAATTCGAAGCAGGAACTCATAGAGTACAAAGAATTCCTGCAACAGAATCCGGAGGAAGGATTCATACAAGTGCTGTGACTGTTGCAGTTTTGCCGGAAGCAGAAGAATCAGAAATCAATATAAATGAAAACGATTTGAGAGTGGATGTGTATCGTTCTTCCGGATCTGGTGGACAGCACGTTAACACCACCGACTCCGCAGTTCGTATTACTCACATTCCAACTGGGATCGCAGTTGCATGTCAGGATGAAAAATCCCAGCACAAGAACAAAGCAAAGGCAATGAGGATCTTAAGTGCTAGGATATTAGAAAAACAGGCGGAAGAAAAAAAGGCCGCAGCTGATGCTCTAAAAAAACAGATGGTTGGTTCAGGAGACAGATCCGAAAGAATACGAACTTATAATTTTCCACAAGGAAGATGTACAGATCATAGGATCGGATTTACTAGTCATAATCTTTCTGCTATAATGGAAGGAGATCTGGACGACCTGATCAACGCCTTAACAGAAGAAGACAGAGTCAAGCGCCTCGCAAATTCACAGGCAAATTAGAACCGTTTTAGACTTCCGTTCGTCCAACCGAATAAAGTTGATGTTTCTGCCTAAAATTTTGCGATGGTAATCAGAGTATGATACTAGAGATAGAAGAACCGCATCGTAGGATCTGCGGGGAAAGAATACCATTTGAAAACATACATGCGGTTTCCATGAGCCTTCCGGAAGTCGCTGACGTAATCGGATACGAAGAAAAAAGAACCGAAACTCTTTCTAGATTAAAAGCAGGATATCCTCGCTTTGTAGCTCATGCTTATATAGAAAAAATTTTAGATTATAATAGAGAGACTAAGGGAGTAGATGGCCCTCAGTTTATCGTAAACTCCCGCAAAGCCGCTGATCATATCATTTCATTCTTCCAAGTAGAAGGCGCAAGAATTATAGAAGACGAAGGTATCATCACCTTAACCATTCCTTCTCATAAAGAGAACGAATCCAAAATATTATCCTTCATCCAACATACTGGATGTTTATTATCTTCTCGCAAAGCAGAAGATTACTTATTCAAAAAAGGACTTATAGATTCTGTATACAAAGAAGAATCCAGAAAAGAAAAACCTTATGAAACGGTAGAAGCAGCACTATCCGCTCTATATCCGGACAAAAATTTACAAGTGTATCTGGCTACTTCTGGAATGAATGCGGTCTATGCTGCTTTTAGAGCGTTAGATAGAATTCGTGCAGAAGAAGGAAAAGATATCTGGCTTAGACTTGGATGGTTATACGTAGACAATATTAGAATATTAGAAAAATATTCCAGAGGTTCTCATATATTCCATGACGTGGTCGATCTAAAAGAACTGGAAGAATTCCTTTCTAAAGAAGGCCATAGAGTAGCTGCAATTCTTACTGAATCCCCTACAAATCCTCTTATCCAAGTTCCTGATTATCCTGAACTTAAAAAACTTTTGGAAAAATATGGAATTCCATTAGTAGCTGATATTTCCGTCGCAGGTTCCGCAGTTGTGGATCTTTCTCCTTATGCGGATGTGATTGTGGAGAGTTTGACCAAGTTTGCATCCGGACACGCAGATGTGATGATGGGCGCTTTATTTTTGAATCCTTCTTCTACTTATTTTGAAAAATTGAAAAAAGATTCTCCTGAGTTTTTAGAAACTCCGTATCGCAGAGACTGCGAACGTATGTCCTTCGAATTAGAAGGTTATATTGAAAGAGTGAAAGAGATAGGAAGGAATGCTGCTAAACTTGCAAACTTCTTCTCAAATCATCCTAAGATCAAAGCAGTTCATTGGAGTGGCTCCGAAGAAAACCACGGAAACTTTTCCAAGATCGCAAGAGATAAGGATCTACATTGTGGAGTGATCACAATCGAACCCGGAGTTCCTTTGGAACCATTTTACAATTCTTTAAGATTATTAAAAGGGCCGAGCTTTGGAACTGAATTCACTCTGAACATGTTGTATATGTATTTAGCTCACTATGAGTTAGTTTCTACAGAAGCAGGCAGGGGATTTTTGAAAGAAGTAGGATTGGATCCAAGTCTGATTCGAATTTCTATCGGCCGAGAAAATCCGGAACTTCTAATTGCAGAATACAAAAAAGCTCTGGGAGATTAACCCGCCAGAGCCAAAAATTTGAACGGTTCTAAAGAAGACAAAAGCCTTATAGCTTAAGCAGCAGAACGAACACTTTGTAATTTGCCACCAGTTTCGGTTTCTGATTGTAAAACACTTTTATAGAAGATTTGGAATAATCCAAATTTAGAAATTCCTAAAGTATAAATTACCAAAGTAGAAATGATCGCTCCAAGCATCCAACCAAGTTGGTGAACAATCACGCTGGAGATAATCGCAAACCCTAAAGCGCCTATAAACACAGTTGCTAAGAACGCAATTGTAGAAACAAAACCGGAAGGAGACTTTCTTACAGAAAATTCTCCAGATCCTCCTAATTCCCAACCTTCTTTTTCAATCTTTAGAAGTGAAACGATCAGAACTGGAATTAAGATCACGCCCATTACATAGAGAGTGATTGCAACATCAGATATTAACCAGTTGATTGCGGTTCCCCAGGTCCATGTATGGAATTGCTCAACAGATTCCGAAAAAAATCTTTTATAACCAGTTCCGTCCCATCCATGAACAAGGATGAAGAACATTCCGAAATAACCTGCAGGAACTTGCAGATAAGCTAAGAAATTTTTTCCTGCTTCGATTAATTTCCAAACTACCCAGAAGCCTAAGATGCCTTGGGAAATATTTGTTAAACCGAATAAAGCTACAAGCCAACCAGGCATGGTCTTATCTCCAGCATGCATTGTTTCCCAACTAGTAAACTGCCAAACTAGGTACAAACCCGACGGAGCGAATAATAAACCTAAATAAAGAAGATTAGAGATGAAGTAGGTATTCTTCCAAAATGGAACCTTCTTCTCTTCTTTTTTGATAGAAGGTAGGGAACCTGCTGTGATTTCTCCCGCCTGCAATTTTTTAATTTGGCGAGCTGCGGCCATTGCGTAACCGGCTCCCAGGCCGTAGGCCCAAAAAACATCCACTTGAACCATTGGATTCTAACTCCTCACCTTAATTGAACATAAGAATGACATGTCATTCAGTTTTTGTCAATAGGGGAAATCTAAAAATTTCAAAGAAAAACGTGTTTTACTTTGGGATCTAAATGACATATCTGTCATTCCGATTGGGTGGGAATTTTCATTAAACAGGGAAATTATGAAAAGAACAACAATAAGCTTAATGTTACTTCTCATCATTCTACTTGATTGTAGATTTTTAGGGGTCGGTTCAGATTCCTTAGAGGATTTGAAAACGAAATATGCGAACTCAGAGTCAAAGTTCGCTCCAATTGGGGATCTTAATATCCATTACAGGGACGAGGGCCAAGGTCCTGTAATTATACTATTGCATGGGGTATGTTCTTCATTACATACTTGGGATGCTTGGGCAGAAATATTAAAATCCCGTTATAGAGTGATCCGTATAGATCTTCCTGGACATGGCCTTACGGGTCCACCTGAGGATTTGGAAAAGTTAAATTTAGAAGAAGGTGTAGAAGTCCTAAATCAATTCCTGGATTATCTTAAAGTAGATTCTTTCTATTTAGTTGGAAATTCCATGGGCGGTTATATCTCCTGGAATTACGCATTAAAATATCCTAATAAAGTTCAAAAATTGGTATTGATAGATGCTGCCGGATATGCGCAACCTATGCCTCCTATGATCGCCTTAGGAAGTAACCCGATCGTAAGTCCATTTGCACGCCATATGCTTCCAAGTTTTATGGTAGAAAAAAGTGTAGATGAGGTTTACGGAGATTCCTCTAAAATTACTCCTGAGATCAAAACAAGGTACGTGGATCTTTCCAGAAGAGAAGGAAATAGACAGGCTTATAATTATTTTTTCAGAACTGCTAGGGAGAAGTTTACTGATCCTAAAATTTCGGAAGGGATCAAATCTGTAAAAGCTCCTACATTGGTTATGTGGGGAAAAGAAGATCATTGGTTGAAATTAGAATACGCACAAAACTGGGCTAAGGATCTTCAGAATTCTAAATTTATTACTTATGAAGGTGCAGGTCATATTCCTATGGAAGAAATTCCGGATATCACTGCAAAAGATTTGGTACAGTTCCTTACTTTATAAAATGTAATTAACGTTTGCCCATTCCTTCTAACATAAGGGTGGGCATTTCTTCCAGCCAACGTTTTGCAAATTTAGAATCAACTTTGGAAGATAGGTTGATCCGTATTCCTTCAAACATCATCGCGTTTACTGCTTGGGATGCGATCCGAGTATCCAATTCTTTTCTTAAAAATCCTTTTTTCACACCATTCTTCAGATATAACTCAGTCAGCCTTGCACTCTTATCGATTCCGAGTTGCACTTTTCTCTTTACAGTTTCATCCAATGCCATTGCTTCGAAAAAAACGATCTTTGCTTGTCTTGGGTCTTTACTGAAAAGTTGAAATAGTTCCCAGCCAATATTTTTGATCTGATTTCTGTATTCTTCTATAGTGTTTGATTTTTCAGGACTTTCTTTACGAACTACTTCTAATAATCCGATGAGGATTCGATCTACTAGTGCGTGTAGGATATCTAGTTTATTCTTAAAATAACGATAACAGGTTCCATGACCTATATTTAATTTTCCGGCTATGTCCGCGATCCCAGCCTCATGGTATCCTTTTTCAGAAAATACATCCAGTGCAGCTTCCAAGATTTGTTCTCTTCTTGCTTCTGCCCTGTTGGCGATCGGACTAGGAGGCTTAGTTCTCATGTTCTCCTTACTCTGATTTGGAGAACTAGTTCGCAAGGAATTTTCCTAATTCGGAAGTTCAAAACGGATTTGGAAACTGGCCCCATGATCTTTGGAGCTGGAAAAATCCAATTTTCCCTTTAGTTGTTTGGTCAGCACCTGAACCAAAGTTAATCCGAAAGAATGAGTCACGATTGGATTCAACTCGTTGGGCAGACCGACCCCATTGTCTGAAACTTCTAATATTACTACATTCTCCTTTTTTTGGAGTCTGACTTGGATCTTTGGTCTTTCATCCGTAGGAGAAAAATTATGAGGGAATGCATATTTAAAAGAATTTGTGAGTAGTTCATTTAATGCAAGTCCGAGCGGAATCGCAATGCTGATCTCTAAATGGATAGGACTTGATATCACATCCACTCTTGTTTCCGCTCCGATTTTATAGGCGGACCTGATCTTCTCCGCAAGTCGTTTGGAATAACCTGAAAATTCTACATTTCCTAAATCGTTAGATTGGTACAACTCGTCATGGATCAGCGCCATGGTTTGTATCCTGTTTTGGCTTTCTGTAAATGCCTCGTGGATCTTAGGATCGTTTTCGTATTCAGACTGAAGATTGAATAAACTGGAAATCACCTGCAGATTGTTTTTTACTCTGTGGTGGATCTCTTTCAACATTACTTCCTTTTCTTTTAAGGAAGATTTTAACTGCCTCTCTGCCTGTTTCTTATCAGTTATTTCTGTAACAGTGATTATGGTAGAAGAGAAAGTTTCTTCGAACTCTGGTGCCAAGGACCAACGAATCGATGCCTCGAATTGTTTTCCGTTACATGTGGATAATGTGGTTTCTGTATGAAGGACTCTTGCTCCAAAACGAATCCTGGTCAGAAGTTTTTTGAAATAATGATCGTTTCCTATTCTAAAAAAGTTTCTGGCGAGGAATAGAACTTCTTCCTTCGATCTTGCTTCGAATAGGCGAATAGATTCTTTATTTGCATCTACTACATTTACTGTTTCATAACATTCTGAAACAAACTTGCGATTCGTCTTTAGGAATTTAGCAAATTCCTTTCTGGACATCTTGGGCAATTCGCCCAACATTCTTTTTACTTCAGAGTAATCACATTCTAAGATTGCGATTGGAATATTCTCGAATAGACCCTTGTAAATTGCTTCGCTCGCACCTAAAAATCGATAAGATCGATCCAGTTCTTGGGTTCTTTCTGCAACGAGATCTTCTAATCTTTTATGCGAAAGGTAAATCTCATCTTGTGCATCTACCCTTTCTCTTATGACTGATAAAGCGAGAAGAGAAGCGATCGAGATCGCAGAAAGAAAACTTTGTAAAAGGAGAAGGGACACTTCTTTGGAAGCAGGAAAATTATATGAATGTCCTCCTTGCGCAGTTCCTAAGATAGATATAATAGAAACTATAATAAGTACTAAAGACGATTCTCTTCCTCCGAATCTGAGGGAAACAAGTGAGATGACTGCAATTAGGAGATAAGAAAGCGGAAAATATGCAGGTATTTGATTGATGCTAAAGAAGTAAAAGATCCCTCCTCCTAATAGAATTAAGAAAGAGACAAGTCCTACACTTTCTTTCCAAGAGTGTACATAGGATCTTGGGAGTCCTGGCCCCAGCCAGCTCAGGAAGAACGGAAAGTATACGAATACTCCTAAAGAATCTCCCATCCACCAAGTGATCCATGTTGGGAAAAGCGAATTTAAATCAAGTATACCTAAAAGCAGAAGTCCAGAACATGCGATGGTCGCCGCGATAATACAAACTAATGTTTCTATCCAAAGAAATCTAAGAACGAAGGATGTATTCTTTGTAAGATCTAATTCAGGAACAAACTTCTTGTATAAGTAAGCTCCAGTGAAAGATTGCAAAGTACTTCCAAAACCGATGAGCACTGCAGCTCCAAAATAAATGCTTAGATCTTGTCCCGGAAGATCTTCATGTCTGATCTGGCAGTTGTATAAAAAGGAACCTGTAAAAATCCCGAAATAAGAAACTCTTCCGAATAGTAAAGGAGTGACCAGTCCCCAACCGGATGCGGGCCAAACAGGGGAGGCGTAATCCGAAAAAGTCCCAAAGAATTCTCCGAATTTTCCTAAAAGAAAATAAACAGAAGCTACCAGAAGAAATTTTCCGGCGGTTTGGAAGAATTTTAAGGATTGAGATAACATTAATCTTAGAATCTTATTCATTTAGCTTTTAGGATTCGGAAGCAGCTGAGAATAAGGTTTTAAGACCTTTTCCAATGATTTCCGATCTATTTCAAAACTCCAGGAAACCTTTTATTTATTTAGGAGAAGGTTTCTCTGCAGATGGATGTCTAGTTCTAACCGAGCCGAATGAAATTCTTACTACTAATCGACGAAGTGAAGCAAGGAAATTCCTCTTAGAAATTCAAAACAAGGTAGCACAAGGATATCATGCTGCAGGTTGGATCTCCTACGAAGCTGGGAATTTATTTTTAAATCCTGACAATATGGAAGAAGTTTCCGAGGATCCTCTTTTCTGGTTCGGGATTTTTTCTGAACCGAAGACATTAAGCTATGCTGAAATTTCGGAATGGGAATCAAAATTTAAAGACAAAGGTTATTCCGTAGAAATTAGATCAGAGATGGATCTGAAAGAATATGAAGAGAATATTCAGAAGATCCGGAACTTTCTATACGAAGGAGATATCTATCAGGTCAATTTCACATTTCCTCTGGAGATAAAATTAGAAGGATCTCTCGAAAAATTGTTTTTTGAACTTAGAAAAAAACAGCCAGTTCCGTACGAGGCTTGGATACATACTGGCGACTCTATTCCGACACAAAGAGATATTCTTTCATTCTCTCCCGAACTGTTTTGGGAAAGATTATCCAATCAGATTAGAACTGTTCCAATGAAAGGAACCAGACCAAGAGGAAAAGATTTAGCAGAAGACCAAAGATTGAAGTTAGAACTTTCCAACTCAGAAAAGGATAAAGCAGAAAATTTGATGATCACTGACCTTCTTCGTAACGACTTGGGAAGGATCTCTTTGCCTGGTTCAGTTAATGTTTCTAAACTTTTCTCCATCGAAGAATATCCAACAGTTTTCCAGATGACCAGCGAGATAAGATCCGAACTTTCTCCGAATATAAAATGGACAGATATTTTAGAGGCATTATTCCCTGGAGGTTCCATCACTGGAGCTCCTAAAAAAAGATCCTCAGAGATCATCAATAGTTTAGAAAAAAAGAGAGGAGTTTATACTGGAGGAATATTCTATCTGTCTCCGGGGAAAGAAATTTCCTCTATAACGATCCGCACTCTTGAATTTTTGCAAGATCCTTCCGGACAGAAAAAAGGAAGAATGGGAGTGGGTTCTGGAATTACGATCGGATCCGATACAAATGCAGAATGGGAAGAATGTTGGTCTAAGGCAAAATTTTTGAATAATGCTAAAGAGAATTTTCATATATTCACAACTACGATCTGCAAAAGAAGAAAGATCTATTTTTTAAAAGATCATAAAGATAGAATGATAACATCTGCGAATCAACTTGGATTCGTCTGGAAAGAAGAAGGATGGGAATCCATAGTTAATGAAGTCTTAGGCAAAATTACTTCCGACAAAAAATATAGAGTGAAAATTATTCTTTTGCGTAGCGGAGAATTCCAGTCAGAAGTTTCCGAATTTCATCCAGGTCCCAAAGAGGGGAAGGTTCTGTTTAGCGGAACTTCTACCAATAAAAAAAATCAGTTCTATTATCATAAGACAAATATCAGAGAAATTTATTCTGCCGGTTATGAATCTGCAGTTTCTTCCGGTTATCTGGATCAAATTTATACAAACACAGAAGGTCATCTGACAGAGGGGGCTATTCATTCTATCTTTCTTTTACTAAATAAAGAATGGATTACACCTTCTTTAGAAGAAGGAATTCTTCCTGGAATAGCTCGTAAACAATGGGTCCGAAAATTGAAAGCAAAGGAAAAGAAAATTTCTAAACAAGATCTGAGCCTTGCTTCTAAAATCATTTTAGTAAATTCTCTCAGAGGCGTCAGAAGAGTCTCCGGAGTAGATTTCGAATGAGAAGTTTTTTAGGATTGGCTCTTCCAGATTCTATCAAATCGGATCTGGAAAAAATCTGTTTTGGTTTGGAAGAGATCCGTTGGGTTTCTCCTGAAAATTTTCATGCTACTTTAGTTTTCTTGGGAGAGTTAAAACCAGAAGAGCTAGAAAAGGTTTCCGAGATCTGCAGCCAAGTCTCTGAAAAAAGTTTTTCATTAGAGATAAAAGGTGTAGGCTTCTTTGGTAATAAATTTCCTGAGATTTTGTATGCGGGAGTTACTCTTTCAGAAGAATTAAAAAGACTTCAAAAGGTTTTGGAATCTACCCTCAGAAGAGAAGGATTCTCTATTGATAAAAGGGATTATAAGCCTCATATAACGATTGGGAGATTCAAAAGAACGCCTGAAAAACGTTTGGATATGTATTTGAATGAATTTGCACAATTCCAAACTGACATAGTTCCTATGTCTGAATTCCACCTTTTTTCTAGTCGCAGCGGAGCGAATGGTCAGATATACTCGGTCGAAGAATCATATCCTCTTCTCTTGGAATAAATGGAAAACCCTAGACAAAATCAGTATTCTCCTATCCGGGACTTTTCCGATTTTTTCGCGGATCCTAGACATTCTATAGAAGAGGTTGTGGGTATCGGCGGAGATCTAAAACCGGATCGACTTATATATGCTTATACTCGCGGGATTTTTCCTTGGGCGGATAAACCTTTACTTTGGTTTTCTTTGGATCCGAGGGCTATCTTTGACCTCAATGTTCTACATATTAGTTCCAGAGTTCATAGAAGAATTCGCCAAAAAAAATTCACAGTCACATTCAATCGTGCATTTGAACAAGTTATGCGTTGCTGCGCATTCAGGACAGAAGAACAAACTTGGATAACAGAGAACTTTCTACAGGGTTTTACTAACTTTCATAAGGAAGGTTATGCTCATAGTGTAGAAGTCTGGGACGAAAATGGACGGTTAGGTGGAGGAGTGTATGGAGTCGCCATCGGTAAATTTTTTGCTGGAGAGTCTATGTTCTCCTTTTTACCTGATTTTGGGAAGATCGGGCTCTACTTTCTGTTTGAGGCATTGAAGAAGGATGGCTTCACATTATTCGATACCCAACAGATGAATCCGGTTACTTTGAATTTGGGAGCTTACGAAATCCCGAAAGATAAATTTTTGGACCGTCTGTCACTCGCTGTAGCAATCCCGAACAAATGGGTCCCTCCTATGGATGAAATCTGATTTTTATGTAAAATGGATTTGATTTGCCTCGCATAATAATAAAATTACGACACAAACCAAAGTTTCTATAGGAAGATCATAATGGACCTATTCAAAAAAATTCTTGTTACCCTTCTTGTGTCTGCAATCGCTCTTTTCGGTTTCACCGGAGTTAGCGCACAAGAGACTACCGGCGATGCTCCTGCAAAGACTGAAGATGCTGGTGCTTCTAAAGCTGAGAAAAAAGAAAAGAAAGCTAAGAAGAAAAAAGGTAAGAAAAAACACCATAAGAAGCATAAGAAAGATTCCAAAAAAGGAAAAGAAGAAGGAACCAAGTCTGACTCTACTCCTGCTCCTGCAGAAGAAGGCGCTGGCGAAGAACAACAGTAATATTTTTCCTTTCTCACTCCGTTCGAGGTCCTTTCGAGCGGAGTTTTCTCTTTTTACATATCTCTCCTTCGATTTTGCACTGCACCTACGCTTTGACTTCTTCTAAAATTTAGTTGACGGGTCGTCTTCTCACATTAACGTAAACGCGCTTTATTGAGATAAGCGTAATATATCCCTTCTTCAAAGGAACAACTCCAATGTACAAGAATTTAGCAGACATGTACCTTAAGGCTTCCGAGTCTTATGGGGACAGACCAGCGTTTTGGTCGAAGGATGAAAATAAAGAATATCAATCGACCAGCTTTAAACAATTAGTAGATCTAGGTCTCTGTTTATCAGAGGCATTAATAGATTTAGGTGTGAAGGCCCGCGAACATATCGGTGTGTTAGCGGATAACCGTTTGGAATGGATCATCGTTGATGCGGGAGTTTTACTCTCCGGTTGTGCAAACGTTCCAAGAGGAACTGACGTAACCGATTCTGAGATGGAGTATATCTTAACACACTCGGAAGCTTCTGTAGTTTTCTTAGAAAACGATAAGATGTACGAGAAGTTCCTTAAGAACAAAGCCAAATTGAAAGGCGTTGAAACCATAATCATTATGGATAAAGATAGCAAAACAAAAGCGAAAGGCGTTTTGCATCTTTATGATCTGATCGAAACTGGAAAAGAGTTAAGATCTAAAGGTGGACACAAGACTGAAAAGAGAATCGAAGGTATCAAACCTGATGATCTATTCACTCTGATCTATACTTCTGGAACAACTGGAATGCCAAAAGGTGTAATGTTAATGCATTCCAACATGGCTCACCAGATGGAACATGTTGTTCCTTTGATCCTAAAAAAATCAATTATACGCGATGACGACAGTATGTTGTCAATTCTACCTGTATGGCATATTTTCGAAAGAGTTGTAGAATACTCTGCAATCTCTCTTGGGATTTCTACTTTCTATACTAAGGTTGCTGACCTACGAAATGACCTCGCAAAAGCGAGACCTTCTTTTATGGCTTCTGCTCCAAGGGTTTGGGAAAGTATCTATACTGGGATTTACAATAAGATCAACGATCCTAAGCAGACTCCTCCAGTTCGTAAATTCCTCTTTAATACTGCATATCTGTTCTCTAAGAACTATAATGCTGGGGTTCGTTTCCTAACTGGAAAAGAAGTGGATTACGAAAACCGTAATATCTTCCAATCTCTTGCACTTGCTATTAAGGCTATTGCTCGAGTAATTGTTTTTGGACCATTCACAGTTTCTTTGATCAGTGCAGTGGGATATTCTTATATCAAGATGTATAAACCTGAGTTGGCATTCTTAGCGCCAGTTCTGCTTACTATCGCGATTTTAGGGCTTATCTTTAACTTCAAAACTTTGGATACTATCGTCCTTTCTAAGATCCGCCAAGCTACCGGTGGACGTTTGAGAGGAACACTATCCGGTGGTGGAGCTTTACAACGTCACGTGGATAATTTCTTCAACGATATCGGATTACTGGTATTGGAAGGTTACGGAATGACTGAAAGTGCTCCTGTGATCTCAGTTCGCCACTATGATTATCCGATCATCGGTTCCGTAGGATATGTAGTTCCTCAAACTGAACTTCAGTTGAGAGACGATCATGGAAACGTGTTAACTCATATCAATGATCAAAGACAGATTCTTGCTGGTAAGCTTGGAGTAAAAGGTATCGTTCATATCAAAGGGCCTCAAGTGATGAAAGGATATTATAAAAATCCTGAAACCACTAAGAAG
The DNA here is from genome assembly GCF_002811765.1 of Leptospira saintgironsiae. NCBI lineage: Bacteria > Pseudomonadati > Spirochaetota > Leptospiria > Leptospirales > Leptospiraceae > Leptospira > Leptospira saintgironsiae. Next base: position 239,588 of record NZ_NPDR01000001.1, on the reverse strand, counting down.
ACCATTGTAGACGGATGGTTGAACACCGGAGATATCGGGTTCATCAACTACAAACATACTCTAACGCTTACAGGAAGAGCAAAAGAAACTGTAGTTCTTTTGGGTGGAGAAAACGTAGAGCCGGTTCCAATAGAAAATCGTATGGACGAATCTCCTTATATCAAACAATCTATGGTATTTGGTCAGGACCAAAAATCCCTAGGAGCGATTATCGTTCCGGATATAGAAGTCCTACAACCTTGGTTAGCTCAAAATGGGATCCAAGCTAAGGATATCAAGGATTTGATTGATAATGCTAAGGTGATCGATTTCTATAAAAAGGAAATTAGAGAATATAATAGCACTAAGCACGGATTCAAATCTTTCGAATTGATCCAGCATGTAGTACTTGCTCAAAAACCTTTTGAAATAGGTGATGAATTGACTAACCTACTCAAAATGAAAAGACACGTGATTACTGAAAAATATCAGAAGAGAATCGATAAAGTTTATAAATAAGAGCTTAGATTCTAATCAGTGTTTCAGAAAATCCCTCGGGCCAAAAACCGGGGGATTTTTTTTTAATCTAATTTATAAATCCTGGGAAAGATCTCTTCACCAAAAGATAAAACGGCAGGATCATGCATTGTAAAAATTTTGGCCCCGCTCGAAGACAGAACAGAAACATAATCTAAAAATTCTTTATTATTAGAAAGGGAGAAGGCCCCCTCCGAAGAAAGACCCTGGCCTTGTTTGCAAAATTCTATCCAATAACATTCATCTCCTGTGATTAAAAATCTTTTACCTGGAGATTTTAACCATTCTACTGCAATTGAACCTTGTGTATGTCCTCTGGTTAATAAGATCCGAAAATTCTTAAAAACTTCTAGACTGGAGCCTACGAATTGGACTTTGCCTGATCTTTCTTTGGTCGTGAGTTTGTTGTTTGCGGATCGATTTGTTTTTTTAATTGAATCCCAATCCTCAGGAGTTGTATAAACTTTTGCATTTGGAAAAAGGCCAATTCCTCCTGAATGATCCGAATGAAAATGAGTAAGAATAATTTCTCCGATCATTCCAGGTTTAATCCCGGCCGAACCTAAAATTTTATCCGGAGAAATCCAATTATGGACTGTAATCTCAGGCGTAGATATAGAAGAAGTTCCTGTATCGATCAAAATATAACGTTTTTCTAATTTTATTAGATAGAATAAGAATGCGATCTCAGATTCACCTTCCTGTTCGTCTGAATTTGTAAGTCGATTTGGATAGAATGATTTTCCAACTAGGATTGCATACAATCCGTCTTGTAATTCACCAGGAGGTAATTTTGAACCGGAAATCTCCTGGCTTGGGTTTTTGATTTTCGGGGAAGAAGAAGTCCCGCAATAGAACAATAAAACCGAAAATAGTAGAATGAAATTTTTCAAAATCGAAGCGCCAACGGATCTACTTTTTCTTGATTTCCTAACTAGCTCAACGGATTTTTAGTCTAATCATTAAATCTACGGGGACGAATTAGGTTTCGACTGTTGTAGTTAAGATGTGGTGGCATGTAGGGGTGAGGGGCCTCTTAAAAACCTTCAAAACTTTAAACGCTAACAACGAATTAGCACTAGCAGCTTAATCGCTACTACGGAAGAAAGGCTTACTCTCCCGGTGGTTTTTCTTCTGCCTTAAACGGGAGACTTTTTAGATCGGTTTTCGGTTCACGATTTAAAGAGTATTTGGATCGAATAGGAAGGACACGCCTGCTTGTGGGCTAAGGCCTTTCGAGATTTAAAACATAAGACAAACATGTAGAGGCCCCATTAAGGCACAATAGGACCCGGGTTCGAACCCCGGCGTCTCCATTGCAATCTTTCAAATAAAATAATATCTGAGGGGTTCGAAGCCCAGCCAAGAAAGCAACGATAGCGCCCCATAGGAAGCGTAAATCGTTGCGACCGAGCTACAGGATGTAGCGAGGCTTGGATGGGACGCCGCAGAGCCCAATCGAGCAGGATGCGAGATTGCGTCGCGGCGAACCCCGGCGTCTCCATTGCAATCTTTCAAATTTTTTCACTATAAGTTATCTAGAAAACGAGTAACCCTTCTCTCATACTCTTTCGAATTCGTTTCCCTCGCGGCTCCATGTTCTCCTTTTTCTAAGAGCCAAACTTCGCTCGGGCCATTATAAATATTCGCTAAGTCTTGGCTTTGTTGAAAAGGAACTACCTGATCTTCTTTACTATGAATAAATAAGATCGGTATTGATTTGGTATTCGCCAAGGAACTTGCAGGACTTGGTGAAGTTTCAAACTTTCCTCTGATCTGTGTGAGTTTGATCAAAAGATGAGAAAAGAATGCCGGAATTTCATTTGCTGTGCCCGGAAATTCTAAGATCAATCTTTCAAAATTATACATTGGATTTTCGGCGATCACTGCGGAAAGTTTAGACATCTCCGGTAAAGATATCAGGATAGAAGAAGCTCCTACAGAACTTCCGAACGCGTAGATCTGATCATATCTTTCTGAAAGATATCGATACATAGATAGAACATCTTTAGATTCTCTATAACCATAACTTAGTCCTGGAGTCACACAATATGCTTCTCCATGACAACTAAAATCGAAACTGAAAACATCCAGTCCTCTTTTTAAAAAGAAGCGGATATGTTTTGTCATTTCTCTTTTATCACTTCCTCCCCCATGGACTAAAAAGATGGCACCTTTCGATTTTCCTTTTCCATTTTCAAGAGTGCCTATTTTCCAAGTAGGAAGATCAAATCCATTTGTAGATGGTATCTTTAGTTCTTCGAATTTGAACTCATTGGAACTTCTTAAATTTCCGCAAGATTGTCCCCAATGTTTTTCTGTTTCAGAATTACATTCGGAGAAATCTTTATTATCTCTCCAAACAGGATATAATAACTGGTTGCTTGCGGACCAAATCCCAAAGCTCATAAATATTGGGATGAGTAGAAGAACGGCCAAGAAGGACCATAATAAGATACGTTTCATAAAACCTCTTTTTGTTATCCTTAAATCAATTGAGGTTTTGGAAATTGGACAGCTGGAGAGAATTTTTACTTAGGGAAAATCTTTTTTCCGAGCTCTATTCCTAGCTGAACGTTTTCATTCAATAGGTTTGCATTTGTGGTCATTCTTCCTGCAGGAAGTGTTTTTTCAGGAGCTATAATTTCAAAACGAATCCCTTTAGGTGGATCATTCAGTATCTCCATGGCTCGGTTATAACGATTGTATCTCTGTTCTATGAATGCTTTTCCCATTTCTGGAAATTTGGGAAATGCAAGACTTCCTAATAAAGGACTTGTAGGGGTTAATCTAAAATCCATTGGTTTTGTGAGAATGACTGTAATATCTTTATAACCTGCAGATAATACTGCTTCGACTGGAATAGGATCTAAAACTCCTCCGTCCGTATACTTTGCATTTTCTAAAAGGCCATAACCTTTAGTTGCAATTGGCAGAGAAGTTGCAGCTCTAAGTAGGGGAAAAAGATTTTGAGAAGTGGCTCTTATGTATTCCGGCTGCAAGGTTTTGAAATTACTGACCACAATATAAAAAGGAACGGTTTTCTTTTGTTTCAGCACTTCTGTTTTGATCGGTACCTTCTCTTGGAAAATATGATCTATTAGATAATCTTGGTCTAATATTCTTTTGCCTTTAAAAAGATTCCAAAAGGAGATAAGATGATTTCCTGCTAATTCTTTTCTCCAAATGTCCAGAGCTCTTTCAATATCTTCAGAAGAAGGATTAGGTTCTGTAACATAATATGCAGAAGAGCAAGAACCGGAAGAGACTGCAACGATCAGATCAAATTTGTTAGGCGGATAATTGGGAGCCATAGAAGAAAGAACTCCGCCTGCAAAGGAGCCTCTCATTCCTCCACCTTCTATGATAAGAGCTTTGCCTTTTTTCTTTTTAGTAAATTTAGGAAGAGATGTCATCGGCTAGATTATTTAGAATTTTTAGGACGTTTTCTAAACCAAAGCCAAGTAATGACTATGATACTAATGAGAGCTCCTAAAAATTCTCTCCCCAGTTCTATATATGGTTTTTCGTCAGTCATCTTTGCAGTGATCAGATTTTCGTTACCAGTTCTTAACCAATCAAAAAATCCATCGATCGTAGCTGCTATTTCAATTCCGGCCATACCTATGATCGCATACAATAAAGGAAGTTTATCCTTATCGAGCGCAGCAAGTATACAAGCTAAAGAAGAAGTAAAGTACAGAAGCATCCAATGAAGTGGATCAGGATCGTTATACTGAACTGCACCTGCGAAAATGAAATAAGCAGCTAAGAAAAGAGAAACTATTTTAAATATCATATTTTTGCACCGTTAAACACCAATTTATACGCAGGGGTTTCTTCATTTATCCAGCTTTGATGAAATTTGACTCTTTTAACTTTCCAGCCTTTTTCGGTCATCAATTGGCGAAGTTGTTTTTCTCTAAATACTGCTTCAGAAAATACAACTTCTCCTCCATCTGCGATCGCTTGTAATTTGGCTGCAAAGTTTACTGTGTTCCCAAAGTAATCTATATTACTATTTAGATTCACAGCCAAACAAGGCCCTGTATGTAAACTGATACGAATTCGAATAGGAGTCTCAGTATTTTCTTCCGAGAAAAATTCTTGGAGTCTTACGGAAGCTTCTACCGCTGCGCTAGGAGAAGGGAAAGCCGCCATCACTGCGTCTCCAATCGTTTTGACAACAGCACCTTGGAATTCTCTTACTACTTTATAAACTTCTACGAAATGATATCTGACTTCGGAGAATGCGCCTGAGTCCCCTTTATTATAATAGAATTTTGTAGAACCTACTATATCCGTAAATAGGATAGTTTGCATTCCAATATCCAATTGTAGATCTGTGGAAAGGGCCTCTTGGGAAAATAGATCTCGGAAGTCTTGGAAATTGAATAAATCAGTAGGCCTAAGACAATCTTGGTCTTCTCTTCTTTCCTCGATCACAAAACCTTTTCGGGAAGAAGATAAATTTTCCAAGATTAGTTTAGGATGATCCGCGATCTCTATTTGTTCCGGGGTCTCACCTGTTTTCCAAACTAAGGTTTCATTTTGGACTTCTTCTTTGATCTCTAATAAAGAATAATTTTTTTCTCCATTTACTCTTAGTCTATAAACGCCAGGAGAAAGTAGAAGTTTGGAACTATATGTTTCTCCAGAGTCCAAATATTTTTGGAATCGAATATGGCTTTTAGTAGCTGGTTCAGCAGCACAGAACATTCTTTTTTGCACTTCTCTGATAGAAGGATGCACATGGAAAGTGATCTCGATAGAATTCAATTGATTTGCTTCGAATTGTATCTCGCAAACTTCGCAGGTATCTTTTGTAGGAAGATCCCCTAAATGTTGCGCTTCTGTTCTGACTCCTCTACAATGTGGGCATACCACGTCCCAACTCATTGTAAATAATCCCAATCTACATCCGTGTAAAAATACAAGGAGTAATTCTTTTTCAGGGATTTTCCATGCCTTGGATAATGATTTGATCCTGATCCGATAAAGATCAGATTCATCTGCATCCAAAATATAATTTAAAACCTTATCAACTAATTCTCTGGGTTGTCCTTCTCTGATATAACCAACTCGGATCTGTTGCATTCTTGCAGGAAAAACTGGATTTTTTTCTGATTTGGATTCTTTGATTATGCTTAACGCGCTTGGTCCTAGCCAACGATAAGATCTTGTTTTGATTACGTCTTCAACTACACTTTTCAAACCTTTTCCATAGGCTTTTTCGAGCTGAACCATTGCTATCTTTAAAAGGGTTTTGCCGTACCATCCTTTGGGGATCCAACCGAAGTATACGAATAGTCTAGTGGAATCGGTTCCTAACGGATAAACAAGATATCTTGTTCTTACATAGTAAGCGAATCCTTTGGAGTAGATGCGTGCGTTGTTGAGTTGTTTGCAGTACTCCCACTCCCAGGGAACTTCTTCCCATTCAGCAGGGATACCTGCGTTTTTGGATTTTCCAAAAAGGCGACCATTGATCTCCTGAAATTTCATTTCAGGAATATCTATTCTTTTATTAAAAGAAGAAGTGTCTATGAGCCAAGGCCATACTTCTTCCGGAGAAACATCCAAGTCGAATTTCCAAAGTTTTTCAATTGGTTCTCCTAAAGAGGTCCATTTTTCCTCCCAAGGATATTTTTCCAAATAGGTTTGAAGGTCCAAGGTATTTGGATCCAACATATCATTGTCTTCGATGGAATCGATCGCGTGCATCGGTCTCTCCAGAGAGGTTGTTAGAAGAATAGAAAAAAATTCCTACCTCTCTTAGATTATCTTTTCGGCAGTTTTGCAAAAAGAAAAGTGGAATAACCTTATGGGCGAAGATTTCATTTTTTCCAAATTCGGAGCTAAATTCCGCAATCAAACAGGGATAGGCCAATTGATGGAGGATCTAGGTAATCTTGCTCCTGGAGTCTCCATGTTGGGTGGTGGCAGCCCCTCCTTAATCCCAGAAGTGGAAGAAGTTTGGAGAAAGATCCTAAACAAATTTTCAGAATCTGGAGCCTGGGATTCCATTTTAGGCAAATATGAAACTCCCACAGGCAAAGAGGAAACATTAGAAACACTTGCTTCCTTATTAAGTTCAGAAACAGGAGCTTCCATTTCCAAGGACCAGATAGCAATCACAAATGGTTCTCAAAATGCGTTTTATCTTTTACTCAATTTTTATTCAGGAAAATTCGAAGACGGAAGTTTCAAAAAAATATTCTTACCAGTTTTGCCTGAATATATTGGTTACTTGGACCAACCTATAAATCCTGATTCATTTTCTTATTCATTAGGCAAAGAAGTCATTACTGGAGAAGATGGATTTCGTTACGAATTGGACCCTTCTTCTTTTGATAGTATAAAAGAAGATCTTGGATGTGTGGTGCTGTCTCGTCCTACAAATCCAACAGGAAGAGTTGCTAAGAAGGAAGAATTAGAACAAATACTTAAGTTCGCGAGAAGTAAAAAGATCCCATTTTTATTAGATAATGCATATGGATTTCCTTTTCCAGGGATTGTTTTTTCGGATGAGAAACTTTTTCATTCAGAAGGTATGATCCAAAGTTTCAGTTTTTCTAAAATAGGTCTGCCGGGAGTTAGGACAGGTTTTGTTTTGGCAGATCCTGAAATTGTAAAAGCATTAAATAAAGCGAATGCAGTTCTAAACTTGGCCGGAGGAAATCTGGGTCAATATATCGCATTAGAATTTGTAAAATCCGGAGAATGGTTTAGGCTTTCTCGAGACATAGTAAAACCATATTATCTCAGAAAAAGGGAACTTGCGATTTCTTCTATCCGAAGAGAATGGAAGGGAAAGTTAAATTATAGGATCCATGAAAGTGAGGGAGCCTTTTTCCTATGGGTTCAATTTGCAGAACTTCGCAAAAAAATTTCTGAAATATATCCCCTATTGAAAGAAAAAGGGGTCATTATCGTACCAGGTAAATATTTCTATCCGGTTACTAATTCCGGAAATAATTACGGTGAGGATTCTGTAAGGATTAGTTTTGCCAGAGAAGATTCGGAAATCCAAGAAGGAATACGAAAAATAGGCGAAATTCTAAGTAATTATACGCATTGATCCGATCTAATTTCAGCCAATATTGAGTGGAATAAAATTGTTTCATTCTCTCTTTCTTTTAGAGATCTTGGTTGGAAGGAAACAACAGAAAATTTCCTAACTCGGATTGTTGTTCCGATACGGTGCAAAACATGGAAACCTTGGAGCAGGAAATATCCTTTGAGGAGCTGGCTTCTAGTCAGAACAAGGCCCCGGACTTGGAGGCCCTGGCACCGGATTATATCTTCTTAAACGATGGAGCTGTAGGACTTTCTGCGACAGCTCGTTGTATTCTAGACGAACTTCGAGACTGGCATAAAAAGACAGAAAAACACGGCTCTAAAAGTGTTCATCCATCTTATCTTCTTACCCTAGATAAACTAGGGGAACTTCTGAATAAATACAGGAACTTAAGCGAGCAAGCAAAGTCTCCTCCTTCCGTTGATATGGCTCTTCGCCAATTAATGGATTTAGAAAAGAGGGGAAGAAATAAATCCGCTCTGGTCTATCCATTCTTGGTCCGAAATGGAAACAAGGTTTTGGCTAGGATCTCATTAGCTTCTCCGCAAAAAGAAGCTAAGACTGATGTCACTCCTTTTAGAAAGGCATGTTTTTCTTTTTCAGAAGAAACAATTGATCTTATCTTAAATAATAGAGCAAAGAAACCAAGAGCATTAGAAGAAGATCGTCCAGGAGCAATGCTTCTTCATAAAAACAAAAGTGGGCAGATTTGGTTATATCCTAAACTTGCTTCTTTACAATCAGAGATGGCAAGTCTCCTCAGAAGAGGTTTCCAACCTTATAGTTATATTCCTATGAATGATTTCCTCGCCGACTTTGCAAACTACGCAAAGAACAAAGGTGCGGTGGTCGAAATTCTTCCCGACTATCATTTGATCTTGGATGATTTACAACTCAATCCGGATGGAACTTATGTAAACCAACCGGAAGTAATCGCACATTATAGAGCTCAAAGTGATGCTCTAGAAGTATTCGCTCTTACTTATCTCAAACAACTTGCAGAAAGAGCGGGCTACAATCTGTTTCGTGCACGTATCCAAGACTTTGAAACTCTACATGGAAATGCAGAACCTGGCAAAAAACAAAACAGTGAAAAGGTAGAAGCACTTATCCAGCTTGTAGAAGATTTTCCTTTCGATAAAGAAAAAGACGATCTTGGAAAAAGAGTCGCAGAGACCTGCCAACAATCTGTTCGAGTTATCAGAAAGTTAATCCAAGAAAAAGCACTCTTGAGCGAAAGAAAGATAGAAGGTGCCTTCAAAAGTCTGAAGAATCGTCTGAATATCCAAGCCAAGGAACATTCTCAAAACAATCTTACCCTCTATAGATTTGTTCCTGAGAAACGTTTGGATGCTGTTGGTATCTCTGATCCGGAACTTGTTTCTAAATATACGAATGATATCATTGCTGATCTAAAAACCAAATTCGGTTTGAAAGAGACCAAGAGAGAAGACGGAACTACTGAAGTTTATGTAGTCGACCCAGGATATATGGCTGCAGTTTTGCATAAACTAACTGCTGATGCAAAAGTAAGCCCAGCTGCAGAAAAAGAACTTAATATAGCAAAAGAGATCCATGCTTCATTAATCAGCTCTAAAAACCCTGCGCTAAATTCAATGCTCAAAGCGGATTACATAATAAAACTACAACAAGACGCAGCTCTCATGGAAAGAGAAGTGGAAGATCGCCAGAAAAGCGAAGCACTCGCTAAGAAGGTAAATCTTTCTATGGGACTTTTGGGTTTTGTAGGAACAATGTTATTCTTCCTAATTGCGAGTGTTCATTTTAATGCGGCTGGTGTGATCCTGGTTGGACTTCCTGTTGCACTTGTGATTGGTGGATTACTTGCAGTATTCTTTAGAGATAGAGATAAATCGGATATCGGTCCTGGTGGACTTCCTAAATCTTCCGGAGGCGGTGGGTTCGCTGCAAGTTATTCCGGAATTTCGACAGTAAATGATTATTATTCGAGCAGCGACGATGACGATGCAGATGAACATTTCGGAAAGGGAGAAAGTCCTAAAGAAAAGAAAGTAAGTCTGATCGCAAAAGGTGCAGAACGTTTTGTATTCCCGAATCGATTCACTAAGATCCAAGATAAGATCCATGATTCGAAATCTATGCGCAAAAAGATCTGGGACAATATAGATAATATCCGTCAATCAGTGGCTCATCTCAGGACTGAATCAGATGATGATAAGGTAGCTTCTACTGTAGAGTATGCTCTTCTTCAAAACTCTGCTACAATCGCAATACCGGATGAGATTGTCCCGGTCGGAATGCCGAGCACTATCATTTTAAGTCATACTGACTTAAAGGCTCCTTTGATCAGAGACCAAATCTCTGAGTTCTTAAGGAACGAGGCCCAAAAGAAAAAATACGATAAAAAACTCGTTAAATATTATACTTTCTTAATTAACACTATTGAAGTAGAATATTATAAATACCTTCCTAGTCGTAAAAAGAAATAGGGAATCAGTATGCCCGAACTTCCGGACCTGGTTATCATTCGAGAACGTCTTTTAAAAGAACTTCCAGGCGAGATAATCCAGGAGATAGAGATTTTAGATCCTTTAGTAGTTCGTAACCTTAGTGGCGGAAAATCAGAAACTTCTTTTATAGGTTCTACATTTGAAAGTTTGGAGAGAACAGGACCTTTTCTGAATTTTAAATTCGGCCCAAGGAATATAATAATTCATCCAATGCTTGCCGGCCGTTTCTCCTTGGATCCAAAATATAAAAAGAAGGACCTCGCGGTTAGATTCAAATTCCAAAACAAGATCTTGAATTATGCAGACGATGTTCATATGGGAAAGGTATATTTTACAGAACCTGAATACTTCTCCCAGATCCCAAAGTTTTCAGACCAAGGAGTGGACCTTCTTTCCGAAAACTTTACCCAAGAAGAATTTTTAAAAAGAATAGAGAAGAATCGCCAGCAAACTCGAGTCTTTCTCATGGACCAGACCAAACTTAGCGCTCTTGGAAATGCTTACGCAGACGAAGTGCTTTTTGATTCTAAGATCCATCCCAAAACTCCATGTAATAAACTTTCGGAAGAAGAAAAGATCCAACTCTATCAGAGTATAAAATCCGTGTTAAATGGTTCTATAGATTATATCCGTAAAAAACAGGCCCCTTTGGATTTTAAGGTCCGAGACCATGTGAAGGTCCGGAATCGAAAGAATGAGCCTTGTCCTCGCTGTGGAACCACGATCCGCAGAGCGAATGTTTTAGGTCACGATTCCTTCTTCTGTCCAAATTGCCAGAGAGTGCCTGGAGAACAGTTTATAGATTGGAATAAAACCTTCTGAACCAGGAATAAATCACGCTTGACAGTACAAGCAAATTTTTCAGACTGTCCTTAGATTCTCGGTGATTATAGAGAGAGGGTCACACCCGTTCCCATCCCGAACACGGAAGTTAAGCCTCTCATCGCTAATGGTACTGCATGGTTCGCTGTGTGGGAGAGTAGGACGTTGCCGGGTTGCCATTATTTATTCCATTATATTTAATAGTGAAAATCCGTCCAAGAAACGGATTGACCCTTGGTTCTCCGGAAAAAATGTAAACCGGTAAGACTTACCTAGGGTCTTAAGTGCAATCTTAGTAGAGATACAGGGAACCATATGAGAAGAACATACCAACCCAGCCGGATTAAACGTGCCCGTACCCACGGATTCCGCGCCAGAATGGCGACCCCCGGCGGAAGAAAAACTCTTTCCCGCAGAAGAGCTAAAGGCCGTTATAAGTTAACCGTTTCTGATGAAAGAACTGGTAAAAAATTCTAACGAACCCATATAGAAGAGACACTTACATCTAAGAAGGACATCCGGGAACTTTTTGCTTCCGGAAAACGGGTAACCAATCCTCCTCTCACGGTGATTTATCGGGGAAACAGCCTGGAACAAAACAGGTTCTTATACTGCCCCGAACGTTCAGTCGGTAAGGCTGTTCGCAGAAACCGGATACGGAGAAGATTAAGAGCCGCTGTGGCCGAAACGGCAGGCTTTTTTCCAAAGGGTTTCGATATCGCGATACTTGCGAAACCGAGCCTATTCGAAAAAGATCATACCGAACTTCTGGCTTGTTTGGGTCTATTAGCTCGTAGATTAAAATGAACCGACTCGCCATCTTTCTGATCCAGTTTTATAAACGTTGGATCTCACCTATTCTTCCGCCTTCCTGCAGATTTCATCCAAGCTGTTCAGAATATGCAATGCAGGCCTTCCAAGAATATGATTTCTTGTCGGCGACTTATCTGAGCACAAAACGAATTTTAAAATGTAATCCACTATTCGCCGCTGGCGACGACCCTTTACCACCCAACCCTAGAAGGAATTAGGAATGGAAGATAGACAAAACAGACTTTTTCTCGCGTTAATTTTATCCATGGGAGTTTGGTTCTTAGTAACTTATTACTTCAACCCAGAATCAGGAAAACCGAAACAACAACAGAAGACAGAACAAACTCCTGTTGAAAATAAGGAAAACGTAAAACAGGAAACTAAGGCCGAACCTAAACCTGTTGCCGCGGTTACGAATGCTAAAGACATTAAAACTTTCACATTCAAAACGGAAGCACACGTAGTTGTTCTTTCCAGCTTAGGTGGAAGGATCGAAAAATTCTATATTCGAAATTACAAGAATGTGGAAGGAACCGAGATCAATATCACGAGAGCCGACTACCAAGAAATTGAAGTAGAAGGTGAGAAGATCAAGGCGATCGAACTTTCCAGAGGAAAAGGTTTCGACTTCAACTTCTCTCATAGAAAAGAAGATGTAGCGACTTCAGAATGGAATCATCTGAATTTTAAAGCAGAAGAAAATAAAGAAGATCAAAGCGTTACTTTCACTGCTACAGAGAAAGGTGTTCTTCTTAAAAAAGTATTTAGATTCTTCCCTCACGAAAATTATTTTAAAACAGAGATCTCTATCTCTAATCTCGGAAAAGAAAAACTCTATTTCGGAGATCGTGAAAAACCAGCTTACCTAAGAACTTTCGGAAGTTTGGGACCTCTTCCATTAGAAAGAGAAGCGAACGCTCAGGAATTATCCAAATTCTTCCGTGTGTATAGAATGGACGGAAGTGAAAAAGACTTCACTGATGGTGGAGATGCTTGGGGATTCTGGGAAGGAATTCGTAACTTCATCTTCGGACATCCGAACGGAAACGAATTTTATAAAGAAGTTTGGAGTAGCGGAGAAGGTGTAGATTACATCGGTTCTGGTAGCCGTTACTTCTTAGCAGCTGCTGATACTTTGAACCATCCTGCAGAAGGAATTCTTTTAGATAACAGAAAGAAAAACGAAACAGGGACTATTTTAGCATATTCTAATATAACCATAGATCCAGGAAAAGAAGAAACTCTGGAATTTGCAAACTATGTTGGAATCAGAGAATGGGACGGGATGTTATTCAGAGATCCTAAATTGGATCCTTTCAAAAATCCTAAGTCCACCTTTGCAGGTTTGAGTGCTGACCTTAACAAATCATTCAACCAAGGTATTTTCACACCGATCCGAAATGGTATCGTTTGGTTCTTACAACAATCTTATAAATATACCATCCCAAGTTATGGTTTCGGTATTCTTCTCTTCGCATTAGTGTTCAAATTAGTCTTCTATCCTCTGAACCAAAAACAGGCTGAGGCAATGAAGAAGATGAGCGCACTTTCTCCTGAACTTAAAAAGTTAAATGAGAAGTATGCTAATGATCCGGCAAAAAAACAAGAGAAGATGTTGGAGTTATACAAAAAGCATAATATGAATCCACTCTCGCAGTTGGGTGGATGTCTTCCTATGTTGATCCAGCTTCCTATCTTCTTCGCATTGTATGTTGCATTTGCAGATACAATCGATCTTTGGAAGTCTCCATTCCTTTGGATCTCAGATTTGAGTGAGCCTGATTTTATCTGGACTTCTCCAGCAATTCCTTATCTCGCTGCAGCTGGGCTTTCTATTAACTTATTGGTATTATTGATGGTCGGAACTCAGTTCCTTTCTATGAAACTGACATCAGTGCAAACTGACCCGAACCAAAAAATGATGATGTATTTAATGCCAGTTATGATGGTGTTCTTCCTTTGGAGTATGCCATCCGGACTGACATTGTATTGGACTGTGACTAACGTCCTTTCCATTGCTCAACAGTGGGTAACCAATATTCGTAAGAAAGACGAAACCCCTGTAAAAGTGTGAATTCATATATCGAGGATACGATATGGAAAACTATATTTTCGAAGCCGAAGGAAAAACAAAAGCCGAGGCTGAAGAGATCGCGTTAGAAACCTTAAGACTAGAACCCGGAGACATTCGTTTCGAAACTGTCGAATCCGGTAAGTCTGGATTTTTAGGTTTAACACAAAAAAAACCGGCAGTAGTTCGAGCATTCGTTTCGAACTTTGATATTCCGGCTGAAAAGATCATCCACGGAGTAGTGCTTACACTTCTTCGTAAGATGGGAGTAGAAGCGGAAGTTGTCGGAATGGGAGATGTGGATGGGAAGATCTATATAGAACTTACCAGCCGCGAATCTGGACTGATTATCGGAAAGAGAGGGGCTACTTTAGACGCTCTTCAATTTTTGGTAAACTTGATGGTAGATTCTAAGATCCGTCACGGTCGTAAGATCGTTCTGGATACTGAATCTTACAGAGACAAAAGAGAACTGTCCTTGATCAGATTGAGCAAGTCAGTTGCTTCTTCTGTCGCAAAATCAGGTAAGTCCAAATTACTTGAGCCAATGAATCCTTTCGAAAGAAGGATCGTTCACATGGCTCTTCAAGAGAACGAAAAAGTTTTCACCAGATCGGAAGGAAATGGAACTTATAAAAAAGTTCGTATCATTCCGATGAAAGACAGACACAAGTACAAAGACGTCGTCGAAAAAAGTCCTAACGGGGACTTGCTCGAGGAAGTAAACGACTACTGATCAGTCGTGGCTGATACTATAGCAGCTATCTCCACAGCTTCCGGGGCCGGTGCCATTGGCATTCTTCGGTTATCCGGACCGGAAGCACTTCCTATCGCCTTTAGGCATTTATCCTTTTTTGAAGGAGCCTTTCCTCTTTCTTCCATCAAACCTCGTAACGCATATACCTGTCGTTTTGTAGACGGGGAGAAAAAATTAGACCAAGTAGTCTTTATCTATTTCGCAGGACCAAATTCTTTTACTGGAGAAAACTTATGCGAAATACATACACACGGAAATCCGATCTTACTCAGAGAGGCTTTAGAATGTTTGTTTCGTTCTGGGGCAAGGCCTGCCAAACAAGGTGAGTTTACCAAAAGAGCATTCTTAAATGGTAAAATAGATCTGAATGAAGCAGAAGCGATCGGAAGAATTATAGGCGCTCGTTCCAGATTTGAATTAGAGTTAGCCCAAAAAAATGCATTTGGAGAAATTTCCAGACTCGCTTCGAACCTCAGAAGCCAATTGATCTCTCTGAAAGCGGAATGTGAAGCCGAGATCGATTTTTCTACGGAAGATCTTACTTTCGAATCTCTTGAAGAAAGAAAAAAAAGAATTCGTTCTATTTCGGATATTTGTTCCAACCTTCTTAAAAGATCCAGCGATACTGAAACTCTTTTAGAAAGAAGTAGAGTTGTATTGTATGGAGAACCGAATACAGGCAAGTCTAGTTTGATGAACCTGATCCTCGGAAGAGATCGTTCTATCATCTCTGAAATTCCTGGAACCACTCGAGATTATATCAGTGAGGACTTTCTACTTTCTGGAGTTCCTATTCGACTTATTGATACCGCAGGTGTTAGAGAAACTGGCGATAAGATCGAAAAGATGGGGATTGAAAGAAGTGAGAAAGAGTTCTCCCAAGCAGATGTAAGACTTTTTGTGATAGATGTCTCTCAAAAGAACGATTGGGACAAGTTTGCAGAAGATAACAGATCCAAGTTAGAAGGCGCCATAGTTGCAGCAAATAAATCAGATATAAGAGATCCAAGTTGGGATTCTCAATCTATCTTAAAGAAAAATTATCCCGGCACAGTCCTAGTCGAAGTTTCCTGCAAATCCAGACAAGGTCTTGATACTTTAGTCTCTGAAATTGCCACTAAACTACAGGGTTTAGAAAGTTCAGAAGATTATGTCCTTTTGGAAGAAAGGAACAGATTTCATTTTTCTTCTATCACTCGAAGCCTGGAAAACTGTCTGACTTTAATGGAAGAAGGTGCTCCAGCTGAGATTTACATCAAAGAAATAGATTCCGCGTTGGAACAAATCGGGGAAGTAAATGGAAGAGTGGACACCGAAGAAATTTTAGGAAGAATTTTTAGTAAATTCTGCGTTGGGAAATAAGCTCTTTCAGAAATAGAATAGAACCTAGGCCCGATCGTCGAAAAATTGGTTTTATCGTTATGAGAGAAAAATCCCTCGAATATCATTCCCTTCATCCAAAGGGTAAAATACAAGTTGTTCCGACAAAGCCGACTAGAGATTCATTCGACTTATCCTTAGCATACTCACCGGGAGTTGCCTATCCTTGTCTGGAAATTAAAGAAAATCCGGACCTAGTGTATGAATACACCAACAAAGGAAATCTGGTAGGAATTATTACTAACGGAACCGCAATCTTAGGTCTGGGAGATATCGGACCTGCCGCAGGAAAACCTGTGATGGAAGGTAAAGCGGTACTTTTCAAAAAGTTCGCTGGAATAGATGTTTTTGACATAGAAGTCGATGCTAAAGATCCAGATGATTTTATAAAGGCAGTCAAAATGCTTGAGCCGACTTTTGGTGGGATCAACCTAGAAGATATCAAGGCTCCTGAAAGTTTTTATATAGAAGAAGAGCTCATCAAAGCAATGAATATCCCGGTCTTCCATGATGACCAACACGGGACTGCAATCATCACTGTTGCAGGATTGCTGAATGCATTCGAGCTCAATAAGAAACGTCCTAGCGATGTAAAGATGGTGGTCTGTGGGGCTGGAGCCGCAGGGATCGCAATCGCAGAATTAGTCCAACATATCGGTATCAGAAAAGAACATATCTTCTTAGTAGATACCAAAGGTGTGATCCACACTGAAAGAACCGATCTAAATTCTACCAAACAAAAATATGTTCAGAAGACAAACGCTCGTACTCTTGCGGACGTTATGCAAGACGCAGATATTTTTGTGGGAGTTTCGGTTGCAGACATGGTTACGGAAGACATGGTAAAATCTATGGCTCCAAATCCAGTCATCTTTGCTTTGGCAAATCCTGATCCTGAAATTCCTTATGCTGTCGCCAAGAAGGTTCGTCCTGATATTATCATGGGAACCGGAAGAAGTGATATGCCGAACCAGGTGAATAACGTATTAGGTTTCCCATTTATTTTCAGAGGAGCTTTGGACGTAAGAGCCAAACATATTACTCTGGAAATGAAATTGGCTGCAGCTCGTTCCTTAGCGGAACTTGCTAGGATGGAAGTTCCCGATGCAGTCAGTCTTGCTTATGGCGGAGAAAAATTCGTTTTCGGTCCTGATTATCTGATCCCAAAACCTTTTGATCAAAGGGTATTGTATCATGTGGCTCCTGCAGTTGCAGAAGCAGCAGTCCAAAGTGGGACAGCAAGAAGACCTTATCCAGGAAGGGAAAATTACATTTCTTTCTTAGAAGGTTTGATGAGGTCTTAATACCGGGAATCTTTAGAATTTAACGTCTAAACCCTTAGAACTTGCTCAAGAAAGCATGTATTTGTTTCCGAAAATAATATACTAGCTCGGCTCTAACAAAAAGCCAAATCAAGATCGGAGCAAAAGGGAAGATTTATGCCCGAAATGGAAAATAATTCCACGCCCCCAGCTTCGAATCCGCTCTCGGAAGAAGGTGTTATTCCGGTAGATCGTGTGGATCTAATTCCGGAAGAGGAACTTCGTAACCTTCTTCTCCAAACAACTCCCAAAGCAATGAGGGATTTGGATCTAATTGAGAAGGGGGTGGAGAATTTTTTCCTATTCAATTATTCCCCTTTCGCTCTCGCAAAATTCGAGCAGCTACAATTTCTCAAACCTGCGGATCTAAAATATTTCGAAGATAAGAACGGATTCGTTCTATACCAATATCTATTCGTTTCTGAAGAAACAAAAGAATTAGGATTAGCTAATGTTGCTATTCGCCCTGCGTCCAGAAGAGCGGATCAGATCCAAAAGATCAAGTCTGCTTGTTTAGCACAGTCTGCAGCTGCATTTTTACAATTTGTTGTTCGAAGAGATATTAATCTAGCGGATAGAAGGTCCGCTGGAGAGTTAAGGGACTGGGTAGTAAGACAGTACCTGAATACGGATGAGAAAGGAAATCTTTTGGATTTCCAAGATTCCAAAAATCTTCCTTATTCAATGAGGAATGTTAAAACTCTATCTGTAGAATCTTTTCTGCAAAGGAATTTTAAGATTAGAGAAGATATACTGACTTCTTTAATTTCTCTATTGAGTAAAAAACCAAACGAGATTGTTGCTTTCTTATCTCAGATCAAAACAGTTCCGGACGCGTTGCTTGCATTGGAAAAAAGAGGAAACCGTCCACCTTTATTAAGGCTACATTTAGAGTTTCATGTTATCCAACCTTCATTGGAAGAACTTGTTGGTGAAACTTCTTTAGATACTAAAAAACAGAATGCAAACGAAGAGACCGAATTGGAGATCATCTTCGAATTATTTATTGGTTTATCTAGAAAGATCTTAATGTCACTTCTTCCTGGAGAACAAGCCGGGTGGATCAAATCCTCCGGAACAGAACAAGGTCCAGATTATTTAAGAGAATTATCCAAACACCCTGCATTCACTTCTGGAAAAACCTGGGAA
Source organism: Leptospira saintgironsiae (assembly GCF_002811765.1). Taxonomy (NCBI): domain Bacteria; kingdom Pseudomonadati; phylum Spirochaetota; class Leptospiria; order Leptospirales; family Leptospiraceae; genus Leptospira; species Leptospira saintgironsiae. The sequence goes on along the minus strand of NZ_NPDR01000001.1, from coordinate 221,185 downwards.
GGTTCGGATATATTCTTACAAGCCTTTGACATACTATTAAGTTCCATGTCTTCTCTTTCCAGCTTAAGAAAAGAGTCTCTAATCAATTTAGCTTTTAGTGATATAGTTATCCGTATTAGAGAATCAAAAGAACCATTTGTTGTGGATTCAAATGCATTGAAGATCAAGGACTCTTCCATCCAAGCAGCGGGTCTTACTAAAACAGAAGTTTTAGATCAGGTTCTGGAAAGATTCAAAACTCGTAACGATATTCTCACCAGAGAAAAAGTAACAGGCAGCGGACCAGGGATCGTTGCACTTGCTTTAGAGAATGTAGTTTCTTCCTTTCTAACTAATAAGGAAAGAAGGACTTCAATTCATACTTTGATCCGTAAAAATGGGCAGCCGAAAGGAATTTATGCTTTTTTAAAGGATGTAGTAGAAGGTGTGGATTCTGAACTTGTGATAGATGATCAGATCCGTCTTTCTAAAGCAATTGCAGATTGGGAAAAAGAAACTGAAAAACAAAGATTGAAAGCGATCCAGGATTCCAAGTCCATCTTGGTAAAACTTTTGGAATGGCTTCTTGGTCTGTTTGGTGTGAATCTTTCTCCTGCTGCTAAAAAGGATATAGAACCTCCAGATGAGTTCCAGTCTTCCAAACAAAGTAAAAAGTCTCCAAGTAACGGACCTTCTGCGGAGCCAGAAAAGGAAGTTCCTAAAAAGAAAAAATCTTTAGGTGTATTACTTGGTCCTAAAGAAAAATCCACTTTGATCCCAGCCAAAGTCCAGAAAGCGATAGATTACGTGGATCGCAAAAATAACGGGATTCTTTGGTTGGATGAAGTGGTGAATGCTACTTCTTCTCCGGAATTCGGAAAAGACAAAGTAGCCGACCTTATGTATTATGACCAGAAGCGGAGATATATCGAGATTCGCTCTATGAATTCTATTCGGCATGTATTTATCCGAAAAGAATTGGAATCCGATTCCGCCTGGTTGGATTCTACCCTCGAATATTTGCAGAATGTCACCGCCAAAAAACCGGAGTTTGCAGCCCTAGCGGATACTCTTCGCAAATTCCGAGACGAGTGATCTACTACAAGTTCTGATTAGGACATTCGTTCCGATCCCGGAAAATCCAACCCGATCAATTTACTACTATTGAACGGAGGATTCATGAAAACTAGAATCGAAACCGACTCCATGGGAGAAATCCAGGTAGACGATTCCAAATACTGGGGCGCTCAAACCGAAAGATCTCTTCATCACTTTCATATCGGGAACGATCGTTTCCCAAGGGAAATGATCCGTGCTCTTGGAGTTCTTAAAAAATCAGCGGCAATCGTAAACGCTGGGCTTGGGCTTTTGACGGATGAGAAAAAAAATCTGATCGTTCAAGCTGCGGACGAAGTAATCTCCGGAAAATTGGATGAACATTTTCCTCTAAGCGTTTGGCAAACCGGTTCCGGAACACAAACGAATATGAACTCAAACGAAGTAATCTCCAATCGTGCGATTGAGATTGCAGGCGGAACAAAAGGTTCAAAAAAGCCGGTCCATCCAAATGATGATGTAAATAAGGCTCAATCTTCTAACGATACTTTTCCAACAGCTATGCATATCGCTGCTGCAGAACAATTAGTGAATAAACTTTTGCCTGCATTAGAACAATTGAAAAATACTCTAAAGAAGAAGTCTGATGAGTTCAAAGATATTATCAAGATCGGAAGAACTCACTTGCAAGATGCGACTCCTTTAACTCTTGGCCAAGAATTCTCCGGATATACAAAACAATTAGAGTATAATATTGAAAGAGTAAAATCTGTTCTTCCTTCTATATACAGATTGGCTCTTGGTGGAACCGCAGTAGGAACAGGATTGAACACTCATCCTGAATTTGCCGTAAAAGCTGCTGCTCAAATTGCAAAGGAAACAGGACTTCCTTTTACTTCCGCTGAGAATAAATTCGAGGCATTGGCGGCTCACGATTCTTTAGTAGAAACTCATGGAGTTTTAAAAACAATCGCTGCTTCCTTTATGAAGATCGCAAATGATGTGAGATGGTTGTCTTCCGGACCTAGATGTGGGATTGGTGAGATCTCTATTCCAGAGAATGAGCCAGGATCTTCTATCATGCCTGGAAAAGTAAACCCTACTCAGTCAGAACAAATGACTATGGTTGCTTCTCAAGTGATTGCAAATGACGTTGCTGTGAATATCGGCGGTGCTTCCGGGAACTTCGAACTGAATGTTTTCAAACCTTTGATCATTCATAATGTTCTGAATTCTATTCGTCTATTGGCAGACTCTGCAGTTTCTTTCGAAGAACATTGTGCAAGAGGTATTGAGCCTAATAAGGAAAACATCAAAGAACATTTAAAGAATAGTTTGATGCTTGTGACTGCGCTCAATCCGCATATCGGTTATGATAATGCTGCTAAGATCGCTAAAAATGCTCACAAGAAAGGAACTAGTCTGAAAGAATCCGGAATTGAACTTGGATTATTAACTTCTGAGCAATTTGACCAATGGGTTCTTCCAGAAAAAATGATCTCTCCAAGTGTAGATTGATCTAAGCAAAAGTCTGAAAGGTTTTTAAAACTCTGACGGCATAAAAAAGGCAGTGTGAAAACACTGCCTTTTTAATTCGGATCGAAACCCTACTGATTATTGTTGTTGAACAAATTTGAAGGTTACTCTGCGGTTTTTAGGATCTTTTGCATCCAATCCGGAAACTGGAGAAGAAGAACCTGCACTCTTAGTAACAAGACGATTTGCAGGGATTCCTTGTTTAACTAAGGATTGTTTAACAGCTTTTGCACGAATTTCTCCGTAGAAAACGTTTCCTTTTTTGTCGCCTTCTGCTTCTTCAGGTCCTACTTGATCAGTGTGACCAGTGATCTCGATTGCCCAAGAATCAGGAAGTTTAGAAATTCCATCTTTAAGAACAGCAATATTAACTTTTGCCCACTCGCTGAAATCTCCCGCGCTAACATCAGCTTTTTTGTAGCTGAATCCTGGACGAGTAATCCCGTCTGGATAGCGGAAGTCTTTAATTTGATTATTGAAAGCGTCTGCAGGAGAGTCTACGTTGACGTTACGAGAAGCTGCGGAATTTTGTTCTCCAGGCTCAGGAGCCGCTTGGTCTTTGTTGTCTGCAGAAGAGCAAAGAGCTAAGGAAAAAACCGTTGCACCGATGAGCAGGATATTGAGAATTTTTTTTACCATGTTGTATTCCTTCCTTGATTAGGGTAGGGGTTTATTTCGATGAATTTATCCAAAATATACCTATTCTCGCAAAATGGGAAATCTTTTTTAGACCTCTGTGCGAAAGGGACACGTTTTCCCTGCTTATATATTTCTTAGGAGAACTATTATGAATCTGGAACTTCATGCCGAAGTTAACGCAGACTCTGAAGGATCCAGACTCGATCGATTTTTAAAGGATTATCTGGGTGATGAGATCTCCAGAGCTTCTATTCAACATTGGATCGATTCAGGTTGGGTCAAAGATGGATCTGGAAAAATTCTACTTAAATCATCATATAAGGTAAGCCCTGGAGAAAACTTTCATATATCAGTTCCTCCTAAACCTCCACTCAACTTAACTCCAGTAAAAATGGATATCGAAGTTTTAAAAGAAACTCCTCAGTATCTAATCATCAGAAAGCCTGCAGGTATCGCATCTCATAGTGGCCCTGGAGATAGATCTGCTACTTTAGTTAATGGATTACTCTACAAATTTAAGGAACTTTCGAGTATAGGAGGAGAAGCAAGGCCTGGTATCGTTCATCGTTTGGATAAACCAACAGAAGGGATCATGATCGTTGCTAAGAATGATCAGGCACATGCAAAACTTTCGGAGTTGTTTAGAAGAAGGAATATTACTAAGAAATATCTTGCCTGGGTACAAGGCACACTTCCGGAAGGAGAAGGCACGATAGATAGACCTATCGGAAGACATCCTATAGAAAGATTGAAGATGACTGTAACCACTAAAGGTCGAGCATCGATCACTCATTATAGGATCTTAAAAACTGCAGTTTCTAAAAACGGTAGAAAGTTTTCTCTTATCGAAGCTGACTTAGAAACAGGAAGAACTCATCAGATCAGAGTCCATTTTCAGAGTCTAAGGTGTCCTGTGGTTGGGGATCTTTTATACTCCAGAAACGCTGCACTTTTTGAGAATTATGGACTTTTACTTCTTTCCTATTGGTTAGAATTCAAGGATCCTTTTACGGGAGAAGAAGTTCAGATTGTTCTAGATCCTCCCCAAAGATTTGAAAATTTTGAAAGTAATTTGGAGAATTTTTAACCCGAAGACCTCGCGTGATAAAAGGTCTTCGGATCTTTAAAATAGATTATTGGAAGGAAACGGAAATTTTTCCGTCAGCAACATAACCTGCCTTTCTTAACTCCTGCAGATATGCCACTTCGTTTTTCAGATCGATGGTTATATCCAATTTTCCAGTACCTTTTTCAGTAGCAGCTTGGAATCTGAACTCGTATTCTCCCGGATCTAATTTGGCTTTCAGTCCGCTATAATCGAAGTCTTCATTAAAATATAAAATGATCTCTTTGCGTGCAGCGGATAATTCCGGTCTAAAAACTCCTGCTTGTTTTGCGTTCGACCAAGAAGAATATTTTCCTTCAGGATTCGAAGTTTGTTTTGCATATAGAACGATCCTGAACTTTTTACCGTTCGCTTCTTGAGGACCGACAGGATCTGCTAAACAAAGTAGAGCCCACATTTCTCCTGAAAAATTCCATTTGGAAACTTCTGCAGGTAAGGCGGAGTCCCTTGAAATTTCCTTATCAAAAAAGTAAACTGTACCTTTTTTCTTTCCTTCACAAAGATCCTTTGCCCAAGTTCCAGATGCCGCAAATAGAAGCACTAAAACGGCCGCAATTCGAAAGAGATTCATTCAAAGCTCCTGATTTAATTTACTAAGTCTAAGGGTGGGACGAAATTTTAGATTAGATGATTTCTTTTTCAATATAAAATTAAGGAAATTTTTTGCTGGATAATCGCGAATTATACATCAGATACTTATACTTACGAACATTTATGGAAGAAGATAAAATAGAAAAGATCAAACAAGGTTTTTGGCCTAAGGTGAAGAAAGTCGCAGGAAAGGTTCCTTTTCTTGCTGATGCAATTTCTTTGTATTATGCAATGCTTGATCCTTCTACACCACTAAAAGCAAAACTTACGATTGCGGGTGCACTTGCTTATTTTCTTACACCTTTTGATGCGATCCCAGATATTCTACTTGGAGCAGGTTATATAGACGATGCGGGTGTGGTCGCTGCAGTTTTAGCAGCTGCTTCTATGTATGTAAAAGAAGAACATAAGAAGAAGGCAGCTGATTTTTTAGATTCCAATCCTGAGGGTAACCTGGAGAATTGAAAAACATCTCCAATGAGCTACCAAAACGAAATCAAGATACGATACCAACATTTCCTCAACTTCGCCCCAACTATCTCAGAGTTCCTGAAAAAGACTCACGAAAGAGAAGATCTTCAAATCTCCTTTAAAGGAAATATAGAATCGGACTTAGTTACTATCGCAGATAAAGGTTCAGAAGAACTGATTGTCTCTGAAATAAGAAAAGCATTCCCTAACGATCATATCTTAGGGGAAGAAGGAAGTAACTACGAGGGGAATTCACAGTTCAAATGGATCATAGATCCTTTAGATGGAACTGTAAATTATTCACATCGTATTCCTCTATATTGCTGTTGTATCGGATTAGAAGACTTAGAAAAAAAATCTGCAGTAATGGGAATCGTTCCTATGCCGGCACTCGGACATGTATATCATGCTATGTTAGGAGAAGGTGCATTCAAAGATAAAACTCCCATTAAAGTCACTCAAACCAAAGAGATTAAAAAAGCACTCCTATGTACTGGCTTTCCTTATGACAGAGAAGAGAAGATAGAGCAACTCATGTTCAATCTGAAAAAATTTATCTTAAGATCCAGAGGTGTGAGAAGAACAGGATCCGCAGGTTTAGATATCTGCTGGGTGGCAGAAGGTAAGTTTGACGCTTTCTGGGAAGAAGATCTGAAACCTTGGGATATGACTGCAGCGGCCGCAATCCTTCAAGAAGCAGGTGGGAAGTTAAGTACTTATGCGAATAATACGTTTCATCCATATGTGACTAGCTTAATTGCGTCTAACGGAGTATTGCATGAGAAAATGGTAGAGATCTTGCAGGAGTATTTAGATATATGAGCTGGGTTTTATTAGTACTAGCAGGACTTTTCGAAGTGGGATTTACTACTTGTATGAAATTATCCGATGGCTTTAAGGACTGGAGATACGGTCTTGGATTTTTTGTATTTGCGTCCTTAAGCTTTTACTTTTTGAACAAAGCTACTCAGAATATTTCACTAGGCACTGCTTATGCTGTATGGACTGGGATTGGAGCTGCGGGGACTGCGATCATTGGAATACTTTCCTTCGGAGATTCTATAAATACTTGGAGGATCTTCTTCCTTTCTACCTTGATATTATCTGTGATTGGATTAAAATTTTTAGGTGGAGATTAAATCTATTCTGAGTATCTTCTTCTGATACATCTCTCTACAATATGGGCGATCTTTTTTTCCACTATATCCGGATTGAAGTTCGCCTGAACGTATCTCTTACCATTCAGTCCCATTTCTTCTCTTTCTCTACTATGATTTACTAAATATTCTGCGACAGCACAAAAGCTATCTAGATCCGAATAATATAAACCACCATTACTTCTGAGACAATGTCCTCTTAGAACATCTGATCTTCCGTTGACTAAAACTGCTTTTTTACGGATCCAAGCTTCCATAATAATAATAGAAAAACTCTCCATAGGAGAAGGGTTAATGAGTATATCAGAAGAGCGGATGATCTCGTCCTTGGCTTCTTCGCTTACGAAACCTAAGGGAGATACATGAGAAAATTTTGATATTCTTTGTAAAAGTTTGGAATCCCCTCGTCCTGCCAGAAGTAGTTTATCGTTTCTTCCGGTTCTTTTTTGCCATTCGGAAAAGTATTGGGCCATTTCTAGCACACCTTTTCCTTCGTCTATTCTTCCCACATACAAGAATTGAAATGAGTCCTGGGGATTTTTTCTTTCTGAAGTTTTTCTCTCCGTTTCTTCTGGAATGGTTAAATGCATTCCGATTACATTCTCAAGACTTGGTTCGTATCCGTACAATTTATGAAAGAGTTCTCTTTCTTCCGGAGTATTAAAACAATAAGCGGAATCATCTTTGAAAAGATTGGAATATACGGATAATTTCGCAGGAGGTTCGTCATGCAATGTTGGAATTACGACAGACTTCTTTGCGACCAAAGGAAGTCCATAAACCATAGGATAATATAGATAAGAAACAAAAACGAATACATCATAATCTCTTTCGTTTGTTTCAATATACTGGATTAGATCAGGACAATATGGACCTTGCATATCTACCCAGATCCTTTCCTTTTCTTCTTGGGATCCGAACTTACTTTTTCCTGATTCAGAATTTCTAAATAGTTTGTCTGAAAATTTATTAAACTTGGAAATATTCCTTTCTTTATCTACAGAGAATCTTAAAACTCGGATCCTATTTCCTGGTTCTGGTTCGATCCATTCTCTACTGACCTTCTTCTCTAAATCTTTTCCGAGAAGTACAGGCTCTAGGTCTTTTATTGGGATTTGATTTTTCCAAGTGATATAATCCAAGGAACGACTCGCAAGAACTGTCACCTCATAAAACTTAGATAATATTAGAGTATATTGATAGATAAGTTTTTCGGAACCACCTGAAATATGATCCGAAAAAATAGGAGTGACAACCGCTAATCTTCTACGTGAGTCTAGCAAGGACTGGCCTCAATACTGTTTCTGCGTTGATCTGAGAGAAGGAGGATAAACGTCTTTGTTGGGTCTCAAGGATTAAGTCTTTCCAACTTCGATCTGTTACCATTTTGTGGGCAAGTTCCACGATCATATCCATTCTCTTTTCTTTGAATAATATCCCGGCCCCAGAGAGAGTTTCTCCTACAGCGCCGCCGTCGAATGCAAGGATCGGAATATTATGCACCATGGCTTCTAATAACGGAACACAAAATCCTTCGTGCTCACTCATCGATAAGAAAAGATCACAGTTCAAATACATGGATTTTAATTCTTCATCGGATAAAAAATCAGTGATGATTACGTTCTTTCTCAATTTATAAAAATCGAGCATACGTTCCAATTCTTCTCTGTATAGATATAACTCTTTGGAACTGAATCCAACCATAAAAAGTTGGAACTCAGGACCGTAAGCCTTGAGATAATGGAATGCGAATCGGATCAAGTCATCCTGTTTTTTGTTCGGAGCAATCCTTCCTACAAATAAGAAACGCGGAATATTTGGTCTATTTTTAGGGAAATTCTCCTTAAGAGTTTGTCTTCCTTGCGGAAGTTGATATGTGATCGGAAGAACATCCACATCCTCGAAGCCTAGATCTACAAGTTCCGATTTATTGTATTCTGAAACTGCAAATACCTTATCAAACTTGTTTCGTAATGACTCCAATTCTTCTCTTCCTTTTCGGAGAAGGTAAGTAAGTTTCAGATCATATTTTTCGAAAAAATGGCCAGGCGTTACATTATGGTATATTAGAATTTTTGAATTCTTTGGTTTTATGACCGTTTCCAGAACATCCGAATGGATAGAATGATGATAAACCAATATATCTTTACTATTGGAAGAATATGCCTTATGCTTTTTTACGAAAGCATCCGTTCCGGGGCCGGTATTCTCTGCGTAGATTTCGGAAGAATATCCTATCTTTTTGAAAACAGATTTTAAGGAGTTCATTTCATTTGAAATTGCATCCCCTAAATTAAAACCAGCTGCGAATTGATGAACTCCTCTTCTTCTGAAGATCATGAGGCCGCCGCTTCTTTAAATGTGAATATCTGTTTTAAAACTCTTCCATAAGGCATGGAATCGTAATCCATACAAACTTCTCTTCTTTTGGAAGAAGCATGTGGGCCATCTACAGGATGCGGGGAAGATTGGGATTCTAATATAAAGTGGATCCACTCCGCTAATTTTTCTAAACTGCTTAGATCTTTTTTTCGGAAAAGATATCCTGCGTCTTTTAATGTTTCAGGAATAGCAGTGCAAGCATATGCAAAAACTGGAATATCATAACTTAATGCTTCTACAAGAGGGATCCCAAAACCTTCGTGTTCACTCATGCTGATATAAGCGTCCATCTCTTCCCAAAATCTAGGCAACTCGGAATCTTGGACCCCCATTCTGAATTGAACGTTTCCTCCGAGGCCTAACTCTCTGGCCATCTGCTTTAAGTTGGTAAAATAATCTTCGAAAATACCGGGAACATTTCCGATCAATAAGATCCTATATTTAGGTTCTATTCTTTTTAGAAAGTAAGAGAGAAATAGAATGTCCTCTATCTTTTTACTTGGGACTAATCTCCCTACATAACCAAGAGTAAAGCCGTTCTTACGGTTCCGTTTTTCTCCCTTCCAGCCATATTTTCTAACGATAGGAAGAACACTTGAATTAACTATATTTAGATCTTCTAGATTGGATGCACTATATCTGGAGCTAGGAATGAATCGCTCGACAAACCTTTTTAATTTATGCAATTCTAATATGGACTTTTTATAATCCAGTTCGAAACTTCTGAATATATCCTGAGAAACGAAAGGTTTGAAAAATTTAGGAGGAGTTATATTTTGATAACGAACAAATTTTCTGCCAGGAAGAGAAAGAAAAGAATCTATAGGATAACCCGAACCACCGTATTCCAAAATATGCACGGAACTTGAAGACAGATTATTCTCATTACGGAGTTCTTCTGTTTGTAAAGTTTTGATGGAGCCATCGCTCAGATCATTTTGGCAAACGATCTCTGTATTAATGCCGGAAGAATTTAAAACTTCTCTTAAACCCTTGATATCGTTTCCGATCCCGTCCTTATCTCTAAATTCGGAAATATGGAGATAGGCATTCATTTTCTAAAACTAAACACCGAGAAACCGTCTCCGGCCTTGGTATCCACTATATTCTTAAAACCTAATTTTTGTAAGAACTCTCTGAATGCTGACTCGCTGATCTGAGTCAAAAGGATTGGTTGAAAAGGAGAGACCATTCTATTCGAATAATTCGAATATCTAAAAATGAATTCAGTCCCACTGGAAGTTTTAGAAGCCAAGGATTTGAAAAGTTTTTCTAAAACCCAATTTGGCAAAAGGCATAGATTTGTATTAGAAATAATTTTAGAAGGAAGAGGTGACTCAGGTAAAACTTCTTCAAAGGATAGAAGGGACACTGAATTTGTAATATTTTCTTTGATATAAGAATATTGAGATTTATTCCAAGTGACTGCTTTAAATTCTATCTGAGCCTTTAAGAGTTGTTTTAGGAATTTTCCCCACTCAGGATTGATCGCAAGAACTGAATCTCCAGGATTCAATCTAGAAAGAATAAGAGTTTCACTTTCTTCTAGAGTTTCTTCTTCGTATAAAAACTCATTGGACCAAACGAATTCAGGACTGATCTCTTTTTTAAGAGTATAATTTAACTCTACAAACTCATTATAGAATTTTTCAAACTTACGTTTTAATTTTTCATGATCTCCTCTTAAAAGGATCAATTCATTTAAAACGCTGTAGAATGCACGAGTTCTGTTTTCAGAAAGTTTTTTATCTAGGAATGCATATAGCTCAATCAGTTTGATAAACAACCAACGGATCGGACCACGGATGTACTTAAATTTTGGATTTGTGAACTTAGGAGGAGAGATCCCTTTTTCGAATAAATGAGCTGTTTCTGCAGCGTCGAATTCTCTGTATCCTTCAGGGGATTGAGGAGAAAACTTCCAACGAGAAAGACGTTCCAATTCTTCCTTGGAAACTGGTCTTCTGGCAAGCCTGGATTCTATTTCTTCCATGAGCTCGCGGACATTGACCGAGCTGTCCTTGATTTCTATAATGTCTGAAGATCTTTCTTCCATGGGGCCCGGACTTTTATTCGATTGTTTTTTTCTTATTCGACAAAACAATCGTATTTTTACTTCGATTTATCATAACAAACATGAAATACTTGGTCACAGGAGCGGAAGGTTTTGTAGGATCTTATCTGATTCCAGAACTTACAAAAGAATCCGGGTCCGAACTCCTGGGCTTAGGGATGAATACCAAAAACACAGAGTTTTCCTTTCCCTATAAGGTTTGTGATATCAGAGATATTCAATCACTCCAACAAATATTCGAGTCCTATTCACCCGATGTATTATTCCATTTAGCGGGACAAACATTCGTCCCAAGATCTATTGAAAATCCAGAAGAAACATTACTTATAAATGTTGCTGGTACATTGAATATTTTAGAATGTTTTAAACGTTCTGGCAAAAAAGTAAAACTAGTATATGTGTCTTCTTCAGAAGTATATGGAAATATAAAAGAAGAACAACTTCCTGTTTCTGAAAATCTTCTTCCAAGTCCTGTGAATCCTTATGCTTCTTCTAAACTTGCGGCAGAAACATATTGTCTCCAATATTCTCGTTCTTATCAAAATATAGAAACTGTGATCGCAAGACCTTTCAATCATATCGGCGTAGGGCAGAATCCAAATTTTGTAGTTCCAAATTTCTGCAAACAGGTATTGGATAATATTTCCAAAAACGTTTCTTCTGAAATTTTAGTGGGAGATCTAACTCCTACTCGTGACTTCTTACATGTAACTGATGTAGTAAAAGCTTATGTTCTTTTAGCGAGCAAGGGAGTAAGCGGAGAAGTTTATAATATTTGTTCTGGAGCTGAGACCGCGATTTCTCAGGTCTTGCAATGGATCTTAGAATTTGCAGATTCTAAATTAGTTTCTAAACAAGATCCTACCAGATTGAGACCGGCAGAGATGAAAAGGTCTTTGGGAAATAATTCTAAATTAAAATCTTTAGGATGGTCCCCGGCTACTTCTGTAAAAGAGGCAGTTCGAGAAATTTTTGAACATATTCGAAAAACAGAATATTCTTCTTAAATTACAGAACCCTTCCAGGTTTTGACACCGCTTCCTTCTATAGGAAATGGTTTGCCTAAATATTTAGGTGCAGTGTTTGTAAGGTTCATATCTATCCAGGCCAAGGTCCTTGCAAAAAATTCTCTGAACCTACTTGTAGGTCCGCTGATATAGATCCTTCTATCCGATTCATAAGATTGAAGATCCAATCCTATCTTTTTAGAAATGAATGCCGCCCTTGGTTGATGAAATCTTTGGCTTACAAAGATTGCATCCTTAACTTGGAAAATCTCTTTTGCTCTTACTAAAGTGTCTAATGTCCTAAAGCCCGCATGATCTACGAACACATCCTTTTCATCTACTGCTCTTTCTAAAACATAAAGAAGCATAGGTTTCACTTCGTTGTAATAGCTAGTTCCATTATCACCGGAGAGAAGAATTTTACGGACCTTCCCCTGTTTATAAAGTTCTATCGCACAATCCAAACGGTCTTGCAAAACAGGAGAAGGAATTCCTTTGTAAACGGAAGCACCCGGAACGATTGCAACTGTTGCGGGTTTGAGAGAACGATAATTTCCTGCATGAGGACTTCTGTTTTCGTAATCCCATTCGATGGAGAGATCTATGGAAGCTGGGATCCCAATGCAGATTGCAGCGGCGAGTAAGAGTGCAAGTCTCATCCTTCCCCTGAAATAGATTCCGGGCGCTTTTTTGATTTCCTGGTTTTTTAGTCCAAAGTCCATATTACTTTAAGGGGAGAATACGCGAAAGAAGCGGTTCTGGAAAAGGAATTTTCCCCAAAATCCGGATTTTGACCCAAATTATGTTCTCTTTAAAGAAGACCGGATTTCTTTTTTTCTCGGACCAAAAATTTCGATCGATATTTGGAAACGTGGCGGCTACCTTGGGGTCTTAGGATACACTAGGTTATGAACCGAGTAAGACTCATGAATCTCCTGAATTCATTCGTCAGAGTTGCTCTGGCCGGTGTGTTCCTCACGCCGGCGTATCTTTTCTCGGAAGATACCAAAACCAGTTTTCATACTGCCCGACCTATTCGCACCATCTCCTTCTACCGTAATGAAAGAGCTGCCGGAGTAGTTTTCGGTGACCTAGATTCATTTAAAAATCGTTATATTCTTACAGACACACAACTCGAACGTATCGCTGAGCTGAACCGGAGATATAAAAACGAGCATGAAAGATGGCTTCGTAGATTATCTCCGAAACAAGTCGAACTCGAACTGGTTCTCATGGATGAAAATCCTGATCTAGTCAAAGTTCGGCTTCTCGTTAACGCGATTGCAAAGTATACATCCGAAATCCGGATGAATCAAATCGCGCATCGGCTCGCGATCGAAAGGGTTTTATCCTCAGAGCAAAAAAAGAGGGGAAAGGAAAGGGAATTAGTTACCCTACCCGAGGAGCATAGGGAAGCTCCAGGGTTCCCCTTGAATCTGTTTGTTCCCGAGAGAATAATTTTGCCTGTGCCGGGCATCCTGAGATAAGGAAACTAAAATGGACCAAAGAGAATTTGCCGGATTGATAGACAGTACGAAACATATCGTGCTTTCCGCGATTAAAAAGAATTTATACGAAGAGTTTTACGATACCATCGACGATGTTGTCCAAGAAACTTATATCCGTGCTTATAAAAGTTTAGCTGCCAACAAGTTCAGGGGAGATTCTTCTCATAGTACTTGGTTGTATACAATTGCAAGAAACGAATCCTTGAGAATGAACCAAAAGCGTATGCGTCAGGCAAACCTTGCGATGAAGCTAAAGGAAAAAGCTACTCAAGATTCTATTCTAAACCCAAGAGAAGAATATAACGACTCTGGAATGGATATTGAACTACAAGATTTGATCTCCAATCTTCCTTGGAAATATAAGTCTGTGCTCGCATTAGTTTCCGAAGGATATAAAGAGCAACAAATTGCGGAGAAGTTGGGAATTCCAGAAGGAACAGTTAAGTCCCGATCTTTCAGAGGCAAACAAATGCTTAAGAAACTTTTTTTTCAAGAGACCTAGAGATAACTGGAAATGGAAGATAGAAACAGAGAAAAGTTAGACCAAGAGATTTTCCGTCGTTTAGAAAGTTACGAATGGAGCGATAATATCTCTGCAAAGATAATGAGAAGGCGTAAGATCGCTAGCTTTAAGCGATTTTTCATCTTCTCATTTAGCGGACTCGTTATTGTGGGCCTTGGTTTATCTTCTTTTTATTTTCAGCCTGAGGGAGAATCCGAATCTGGAGACTGGCAGGTCTTGATAGAAGAGCAGATCGAAGGAACTTTCGAGGAAGCAGAGACTAGTATGCAAACTCCTGATTTGAATCAGGAGGATACTAGTTCTTCTACTGTACCTTCTTCTTCCTTAATGGATATGGATGCGTTGATCGAAACTTCATTCGAACGCAGATAGGTTTTTAAAAATAAATACAAACTCGGCTTGCTAATATAGCGGTTGTTACATAGAATTGCGGCAAGGATTGGTTGGGTGAAACTAATCCAAATGTCCTTCTTGGACTAGGAGTACACTCTTGTTTTCCTTGCATGAACCGACTTCAGGTCGCACCAAAAAGAATAAACCGAATCTTCCTCCTGGAGTTTTCGGCATCCGGGCACTTCCTTACGTTTCCAAATTGGCAAAAGATCCGATCGGATTTTTCCAATTGATGCAGTCCAAATTCGGAAATTCAGCACGATTTGGTTTGAGACAGGTTGTATTTCATTTAATTACTCAGCCAGAAGATATCAAAAGAGTCCTTCAAGAGAATAACCAGAACTATCATAAAGGAGTTTTTTACAAAGAACTCGGAAGAATTTTAGGCAAAGGTTTATTGAATAGCGAAGGAGAATTTTGGAAGAAGCAAAGAAGACTTATCCAACCTTCTTTTCATAAACAAAGGATCTCTGAGTTCGTAGAGATCATGGCTCAGGAAACCGAAAAAACTTCTGAAAATTGGAAGAAGATCTCCAGCTTAGATATTTCTAAAGAGATGATGCGACTAACGTTTGCAATCGTAGGCAGAACTTTATTCAGAACAGAAGTAGAAAGTTACGCTGCAAGAATTGAACATTCTTTAAAGATTGCGTTAGAGCTGGTTACTAAAAGGATCACTCGTATTTTCCCATTTCCATTCAGTTGGCCTACACCTGAAAACTTAAAACTCAAACGTGCCTTGAAAGATATGCATTCTGTAGTTGATGAGTTAATTGCAGAACGTAAAAAAAATCCTTCAAATGATTTGATCTCTATGCTTCTGGAAGTTAGGGACGAAGAAACTGGCGAGACTATGAGTGAAAGTCAAGTTAGAGATGAGGCGATCACACTTCTTCTTGCAGGACATGAGACAACGGCAAATGCATTGTCTTGGGGATTTTATCTTTTATCTAAACATCCTGAGATCTGTGAAAAAGTTAGAGAAGAAGCAAATAGAGTTTTGGGAGATAAGACTCCTACTTTGGAAGATGTTCAAAAATTGACATACACTCGCAAAGTATTGGATGAGGTTTTGAGATTATATCCTCCTGCTTGGGTGATTGAAAGGACTGCAATGGGTCCCGATCATATTGGCGGTTATGATGTGGAGACTGGAACTAATATCTCCATCTGTATTTTTAATATTCATCGAAATCCAGATTTTTGGGAAAATCCTGACAAATTTGATCCGGACCGTTTTGATGAAGAAAGATCTGCAGATAGACCTAAATATGCATATCTTCCATTTGGAGGAGGACCAAGGATCTGTATCGGTAATATTTTTGCATTAACGGAAGCTACATTGATACTTGCAATGTTGGTCAAAAACTACAAATTCCAAACGGATCCTAATCATCCAGTCGTTATGGAACCTTTAGTCACATTAAGACCGAAGTACGGAATTCTATTTAACATAGTTTCCACTTGACCCTATCTTTCCCGGCCGGAATCCTTCTACCAGAGGGATTTCGACCATGGAAAAGATGATAAAAAAACGCATCGACCAGGTAAAAGAAAAAGGCCACCAAAGGCTGACGGTTCTTTTAATCCCTCATGGATTCGATAAGTCCTTCCACTTCCAAATTTCTATCTTCACCATCTTCTTCTTAGTAGGATTATTGTTTGCGATCGTTGGTATCGCAGTATTAGGAATTGTTCGTTATAATAATACCAGGATACAGATCAACGCACTCGCTTCTGTTTACGGAAAATACTTCGATGAGTATATCGAATACAGCGAAAAGTTAGGAGATATCCGAGATGATTTCGCAAGTCTGAACGAAAATTTACAAGAAGTTCATTCTTTAATTGATGGCGAGTCGGATGAATTACTCAAACTTCCTGATGAGTCAGACTCAGAAGATTTAGCAGCTACCGAATTAAAGATAGAAGAAGCAGTAGATAAAGATCTAATGCTCGGAAGATCTTATCTTTCTGAAATTTACGGATATCGCGCAGTAAGAGTTTCTATGGAGAAGAATAAGGCTCTTGTTGATTCTGTATTTAACTTCTTGGATTCCAGATATGGCATCATGAATTCTCTCCCATTCGGAGAACCATTATTATCTTATAATTTAACTTCTTATTATGGAATGAGAAGGTCTCCTACTTTCGGATACATGGAATTCCATGACGGAGTGGACTTAGCGAACGTTCCTGGAACGGATATCGCAGCCACCGGAGACGGAAGAGTTTACAGAGCAATTTACTCTAACAGAGGATATGGAAATCATATAGTGATCGCTCATGCAAACGGATACTATAGTTTGTATGGTCACTGCACCTCCTTAAAAGTGAGAGAAGGTGAGTATGTCCATAAAGGGCAGAGGATTGCTACTGTGGGAGCCACAGGAAACGTAACGGGTCCTCACCTTCATTATGAAGTATGGATCGGAGAATCAAACCGTACTGATCCTATGGATTATATGAAAGTAGGTTTCGGCCAATATTAATTTTATATAATCGACTATGCCTAAAAAAGTCCCGGCTAAAAAGACCTCCTCTAAAAAAGCGGAGCCAATCGAAGTATCTAAAAAAGTTTCTATAGATCTGCCAAAGGATTCCAAGCAGGCCGCAAAAGAAATGCGCTCTTTAGAAGAGCAGATCCGTCATCATCAATATTTATACTACGTTAAAAACACTCCCAAGATTTCTGATTATGATTTTGATCAGTTATTCAAAAGACTCCAAGCTTTCGAAGAAGCGTTCCCAAAATTAGCGGATCCCGCAAGCCCTACTTTAAGTGTTGGTTCCGATCTAGACAAAGACTTTGAGAAGTTCACTCATAAACTTCCTGTTCTTTCTTTAGAAAACACATACAACGAAGAAGAGTTAATGGAGTGGATCCAAAAAACAGGGTTGGACGAGTTGTATTCCCTGGAATGGAAGATAGACGGCGCTTCTTTAATGTTATATTATGAAAATGGAATTCTTGCCAACGGAGTGACTCGTGGTACAGGAGGAATTGGAGATGATGTTACAGAAAATATCCGAACCATTCGATCTATTCCACTCAGATTATCCGAGACTGTTTCCATTTATTTAAGGGGAGAAGTTTATATGACCTTCTCCGACTTTGAAGAATTTAACGAGGCTTCCGAAGGAAGATATGCAAATCCTCGAAACTTATCCTCTGGTTCTTTGAAGCAGAAAAATTCTTCGGATGTTGCAAAACGACCTCTTAGAATATTTACTTACGATGCATTCTTTCCAGGATCTAAAGCAAAATTCAAGACTCACCAAGAAGTAATGAAGAAGGCAGAAGATCTGAAATTTCCTCTTCCACCTGATACTAAATTACTAAAAGGTTCTGAGATCCCCGCGGCGATCAAAGAGTTTAAGAAGAAAAAAGAGAATATTGGATTTCCTACAGACGGGCTTGTGATCAAACTAAATGATCTTTCTAAAAGAGAAGCCTTAGGTTATACATCTCATTCTCCTCGCTGGGCTCGTGCTTATAAATTCGACGCTTTAATGAAAGAAAGTAAGATTGTAGGTATCGATTACGCTGTAGGAAGAACAGGAAAGATCACTCCAAGAGCTCAAATCGAACCTATTAGCTTAGCTGGAACTACAGTTACATTTGCAACATTACACAACCAAGATTATATTGATGAATTGGGAGTAGGGATTGGTGCCATCGTACGAATTTCCAAAAGAGGGGAGATCATCCCTGCTGTTGAGGAAGTAGTCACTCCAGGAAAAGAAGTTTTTAAAATTCCACTTCGTTGTCCTTGCTGCGGTACTAAGACCGAAAAGAAACAAGACTCTGTAGATTATTTTTGCCCGAACCCTGAATGTCCTGATCGAGTAAAGAATGGGATCGTATTCTATTGTTCTCGCAAACAAATGGATATAGAAGGTCTCGGAGAGAAGCAGGTAGAATTTTTATACGATCAAAAGTATATCAAAGATATCGCAGATCTTTATTCTCTAAATGTGCATAAAGAAAAGTTAATGGAAGAAGAAGGATACGGAGAAAAGAGCGTATCTATCATTTTAAAAGGAATTGAAGAATCCAAGAAAAAGGATTTTAGATTTGTACTTTCTTCTTTAGGCTTGAGAGAAATTGGTCCTAAGGTTGCAGAACTTCTGACAGAAAATGGGTATGATACGATTGATTCTATCATCTCAGCTGCTAAAAATCCTAAAAAACTGGAAAATGTTTTGGAAATTCCAGGTATAGGGCCTTCTACGATAGAAGCTATCCAAGAGAATTTTACTGATAAAAGAATTCTTTCTCTTATTGATCGTTTAAAAAAAGCCGGACTTAAAATGAAGGCAGATCCGATCGAAAAATCGGATAAACAACCTTTTGCAGGACAGAGCTGGTGTGTATCAGGTTCCTTTGAAAATTTCCAACCTAGAGATAAGGCAATGGACCTCGTCGTTTATTATGGCGGCAAAAAGGTAGGATCCATCTCTTCTAAAACAACTCACCTTCTGGCGGGACCAGGTGCCGGTTCTAAATTAGACAAGGCACAAGAATTAGGAGTGCAGGTTGTATCTGAGGATGAGTTTTTAAAACTTCTAAAACAAAACGGCATTAAGATCTAAAGCCAACTTATAAAATTATACGTCGCGTATAGTTTTATTATCTTCTCTCTTTTTATATCAATACCGCTAAAGGATTGAAAATTCCTCGCTTTCATTACTATAGAACTATGACACAAAAGAAATGCCCTCAATGTTCCAGCATTTTAGAATGTGGAGTGGACCAAGGAACTTGTTGGTGTTTTGATATTCGTTTAGATGGGGAAGCTTTGAAGAATATAAGAGAAATGTATGAAGACTGCTTATGCAAAGATTGTTTAACTCGTTTTGAAACGAACGTAGTTAATCAAAAAATTTGAATAACAGGCGTATAATATGTGAACGATTGTTCAACACATTTCAGTTTTTTTAATCTAAATAAAAATCGATTGAAGCATAGGTCCTTCAACTTAGTGTTTCCGCCGTAGGGAAAAAATCCTAGTTTATAGTGTTCTCAGGGGGAGTTCTTGGAAACTGATCAAAAATATTTTTACGATATGCTAGAAAAGACGGCATCTAAATTTCCGAATAAGGAAAGTTTTTCCCGGAGGACCAAAGAAGGAATTAAAGGAAGGACATTTTCAGAGATGAAGTCCTTAACAGATTCTTTAATTGCAGGTCTGATCGAAGAAGGAGTCCAAAAAGACGATAAGATCTTATATCTTTGTGACTCTAGCCAGAACTGGATCATAGGTGATATTGCGATCATCTCTGCAGGTGCTGTTTCTGTTCCAAGAGGAACGGATGTAGTAGACGAAGATATATTATATATTGTTAATCATTCTGAAAGCAAATACGCAATTGTACAAAAAGAAAAAGACAAACAAAGATTGATCAATCTTGGTTCTAAACTTCCAAGCTTAAAAAAAGTTTTTGTGATCGAAGATGATTTAGGTGATCTGAAATCAGGAGCCGATACGATCCAAGGTCTGATCGAAAAGGGTAAATCAAATCTTTCAAAAGATCCTGATATTGTTCGTAAAAGACTTAAACAGAAATCTCCAAACGAACTTGCTACTTTGATCTATACATCCGGAACCACTGGCGCTCCAAAAGGAGTGATGCTCACTCAAACTGGCTGGATCTCCGCAGTAGAAAAAGTAATTGGATTCGTTCAATTAACTTCTGCAGATTCAGGCGTAAGTCTTCTTCCTCCTTGGCATGCATTTGAAAGAGCAATCGAATATTGTATTCTTGAATTGGGAGCTGGGTTTCTGGTTTCCAATATCAGCAATTTGAAAGAAGATCTGAAGGAATTCCAACCTACACTGTTCCCTTCTGTTCCAAGGATCTGGGAATCCTTATATAATGGAATTATGAATAAGGTCTCCAAGGAATCCGGTTTAAAAAGAGGAGTATTTAATTTCTGTTTGAAGATCGGAAACCTTTGGGCTGTTCAAAAAGGAGTTCTATTCGGTTACGATTTCAGGATAGAAAAACCGAATTTTATCGTCTGGACCTTCT
The DNA here is from genome assembly GCF_002811765.1 of Leptospira saintgironsiae. Classification (NCBI taxonomy): domain Bacteria; kingdom Pseudomonadati; phylum Spirochaetota; class Leptospiria; order Leptospirales; family Leptospiraceae; genus Leptospira; species Leptospira saintgironsiae. The sequence continues at coordinate 200,707 of NZ_NPDR01000001.1, read as the reverse complement.
CTAAATTATTCTCTTTGGTCTTTCTTACATTATTATCTCCTCTCAAGTTACTTGCACTTTTGGTATTTAAGCCGATTCACAGTGCTCTTGGTGGAAAGTTAAGAGTTTCCGTTTCTGCGGGGAGTGCTCTTCCTTCTGTAGTTGATAAATTTTTATCTTCTATCGGACTAATTGTTTTGGAAGGATATGGAATGACTGAAACTTCTGCAGTACTTTCTATTCGTAAGCCTAAACAGCCTTCTCCTGGAACTGTAGGAACTCCAATACAAGGATATGAATGTATTCTCAAGGACGAACATGGTAATCTGGTTCCTCAAGGTGGAAAAGGAAGTCTTTGGGTAAAATCCAAACAGGTCCTTATGGGGTATTACAAACGTCCTGAGTTGAATGATGTTGTTTTTGATAAAAATGGATTCTTTGATACCGGGGATATCATGCGTTTCAATTATAGAGGCGAATTGGTATTTGCAGGAAGAGCAAAGGATACTATAGTGCTTGCCGGAGGAGAAAATGTGGAGCCAGTTCCTATAGAGGATCAACTTTTAAATTCTCCTTATGTGAACCAAGTCATGGTCACTGGTCATGAGGCAAAACATTTGGTGGTTCTGATCGTTCCAGATTTCGAAAGATTGAAGGCAGAATTTCCGGAATTGCCCGAAGATGCGAACGTCTGGAATTCTCATCCTAAGGTAAGAGAGATCTTTAAGAAAGAAGTTTCGGATAGAATATCTCGTAAAACAGGATTCAAGTCTTTCGAGTTAGTTCCTCAAAACGCATTCTATGTCATTCCAAGACCTTTTGATCCGGACAAAGAAATGACCAGAACCTTAAAGATAAAAAGAAACGAAATATTAGAAAGTTTTAAAAAAGAAGTTTCCGATCTAACCAAAAATTAGAATCGGATTGGGAGAAAGAACATGTTTTTAAATCCGTATTTAACGTCCTCCGATCTCGAATTTTACGAAACCGTAAAGGACTTTGCGAAAGAAAGAGTATTACCTTCGGTAGAAGATAGAGACGAACACGGTGTTTGGGGAGACGATATCTGGAAGGAAATGGGAAATATGGGCCTACTCGGGATTCCTGTTCCAGAAGAATTTGGAGGTCAAGGTGGAACTTGTCTTCAATGTTGTATTGCTCAAGAAGCGTTTAACGCTGGTTCTCTAGATGGAGGATTTGGACTTTCTTGGGGAGCCCATATGATTATCGGGACTCTTCCTATTCTTTTTCAAGGAACAGAAGCTCAAAAGAAAAAATACCTTCCTAAACTTGCATCAGGAGAATGGATCGCAGGTCTTGCATTAACTGAGCCTGATTCCGGTTCAGATGCAGCTGCAATGAATACATTCGCTACTAAGGTAGATGGAGGTTTCATTCTGAACGGAAGCAAATTATTCATCACTAATGGACCGAACGGACAAGTGTTCATCGTAATGGCGAGAACAACTAAGTCCAGAGGACCAATGGGAGTTTCCGCATTCATAGTAGAGTCTCATATGAAAGGATTTCATATAAGTAAAGTTCTTAAGAAGTTAGGGCATAATACTTCCATGACTGCAGAACTTTCTTTTCAAGATATGTTCGTGCCTGATGAAAATCTTTTAGGCCCTCTGAATTCTGGTTTCGTTCGTATCGGAAAAGGAACTTTAGAATGGGAAAGAACAGTTTTAGTCGCTGCTGTTCCAGGTGGTATGGAATTTGGATTGGAACTTTCTTTGGATTACGCATGGAAGCGTCACCAATTCGGAAAACCGATCTTATCCTTCTTTGGAGTACAAGAGAAGATCGCACGTAACTGGGCGTATCTATGTGCTTCCAGAAGATTGATCTATTTCGTAGCAAATAAGAAGGACCAAGATCCAACAGCGAGCCTTCCATTTGAAAGTTCTGCATTAAAAGTTTTTGTTACCGAAACTGCAGAAGAGGTAGCGAGTGACGCAGTTCAGATCCACGGCGGAATGGGTTACATGAGAGAATGTCATGTAAGTCGCCAATACAGAGACGTCAGACTTGGCACAATCGGTGGAGGAACCACTGAGGTTCAAAAAAGTATTATATCTTCTACCTATAAAGGTTTCGAAAAGTTGATGGGAGTTTTAGAACAATCTCAACCAGAAGAGATCAGGGCTAAGGCTGAGAAAATTTTAGCAAACACTCCTGAAGAAAAAGTTCTTACTGCAGCAAAAGAATTACTCAAAGCAGCAGGAGAACATTCTGACAGAAAGAAAAAACAAGCTCTGGAATTCGGATTTGCCGATCTTGCAGTATTTGTTACCACAGTTCAGTTAGGATTCTGGGACACTGCAAATTCTACTTCTGAATACAAATCAGAAGATAGACAAAGAGATCTAAAAATACTTACCTTCTACGCTGGGTGTAGATTTTTCAAAAGTGTACATTTCTTAAAAGAACTGGATGCAGAAAAAACTAAAAACCTGATGAGACTTTTCTCCGAACTTCCTTCTGTGGAAAAAGAAGTGGCTGATTGTGTAGAGTTCCTGAAAAACGGGGTCTTGGGCGCACAGTTAGAGCTAGCTTAATCCACAAAAAAGAATAAGGAAATCGGAATGTACGAAAGAGGAAAGACTTACGACGAAATACAAATAGGAGATAAGGGAAGTTTCACAAAAACGATTACTGAAACAGATATCTATCTGTTCGCAGGGATCAGTGGGGATTTTAATCCTCTACATGTGGACGAAGAATATGCAAAGACCACTGCGTTTGGAACAAGGATCGCACACGGTGGACTTGCAGCTTCTCTATTAGCTCCTGTACTCGGGATGAAACTTCCCGGGTTAGGAACAGTCGCTTTAGAAACATTAACAAAGTTCCGCAAACCAGTGTATCCTGGAGATACGATTACTTGTACAGTCACGGTGAAAGAAAAAATCCCAAGACTGAAAGCTGTCTCCATGAACATAGAGTGGACCAATCAAAAAAAAGAAATCATCGGCAAGGGAGAATGTAAAGTTCTACCTCCTTCTGCCCAAGCTTAGAATTTTCAGGAGTTATACATGAGTTTTCCCGTTCTATTAGGAGTCGCTGACAGTACGACCAAAGATTTTTCGGAAGAAGAATATAAATCGTGGAGCGGGTCTCAAAAAGTTTTTCAACATTATAAAAAATCTATAAGTACTCTTCTAGATTTTCTTGGAATGAAGAATGAGACATTATCTTCTGAGATCACTGACTTTGTAAGTATAGAAGCAGCCTCTTTAGGAAAGGGAGGTTATGGACATACAGTTCGCATTGCTAATGAACTAGGATACACTGGAATGAAAGCCCATGTGATTGACTTGGGAGGCGCCAGTGTTACTGGAGCAATCGGACAAGCAAGGACCATCTTAGTAGATAATCCAGATGCAGTTGTGTTAGTTGCTGCTGCGGATATTCCTAAATCAGCATTCCGTCAAGTTTCCGATTTAAAGATGGTAAACGAAACAGTATGTCATCCTGAATTCGAATTAGATAACGGTGCTACTCTAATCGCAATGTACGGGCTCATGATGAAAAGGATGATGTTCGAAGATGGGATTACCTTAGATGATCTAAAAGAGATCACTCAAAAATTCAGATCTAATGCGATTGGAAATCCAAGAGCCTTCTATTACGGACAAGAAATAACAGAAAAGCAAATGTCTCGTCCTATCTCTGATCCTTACCCAACTCCAATGATTGCTATCGTTACAGATCATGGATTTGCTACTATCTTAGTATCCGAAAAAAAAGCAGAAGAATGGAAATTAAAAGGTCTGATCCGTAAAGATCTAAAACCTTTACATCTTGTAGGAGCTTCTCACGCAGCTCATAGCGAATATTTCATTTTGAAGGGTGGATTCGATTCTCCTTCTAGAAATTCTGCAGAAAGACTTTTTGCGCAATCAGGTTATCAAAGAGAAGAAGTTGACTACGCTTGGATCTACGATTGTTTTCCAGGTCAGGTGATCCAACAGTCCGCTCAGTATTTTAAATTGGGCAAAAAAGACGTGGTTAATGCTCTCAAAAATTCTTCATTAAAACTTTCTAATGGAAAACAAATCCCCATCAATCAGATGGGTGGAATTTTAAATTACCAAGCTGCAATGTCTATTTCAGCTGCCACAGGGCTTGTTGATATCGCTGTACAATACGGATTATATGCGCAGTCTGCAGATATTGGAAAAGTTCCAGCTCATTCTCCGAAGATATCACTTTTGGGAGGGAATGGCGGAATAGACAGTATCAATTCTATCGCGTTATTCTCATCGGAACGTCCTTCAAGCGATAGAAAATCTAGATCTCCAGAACTTTCTCCTCTTACGTTAAACAAACCAGGTGCAGATATTGGAGAGGAAGGAACCGTTTGGTCTTCTACAACAGTAAATATGAATCCAGGATTCTCTTGGAAGCCTCCTTATTCTTTAGCTCTTGTCAAGTTGGGCGAAGATCGTTTTGTTCTCGCAAACATTCATGAGAAGGATGGGACGATCAGAAAGTCCGGGGACGAATTGCAATACGACAGAACTCGGGTGAAAATAGAGAAAGAAGGCCGAAGATGGAAGGCTTTACTTTTATAAATCGATCGTTCGTCTTGCAAAACTAAATAGATTTTTTCTAATATTCTTCGCGGAAATCTGAAAAAAAATTGATTAGAATTGTTTTAAGAAGAAATACTTTTGCTTTGTTTTTGGAAAAAAATTTCCGGACTTGAAGTACGCTCTGATTCCCTTCCGTCAGATTTTTTCTCGGAAAGCAAAAGTAACTTCGGATTGGAAATAGATCTGAAAACAAGGCAGTCAAAATTTCAGTCTAATACCTGAGACTGTCTAACCCCGAACCAAGGGGTATCTGAAAAGAAAATGCGAGAACCGTTTCCGTGATTTGATCTTTGTATAGGGGACGATATTCTTGTTTATCACTGCGGAGAACATTCGAACTGGAGAAGTCAGGACCTTCCTTGGAAAAGAAAGGATCTTAGTGCCTGATTCCAAACATACTGAGCTGGCACCTTCCCTTTCAGCGCACTGGGAGACGGTAGAAGAATGTTTGGACTTACGTAAATATTCCAAATTTTTCTATGTCTCAGAAACGGAAGGCAAATGGAAAAGGGGAGAAGAAGTTTTAATCTCCACCGAAAGACCTATTTCAGACAGACCCGGAAGTAAAAGTCTCTCTCTGGATCATGTAGATAGTTATAGGGTACTCGGAATTTTTTTAGAAAAGGAATAAAATCCGAGTAGAATACGAATCGGGAGAAGATAAGGTACGGACCCGAAGCACTCTTTAACAATGGTCCAAAAAAAGAAAAAGAAACCCTCACCTAAAAAGAAGGTAGTTAAACGGGCAAAATCCTCTTCTACCGGGACAAAAAGTGTACGTATCCCCAGAGATAACGACGTTAAGATGAGCGAAATGGTGGATTTGGCCGCCGAGATATTCGTTCAGACCTTAGAGATCTCCGCTAAAATTCCGGATAGGCTCAGATCCAGACTCATTAAAAAGCTTAAGGACGCTGCAAAAGAAGCGTTATCCTGAACATATTCTACTCTGCCTCCAGGGATAGATTTTCGATTTTGAGAAATTTTTTTCCAAAAACCTCACTCAAACGAGGTGGGATTCCTTATTTATGTCCGTCGAAATTAATATGGAAACGATGTTTTTAGCAACGGCCCTTTTCTTGATTCTTTTCGAACAATATAAGGAAAGAAAGACCCGAGAGAAGGTTTTTGTAGAACCTTTACGTAACTTCCTTCACCGTTAACCTACGGTCCAAGCGCCGGGCGAAAGGATGCCCCCGGCCTTCGTTTTTCTCGCCTCGTTAATGTTGGAACCGACTTGAATCCTTCTGGATACCAGGGATAATGGCCTTGGGCGGATTTCAACTTCTATGAAGAACAAATTACTCACACCTATCAAAGCGATAGATACCTTCGTTAAATGTAAAAAAGAAGGGGAGCGTATTCCCGTACTGGTTTGGGACAGTTTAAGGACCTACCAAAAATGGAATCAGGTGGAGTTAACAGGACTTCTAAATGCCAGCGCCTATTTTCCTGACATTCTTTTTGAAAAAGATATGGAGAAGAAGATCCAGCATCGTCTGGACGAATTTAATTCCAGAATCGTGGACATTCCTATTAAATGAATCAAACTGCTGAACCTAATATTTTATACCAAGAAGCAAATCCTTACGGATCCTTAACCGCGTATTTAGAAGACGACGGAAGGACTGTTTATCTTTATCTACAAGCCGAAGAAAGCCCTGACTTCGCGATCAAATCTGTTTGGGTATGTAATCGAATCGATGCGCCTAAAACAAGAACCGATCTAGATCTAAGATCAGGCCTTGCACCATTCTTAACAGAAGAAGAAGTTTCTGATCCTAAAGGCCAACCTGAGTTCGATCCCAAAGAGATCCATTTCATTTGGTCAGAAGAAGGAAACGGAGTCTCTTTATTCTACAAAGAAGAACTGATCGCATATCTTCCTCCTTGGTCTGGTATCAAAGGATTTCATGGATATTCTAAATTTGCGAAAATGGATACAATCACTGCGTATCCATTAGGTAACACAGAATTCGGAGTGATCCCAGATCGTATCAAGCAAGACAGAAACTTTTGGGAATACAGATCTACCAAAGGGATTTGGAAGAATATACAAGAGTCAAGACTTGCTTATCTAGAATATGTTTTTGGTAAACATGATAAGTATTGGTCTGCAGATGGTGGAAAATATCCACAACTAGGTATCGTAAGATTTGCTCCAAAGAATATGCCTGGTGTTTATGTATATTCTACCGTAGGAATGAGCGCACAAAACCTTCCTTCAGTAGAATTATACAGAAAAGATTACGAGAACTACGCGAGAATAGAATTAGTCTGCGCAGTAAAAGTTTCAGACGAAGATAGATCCGAAAGTTGGGTTCCACATCAAATCGGAGAGATCATTCGTTATCCTTGGGTCATTGGAAAATGGTTTGGTCATGGACATTCTATTGCGATGAATAGAAGAGATCCGGAAGCTTTATACTTAAGTTTTAGTTCTCTTGTTATCAGAGAGATAGGAAAAGAAGAAGGATTCCCTGAATTGACTGATTTAAAGTCTGAAAGAGGAAATCCGATCAAATTTCTAGCAATGATCCCTGTTTCAGAGGAAGAAAGGGTCTATATTGAAGAAAAAGGCGCTGAAGACTTCTTTTCCTTATTAGATTCCACTCAATCTAAGTGGATCCATAATCCAGAGAGACAATCTACAATCTGATCTGACAGTTTTTGTAATGAAGACCTTTATCTCTAAGCGATTTCTAATTTTTCTCAGCTCATTCTTAACCTTTTGCTTTCTAAATCTAAGTTTAAACGCTCAAGATAAGACTTCTGCGGCTGCGATAGAAAAAATTTGGGAGAATATTTACTCTCAAGACTTCATCTCTGCTAAAAAACTAGTACAAAAAGAACTTCAATCATCTAATTCAGAGTCATTGCAGCTTCTTTCTTTGATGGAAATCTGTTTGAATGGTCTAGAAAGATATAAACAAGCGGATGAAAGTCGTAAGAAGATCTTAAACGTTTGGGAGAAGAACCATAAAAAGGCTTATCTAGAAGAGAATTATCCCTTAAATCTTGCTACTTGGACTAGAATGGCAGTGGTTACGCCGAATATTTTAGTATTAGGAGCGGAATATTACCTTCCTTATCCCGTAAATGTTAAGAGAGAAGGCTTCTATTATCATAAATTCACTGCATATAATCGCTATAGCAAGCATGCCATTAAGTTTTTTAAGTTAGAGAACTCACCTAAAACTGAAAAAGAGTATAGATTATTCGAAATTTCAGAAGAAGGAGAGGCTAAACTAGTTAAAAATTACGGAAATACACTGCCGGATTTCAGAGATGAGATGAAAGACGTGATGAAATATCTAAATCTATAAGTGATCACACTTAAAGTGTTGTATTTTTACAACAGTATCCGTTAGAAAATCGGAAAATACTAATAAAGAAGGGCTATAAAAGAAAAAACCCGCCTCAAAGAAGCGGGTTTTAAGCTTCATTTCTTTCGTATCGAGTACGAAAGAGATGTTGTTGAAGTTAGTTATTTCTTTTTCGCAACTTTCTTCTTAGCAGCTTTTTTCTTAGCTACTTTTTTCTTAGCTGCTTTCTTGACTGCTTTCTTTTTTGCAACCATTGACGTCCTCCATGTATTAGATCTTTAATGCCCTTCATATAATATGAAAGATCAGTAAAGCTCTTGGATAGTGACATAATTAAGCAATTTACTTTTCATTGTAAAGTATTTTAATTAATTTTAGGAAAAAAATTTTAAGAAGTTGATTTAACAGTAAGTGATACTTACTCGGAGACTTCTAGACAAACAAAAGAGATATCATCGCTAGGTTCTTTGTAATTTCTAAACTCTTCTAGCGTTTTTTTAATAAGATCAGCTAGTGATTGAGCATCTTTATCGTGATTTAAGGATAATATTCGTAAAAGATTCTCTTCTCCGAAGATTTCTTCGTTATCATCGAACGTTTCAGTCACTCCGTCGGTGAACAAAACTAATTTATCACCTGGATTCAAATGAATAGTTAAGATTCTATAATCTGTTGGTAGAACACCTAAAACTCTTTGAGTTTCATTTCTAAGTTCTATTCTTCCACCTTTTCGAATACAAATTGGTGGAGTATGACCTGCATTTACGAATGAAAATGCTCCATCGCTAGCGTTATATATGCCTGCGATAGAAGTCATGAACTCGCTTCCTCTATATCTCTCGATCAAAAACAAGTTGATTGCTCTAAAAATATCAGGAAGAGAAGAAGAATTGCCCAATTGACGGCGAATAATTCCTCTTACAGCAGAAACAAGATAACCTGACCCAAGTCCATGTCCTGATACATCACCTAAGAATAATAACTGTCTTTTAGGAGAAAGTTTGAGAATATCTAGATAATCTCCTGAAATTCCTACTGCAGGAAGAGTAAAATAGCCTAATTGAACTGATTTTATGGTCTCTAACTCAGGTAAATGAAGAGTTTTATCCAAGACCGCTGCCATATTCAGGTCTCTAACAATCCTTTTCTTCTCTACTTCATCTACTAGTAGAGAGTAATTTCGAATGAGTAAGGATGCTAATCGAGTACATTCTTTTAAAAATCTAAGCTCACCTAGTGTAAAATTCTTACGATTGATCTTCTCTCCGACTAAAAATACTGCGATTACCTCTTTTCCTTTTTCAAAATTGAATAAAGGATAGGCTAGTTGGACTTCCATCTGGTTTAAAAATTTAAATACAGACTCTCTAATACCTAATCCATACGCAAGGTGAGAAGTAATAGTAACTTCAGTATGATCTTCGAAGTAAGTCCAAATTTCGGATCCGAAAGGAATTCGAATGAAGTTTAGATTTCTAAGATCTGTCCCTGAAAATTTATCCGCAGGGATCAATATTTGGAGTTTTTTTACTTCTAAGGCGTCTACAAGCCTGCGGATCAAACTATTGATGGTTGCTCTCATGGAGATTGGAGCACCAATCATTACTGATAATTCTTCTAATGCTGTGTGAAGTTTCGGATTATTTTTAAAACTCCAATAATCTATCCACTTATACAATTTATTGTTCAATGAACCTAAAAAGTAAGCAGCGGCTACAACATAGAATAAATTCCATTCTCTTTGGTGTTTTCCTAAAAATCCAGGGTTCCATCTTACAAAAAACTCCAGACCAAACAAATATCCGAAGGTTAAGATCAAGATTGAATAGATAGAAGTTAAGGAAGAACTAAAAGCGATCTGGACTGGGACCAATGAATAAGTGTAAGTTCCGAATACGATCAGAACTGGGAATAATATCAATGCCGCCATCAGATAAGGGCGGATAATGAAAAAACTTTTAGTGGATCCAAACTCTGCAATTAGGAATGGAACGATTGTAATTAAGAAAAACGCTAAAACAATACTTAACTTCTTAAAAACTTCCTGAAAAGTACCTTTGTTCCTAAATGTATGGAATACTAACTGTAAGATACAAATCCCTGCGGAGAATACATTAAAATACATTCCATTCACAGATAAGAACTGGAATAGATCTGGGTTTCCTTTTTGAGAAAGACCTACAAATCCTGCGACTAAGGAAAAAATTACCTGAGGAGCAAACCATCTGGATGGTATCTCTTTTCCTCTTAATCTAAAGGAAACATCTAAGATCAAAAATCCTGTGAAATATAAGAAGAAAAAAAACGGAAAAAGAAAATCGTGGAACGCTAATAAGAAGAAGTTAAATAAGAATAAGGAAGATAAAGATCCGAATAATAAGAAAATGTATAAGTCTCTTGTATAAAAGAAAAACCAGATCGCTACTAAGAAAAATAATAGAGATAAAAATATATCAGGTAGGAAATCCTTCAAAACTTCGAAGGAAGATCTCATATCTAAAGAAAGACTTTTGACTATACTTCCTTCTTTTGCAAAAAAATGGAATGAGTGCCCTGATAATCCGTAATCTGCCCCAAGCTTTCTGACGATCTCGTATTCTATTAGATCTATTCTCATTCCGACTAGATCTGTATGAGATCCATCGGAAACTGCGACCTTTCCGTTTGGATAAAAATAAAAAGGAAGTCTTGCTTCTTTAGAATAAGAGTTCAGTAACCCTGAAAACAGGATCAAACTGAATAAGATTACTGAAAGAAATACGATTAGAATATTTCTCACGGTTTTATCCCCAAATGTTGGAACGAAATTATATTACGATCATTCCAAGTTAAGAAGAGCGGATCTTTGCCCGGAGTTTCTATATTTTCCCAACCTATGGATGCTAAGTTTCTATCCGGTTTAGATACATCGAATAATTTGAATGTTTTCCCTATGAACCTAAGAGAGATCTTTCCTGTCTCTTTTTCTACCATTCCTACAGCAAGATCATATCTTTCTGTCCAAGAGATCTCTTTTAAGTTTTCTTCTACCAATGATTTGATCTGAAGAATATTTTTTAATTCTCCGTTTATTCTGGAAGAGTATAAGGTTCCCAATATATAACAAAGAGCTAAAACAGAAACTGCGTTTGTTACACTTAAGCGTAAAAATACAAAATAAAAATCACCAGAAGGACTTTGGAAAAATTCCAGAAGTTCTCCAGGTTCTCTGGATAATAGATCTATTTTAATATCTCCAACCATAGGAGGTTCAGGAGATTCCAAAAATTTACGGATCTTGCCTGCATTTTCTAATTCTTTTCTATATTTTTTATTTTCAGCGATCTGAGAAGATAAAATCTGATTATGAACTGCTAATGCGCATTTTCCTGCCAAGAAACCAAGTTCATGTCTTACATTGTCTTTCGGGATATTAGAAACTGCTAAAAATCCAAAAAGTTTCTCTCGGAATACAAAAGGAAGAATGAAGTTTGCTCTTAAGCTTACGAATTCTTCATTAATAATTTTGTTTTGATCCGGCTCTCCAATCATGGCTCCGGATCTTTTATTCAATATATAAGTGAGAAGTGCCGCTCTTGGGTTAATCCCTTCGAATGTGTTTACCTTTCTTTGTTTTTTATGAGCGTATGTATATAATTCGTAATGGACCAAATCGTTCTTTAAGATAGCCAATTTTCCGAAATTACTATTAGTCAGTCTTACTAATTCAGGAAATACGTTTTTGATCAATCCTTCCGAATCAAATCTTCTATGAGCTAATCTAGAAGAACCGGGATCATCGCTTAGATATTCAGAAACGAATGTTGATTTTAAAAATCCTGAAATTTTTTCTTGGATAGGTAATATTGCAAAAACTCCAAAAACCAAACAAGTTAGAACTGCAATCTCACTTACGAATTCTATTTCTTTGGGAAGAAGGTAAATACTGAGTTCATACAAACCTAGGATAACGAATACAGAAAGTAATCGTACAGCTACAGTGATAGCTGAAGAGATAAGTCGTAGATCAGAAAAATAGGTCTTCACGTTTCAGGGATTCGATACGGATTCGACAAACTTAGGTTGTGTAGTATGCGTTTTCCTTCACGTAACCTTCGGTCAGGTCGCATCCCCAGAACACCATCTCTTTGTTTCCGGTATTCAATACCACATCGACGAAGATCTCGGAATTCTTTTTTAGATACTCCGATAATTTTTTGAGAGTTCCGGAATCTGCACCCTTGACAGGAAGTCCTCCGAAATAAATTTCCAAAGAGTCAAATGGGATAGGCTCATCAAAAACTTTACCCACAGCCATGACTAATCTTCCCCAATTCGGGTCTCCACCGTAAATTGCAGTTTTGATCAATGGAGAATTTAGTATAGATTTACCTATTTTTCTAGCTTGAGACTCGTCCTTGGATTTTTTGATACGGACTTCGATTAATTTGGTCGCGCCTTCTCCATCTCTTGCTACTTCTTTTGCAAGATCAGTACAAATTTCTAAAAGTGCTGATTTGAATTCTTTAGGATCTACAGAACCTGCAAGTCCATTACTAAGTAAAGCGACGGTATCAGATGTAGAAGTATCCGAATCTATTGTGATACAATTAAAACTTAAGTCCACACAATCTTTTAAGATTGGATAAACTTCTCCCTCTATCAGAGCGTCTGTTAGAATATAAGAAAGCATAGTCGCCATATTAGGCTCTATCATTCCTGCTCCCTTTGCCATTCCAAAGATAACAGCTTCTCCATTAGAAGATTTGATCTTTCTTGTGGAAATTTTTCTGCGAGTATCAGTGGTCATGATTGCTTCTGCCACTTCGTCTAGATTGCCAGGTTTTAAATTTGATTTTGCCTGTGCACATGCAGGAAGAATTACCTGCATAGGAAGCGGAACTCCAATCACTCCTGTAGAAGAAGGTAACACAGAAGTTTCCGCGATACCAAGAGACTTTGCGATCTCTGAACAGATTTGTCTGGAGTTTGAAATTCCTTTTTCTCCAGTAGCAACATTTGAGTTTTTAGAATTAATAACTACAGCTTGCAAGACTCCATCACGTATATGTTCTTTGCCTACGATGACTGGAGCGCCCGGAAAATTATTTTTAGTAAATACCGCGGCTGCCTTGCAGGGTTTTTCGGAATAGATCACTCCGAAATCTTTTGTTTTGTCTTTGATCCCTATGTTTGTACCGAATGAAAAAAAACCCTTAGGATAATCCATGTTCTAACCTTTATATATAGAATCTCTATATTCGGTTGAGGGCTGTTTTAGGAAAAGCGTATTACGAGCAAATGCTCGGATTTCAAACTTCTGAGATCTCAGAATACACTAACGGAAGGGTTACGGAGAAGATAGTCCCACCTTCTGGATTATCGAAAACTTTGACAGAACCGTGATGTAATCTAACAATATGTTTCACGATAGAAAGTCCGAGTCCTGTTCCGCCTTCTTTTCGGGATCTGTTCTTGTCTACTCGGAAGAATCTTTCGAAAATCCTTTCCTTATCCTCGTCCTTGATCCCGATCCCTTGGTCCATTACCTGAAAATTCACTGAGTCAGGTTCCACCTTTGCTATCTTCAACGTGATTGTTTTATCATCTGGAGAGTAAGAAGAAGCATTAGAAATCAAATTTAATAGCATATGCTCCAAGAGAACCCAGTCAGCAGAAATGGTTAGTGGGGCAGGCATGTCCACTACGAGTTTTTGTCCTTTCGGAGAGATAACTCCATCCACAGTGAAAGAAAGATTTTCTACCAAAGACTTTAATGTAAATTCTTCAGGTTGAGCGATTGCAGATTGGTTTTCAATTCTAGTGATCGTAAGCATATCCTCTACGATACGAACCATTCTGTCTGTATTTCGAGAGATCGCGTCTAAAAATCTTTTTTCATGACTTTCTTCTAAAAGTTTTAAACGGCCGAGTAATGTTTCCGTATAACCTTTGATGGAAGTGATAGGAGTTTTTAATTCATGAGAAGCGTTTTGAACAAACTGTTCTCTTATTAGATAAGATTGTTTTTCTTCAGTGATGTTTCGGATTACGCCAATGAACATCAAAAGATTTCCGTTCGTTCTGAGTGGATACATTTTGATTGCGTAAAAATTTTGGCTTAGATCCAATTCTATTTTAGGTTCACTTTTCCCGGAAAGATTCCTTTTAATAAAGTCCAGTAACCTTGGATCTTTGACTGCGTCTTCTACCTTTCTGGAGCCTGAATTAGGTTCTATTAAGGAACCAGGAATACTTCTGTTTTGAAAAACAATGGAACCCTCCAGGTCTACTGAGAATACACCTTCTTTCAAGTTTTGTAATACTGAGTCGAACTTTTCCTTTTCGATGGTAAGATCTACGAATTGGTGTTTCAAACGTCCTGACATCAGATTGATTGAAACTGCAAGATCAGCTAACTCTTGGATTTCAGGAAGACTTAACTCGGAGCCGAAATCTCCTGCGTTGATCTCTCCTGTTTTCATTTCGATCTGGTTGAGTGTTTGAGTTACACTTCTGGCAATGGAGAAGGACATATAAAAAGTCCCAAACATTGCCAATAAGATATAAGCGGAGAATAAAAGTATTTTCAGGTCAGGGTTGATCAAGTCCTCTAAAAAGAGGACTATCCCCGCGACAGCCATAAGGAAAACGAGTAGAAGCCAGTTACTTAAGAGTAGTTTAGAAAATAAGCTACGCCTCATTGAATCTGTAACCAATCCCGCGGATGGTTTCCAACCTCTCCTTCTCTTCTCCTAGTTTATCTCGGAGTCTTTTAATATTAACATCTACAGCTCGATCCGTCACGTAAATATCCTTACCCCAAACCTTATCTAAAAGTTTGTCTCTGGTAAACGCAACGCCTGTATTGGTCATAAACAGATAGAGAATTTTATACTCGATCAATGTAAGATCTATTTCTTCATTATTGATAAATACTTTATGTGCTTTCGGATTCAGGAAAATTTTGCCGACCGTGATGTTTCCTTCTTGGTCTTGCTCATCTTCTCCTTCTCCCGATCTTCTCAATACAGAACGAACTCTTGCGATGAGTTCTCTTGTGGAGAAAGGTTTTCTAACATAATCGTCCGCACCAAGTTCCAGTCCTAAGACCGCGTCGGTCTCTCCGGATTTAGCGGTAACCATGATGATTGGAAGAGAATATTTTTCTTTGATCCTTTTGCAAAGATCCATTCCACCAATACCTGGAAGCATTAGATCTAATACTACTAAGTCGGGCAGATTTTTTTCGATCCTAGGAAGCACCTCTAAACCGTTTTGGCAGGTGTCCACTTGGTATCCGTTCTCTTCTAAATGAAATTTGATCAGTTCTGCGATATCCTCTTCGTCATCTACTACGAGAATTTTTTGGCCAGGGGTGCCGGAAGCATTTTTCATAAATTCGCTGAAGCTCTTTCTCCTACGCCTCGGAGGATTTTTGTCATTAGTCGTCGGGGAGGAGGATCCTTGGATTTGGATAGGTTCCATCCCTTCAGATTGTCAGAAAACCGTTACAAAAGGTTTACACAAACATTACAATCGCCGGAAAAAGAATATTCTGGGCTTATTCTTATGACAACCAGTAAACAAAAAGGAATGTTCCCTTATGTCATACCTTAGACGGCTGTTTAGTTCAGTCCCGATCCTTAATAATTTCGTTTAACTCGTTGATCAGCTTTCTCTGACGGAATAGGACATAAAGGACGAATCCAGAAAATAGAGCCAGACCCAAAATATAAACCCAAAGTAGGCCTTTTAATCTGCTCTGTTCTTCTTCGATCGCTTTGATTGTGGTTAGGTGTTCTACTAAGAAAAAATAATTATCAGATTGGGCCCAGGATTTTCTGGCTTCTTCCCTGATTTGGGTGATTAGAACATCAGCTTCCTGTTTACTCATGTTTTGGATGAGCGGGAAGACAGAGTCTAACTTCATTTCTAAGAATTCTTTTGCAGTTAATTTGGTCTCAGTCTGTTTTTCTTGCGCGGAGATTTGGTTTCCGAAGGTAAGTAATAAAGATAAAGCGATCCCAAAACTGAAATATTTCATTCGTCGAATCCTAACTTGTTTTTCCATTCCTTGGTATAAGGACTCTTATTTTGCACAAGATAAATCCCTATTAGAACCGTAAAAAGCAGGAACAAAAAGCCGCTAGTCGCTAAAATCGCATGTAAAATCCCTGTTTGGAAGAGAAAATTCCAATCCACAAACAGAAGAACTGTGAGTGGAGAAAAAGCCAAGATCAGAATTGTAATTAGAATAAGCCGGATATGCTTCAGGTGTACCAAATGAAGCATTACTTTTTTCTTAAGCATTGGAGGTACATCATCGTTCACACCACCTTCCGGAGGTTTTACAAAAAAATCCAATTGCTCCTGCAATTCGTCAGGAAGTTTATCTTTTTCCGTGCTCATCGTCTTTTTTCAGCCAATCGCGTAAGATTTCTTTCCCTCGAAAAATATAACTCTTTAAAGTATTCATTTTCAAGTTTAAATTTTCGGAGATATCTTTATAGGACATATTTTCGAAGTAGTGTAACGATATAGGTTTCCGATATAGCTCGGGTAACTTATCCACTAAAGATCTTATCTTTTCAGTGGTTTCTTTTTCTAATACTTCGGATTCTTGAGAGGAGAAATTATCTCCCAACTTCTCGCTCGACAACGTATCAATAGGAGCGTCTATCTCAGGGTGCTCTTTTCGGTATCTGCGTATGATCTCATTTCTTGCAATAGAGAAGACCCACGTTGAAAATTTGGATTTTCCTCTGAATGTGGATAATCCTTCGAATGCTTTTAGGAAAACATCCTGAGTAAAGTCCTCAGCTTCTGCTTCATTACGAAATGCTTTTTTTGCCTGAGAATAAACCATCGCTTCGTATTTTAATACGAGTTGTTCGAATGATTCGAAATCTCCGGTTAGAACTTTTTGGATATTGGCCCAATCCTCCGGATCGCATAGGATGGGTTCTTCCGGTTTCATGGGAGTAATTATAAACCTATTTTATGGAAGGATCGGATTTCAGAAGAACCGATTCACTTCCTAGGAGACCATTTATAATAACAGAGAAGACCAAGACCAGTCCCGAGAGGGATCAAGCCGCCAAGCATAGCTAAAGATTTTCCTAATACTAAAATGAAAGTAACTGAAAGAGCAATACCAACAAAGGTAAGAATAAGTCCTAAAAAGAAGGAATAAAGACGAAGATCAAATTTTTCTTTTTGATAAAGGCCTGCTTTGATGATCGCCATTCTCTGACGATACCACCAAAAGAATAGGAAGAATAATAATAACCATCCGAAGATGATCCCTACAATCGGAATACTATACAGGATTGCTTTGTATTCTCCACCAGGCTGACTTGCTTGGATGGCGATCCTGATTTCTTCTAGACTACGAAAGAGGGCTTCCTTTTCTTCCGGAGTCATCTGCTAAGAACCGCCACCTTTAGTGAAGAAGTTTCACCTTTCTTAAAGTAAGGGATTTTTTGTTCAATGCCAGGTCTGTTGGCGAGAGACTCATACCAGTCCTCTTCTTTCCAGCTTTCTTTAAGATAACTAGTGCGGATGTCTGAATTAAATAGATCCTTAATTTTGCTCATTGGAATGCTCCTATGTAAAATGCCTTTCGAAGTTCGAATACGCACTTTAAAACTCCCGGAAAAGGGTTTTAAATTATGTCGTATATAATTTCGGTCCACTTTCGGAATCCCTAAAGTGGAAAACCTCGTAGGACTACATTTTTTAGAGACGTAAGGGTTAGAAGAAAAATTGGGAGATGAGACAAAAAAATAGAAAGAAAGAAAAATGAAAAACCCTAGATCTTTCGTTTTAAGCTGAAACTATTCGGGCTTTTTCACGTCCAAGAACGGCGCTGAACTTAGGTTAGGAGTTCTTAAAATGGGAGAACGATCAAAGCCTGCATGTTCTCTTAAGAAGTCCACAATGATCCTTGCAGTGGCTCCCCATAAAAGTCCTTCCTCTATATCAAAGTAAAATACTTCTAATAAAGGTGAGTCAGGTTTTCTTCTTCCTTTAATGCTGTAAAAAGGAGCCTCCCAAAGTCTGTCTAGCTCCAGTATGATAATTCTTTCTACTTCTTCTGGATTGAATTCGAATTTAAAATCTCCAGAATATTGAGCCAAGAATGGAGTGATATGAAATCCGGTATGAGTGAGTTGGCCTCTGTAATTTCCGATTACGGATAATTCTTTATCAGGAGCTCCCATCTCTTCTTCCCATTCTCTAAGAGCTGTAACTAAAAGGTCCTTATCTTCTGGATCTTTTACTCCACCTGGAAAAGAAATCTGTCCTGGATGAGATGCAAGGTTTGGATTTCTTTTTTGAAGAAGGAAACCGTCCTGTCCATCCTTTTGGAACACAGGCATGACTACAGAAGAATGTGCAACATCTTCCGGCAGATTTGGTTCTCCTTCTGGTAGAAGGGGAAGTTTCTTTTTTAGTTTATCTAATTCTAATCTAATCAAATTTCTTTTTGATCGGGATCAAACCTGACAAGGTTGTCTCGTAAGGTTTGGATTGCATTGCTGCTATAATAGAAGGTCCATAATTTTCCACCTTCCAGTTAGAAAAGATACCTAGTTCTTTTAACTCTTCGATAGACTTAGGATTTCTTTTTGCAATCTCCGCGATATTCTTATTAGACGGCATCAAGTTATGACCCATCCGGCGAATGGACATAACTGTTTCTCTCCACTGCCTTAATCTTTTAAATCTGTCTGCATCTTCCCCAGCCAAATCTTCAGTAGATCTTTTGAATAGATCATTCTTTTGGATAGGAGGGCCACTCGGATTTTTATAAACCTGATATAAATTTTCGGCGTCTTTTTTACCTATGATGTCTATGAGTTTATTCAACTCTCCTCGCGACTTAACTAATTCCAAAACCTTGTCGTTATTCCAGACTCGGAATGGAGCCTTGTTTAACTTCTTTGCTTTTTCGTCTCGGAAGCCTATCGTATCGTGAAGTGCCCTTCTTTCGTCAGAACCCAATTCTAGAACATTCGGGAATTTTTCCAAATTAATAGAAAATCCTTCGAAAGGCTCTGGCTCTTCTTCTGCAATTTTTGCGAACTCAGAAACCGCTTCGTCTAACAATTTACGTTTTCCGAGTTCCTCGCCCATTTTAGTCCAAATGGATTCTAGATACACTGTATCCAGAGCCGCGTATTGGAGCTGACTTTTTTCTAGAGGGCGCTTTTCCCAGTTGGATTTTTGTTCCTTCTTCGAAAGTTTGACCTTGTGGTAATGTTCCACAAGATACAACAAAGAGTTCTGTTCTAAGTCTAATAAACGAGAGCTAAACATCGTGTCTGCGATGTTTATAAACTTGAAACCGAAGTCTCTTTTCAGAGCTTTGATATCGTCCGAAGCGGAATGAAATATTTTTAAAATGCTGGGATTCTCAAATAGAGGTCCTAACCCGGAGAGATCGTCCAAACGAATAGGGTCAAAGATATAATTTTTACCCTTAGAGGATATTTGGATGAGACAAACTTTGGAATAGTAGGTGTAATAGCCGCTAGATTCCGTATCAATAGAGAGGCAATCGGATTGAGAGAGAGTTATCAATGCCAACTGTAAGCTTCGGACGTTGTCTACGACAATATAATCGGATTGTATTTGCATCTAAAAGGCGACCTGGGAGACTAGCGTCGGAAGGGGGACCATGAGTTCGATTCCCAATACGTCCAGTCTACGGACCCTAGTCCGAGATGACAAACCAAAAGAAGAATGTGCGATCTTTGGGATTTTTAATTCTCCCGAAGCGGCCAATTTCACTTACCTCGGCTTGTACTCCATGCAGCATAGAGGCCAAGAATCGAGCGGGATCGTTTCCTCCGACGGAGAACATCTCTACCGCTACGCCGGGATGGGACTCGTAGCCAATATTTTTACCGAAGGCAAGATCCGGGAACTAACCGGAAGCGCGGCCATCGGGCATAATCGTTATTCTACCACAGGTGCGAGCTTCTTACGAAACGCTCAACCTCTCAGAGTTGAGTCTCATTTAGGACCAATCGCTCTGGCTCATAACGGAAACCTGGTAAATTCCTGGGAAGTTCGTTCCCAATTGGAAAAAGAAGGTTCCATCTTCCAAACTACAATCGATTCGGAAGTGATCGTCCACCTAATGGCTCGCTCCGGAGAGACAGATTTGCTTTCTGCACTTTCTTCTGCTCTGAAAAAAGTAAGAGGGGCATATTCTCTTGTAGTCCTTACTAAAAACCAATTGATTGCTGTTCGCGACCCGAACGGTTTCCGTCCTTTGGTTATGGGAAGAAGAGATGACGGATCCATCGTATTCGCATCCGAAACCTGCGCATTCGATATCACTGACACCACTTACGAAAGAGATGTGGAACCTGGTGAAATGATCGTTGTGGATAGAACAGGAACCCGTTCCTTCTATCCTTTCCCTCCTGCAAAACCTGCTCTTTGTATTTTCGAATACATTTATTTCGCGAGACCTGATTCCAATATTTTTGGTGAGTCTGTTTACAAAGTTCGCAAGGCACTTGGAAACCAACTCGCTCAGGAACTTCCGGTCGAAGCTGATGTTGTGATCCCAGTTCCTGACTCTGCAAACATTGCAGCTTTAGGTTATTCAGAAGCTTCCGGAATTCCTTTCCAATCTGGATTGATCCGTTCTCACTATGTTGGTAGGACTTTCATCGAACCGGACCAAAAGATCCGAGATTTTGGTGCTAAGATCAAATACAATGTAGTGAAAAACGTAGTGGATGGAAAACGTGTTGTGATCGTAGACGATTCCATCATGAGAGGAACCACCAGCCGTAAAATCATTAAGATGATCAGAAACGCTGGCGCTACTGAGATCCATTTAAGAGTTTCAGCTCCTCCTACAGTTTCCCCTTGTTATTACGGGATAGACATTCCAACCCATAATGAATTGATCGCTGCTACTCATACGATCGAAGAAATTCGTAAGTATTTGAGAGTGGATTCCATTGCTTATCTTTCAGTGGATTCTATGCATAAGGCAGTGAATGATCATAGGGGCGGTGGTTTCTGCAACGCTTGTTTTACCTCAGATTATCCTGTGGAATTCCAAAGCGATATGGGAAATCAAAAGAGTTTATTCAAGGAATACGAGGTAGAAGAAAGGGTCTAAATATTACCGTGTAATCGGTCTTTTAGATCTCTATTTCACTCTGAAAATTTGAGGCCTTCTACCGAAGGTAATGAAATCGGACTCTTCTCCTTTGATATAGGCAGATAATAGGCTTTTTTCTGAAAATCCTATATGATTCTGCTCTTCTAACATTCCTAGAATTTCTAATGCAGCGTCCTTATCCAAAGTATTCAGATAATTTAATACTTCTTGGTGGGAGTTCTTTTTATGAGCTTCTTCTATAATTTTAAGAACTTCTTCTCTTGCTCTTAATAGGGATTCTTTTCTTTCTACAAGTCCTTCCATTGTAGAGAGTATAATATTGATCTCAGGATCTTCGGCGAATAATTCGAGAAGATGAGGATAGATCCCTGGGAATCGGATCGGGAATTCGTAGAGAGAATCTTCTAATCCTCTGTAGAGTTCTGCCTCTTCTTCTTTATTTAATCCTAAGGATTCTCCAAGCATTAGTAGAGTTTCGATAGGCATGAGTCCTAAAAATCTGGCTGCGAATATACTATCTTTTTTGGTTCTAAGGCAAAATAATATAAATTTGGAAATCCTTTCCGGAGGAAGTCCGTTCCAAAATTGCGCCGCTTTCGAATCCAGAAAGTTACTTTCTGTTCCAAAGACCTTCTTCTCTTTTTTAAGTTTTTGGAATATTTTGAAGTCTTCTTTTACGATTCTATAAAGTAAAGAATCGTCCATCTCCAGAATTGTGGACATTACTTGGTCTGGAGAAGAGATAGAAAGAAAGTATCTGACTAGATCGAATCCTATTTCGGATCTTGTGGAAAAGTTCTCTAAAATATCTGCAGGTGCTTGTTGGAAAGCAGTGGCACCAACTGAGAAGGAGTTAACTCCTTCTAAAAACTTTTCTAATTTTTCGAAGGCAAAACAAGCCTGTTCACCGGAATCATTCCAATTCGATTCCCTGTAAAAATCCCTACAATTTCCGGGACAGGGTTTGGATTCGGAGACTCCCGCTAGACAGGTTCTTTCTTTTTGTCTTTCGTTTTCAGGGAATAAGATCACCACAATCACGCATATCCGGAGCGTATGGATTCAGGATTTTCATACCGGCAAACACCCATGTCTTTTTGACCATTGGACAATAGAAACGGTTTCTTCCAGATTGTAGTCCACGCACCTTCATTGTACTCGCTAAAATTTCGCTGAACTTGGAATAGGCCTCAAAGGATATTCTCACATCCGGAGATTTTGCCTCTTCCAGTACATTTTTCATTTCTAGTGCAGAAGATTCCAAGCCACCTTTTGCTTCTTTCAAAGAATTTAAGGAAGAAATTAATCCACTTACGTCTGGAGAAACACTCTCCGTTGTTAAGAGAAATTGAATTGTCTTATCGTTTTCCGACAAAACTTTTTCGAAAAGTGGTTTTTCCGCCTCTAATAGAGGCTTCTCTTCTTTTTTGCAGAAGGAAAGGGAATATAATAGTGAGGATAATATAATTAGTATTACGGAACGTTTCATCCTATTCTCCAAATATGAGTAAATACTCGAGAATCGAGCCTCTTAATACCATAAAAAAATCTTTTTTAGGTTCTGGCAACTGTTAGAGCTTCAAACTAATCTCTGAAAAAATGGGTTCAAAGCTTTTGCCTATATAGGAAATTAGGAGGAAAGGCAAGTACCTAAATGTATTTTGATAAGCATGTTTTTGTCTGCGAGAATGTCAGAGCGGAAGGAGAAAGACCATCTTGCGGTCCGAAAGGATCTCCTCAATTGCTCGCTTATATGAAAAAGAGAGTACAAGAACTTGGACTTAAAGGTAAGATCCGAATCCAAAAATCAGGATGTTTAGATCGTTGTGAGTTGGGTCCAGTGCAGGTTTCTTATCCCGAAGGTCTTTGGTTTTCTATCAAAACACAAGAGGACGCGGAAGCATTTATACAAAATCATATACTAGAAAATAAACCGGATATGATCCGGCATCTGACGTTAAAGGACGAAGAGTGAGAGGATAATCAAATGGCAAAAAAATTCGAACTACCAAAATCGTATCTCGCATACGAATTGAAAGAATACAGCAACGAGCCTGGAAGAGCTAAGATAGTAGAAAAGGAACTCAAGCCCCTAAAGAAGGGAGAAGTTCTACTTAAGGTTCATTCTGGCTCTATCAATCCATCTGACCTAATGTTCATGAGAGGACTTTACGGAATTAAGAAAAAACTTCCTGTTGTTCCTGGTTTTGAAGGAAGCGGTTTGGTGATTGCAAGCGGCGGAGGTTGGAGAGCAAATTCTCTAGTTGGTAAACCAGTCGCATGTGTTGCTCCAAATAAAGGTGACGGACCTTACGCAGAATACATGATCACAGATGCGTATTCTTGTTTTACGTTAGGAAAAGATGTAAGCTTAGAGCAAGGAGCTTGTTTATTCGTAAATCCTATCACTGCTTGGGCTCTCCTCGACCAAGTTGTTCGAGAGAAACATAAGGCTTATGTTCAAACTGCCGCTGCTTCTGCCTTAGGAAAAATGTTATTAAGACTTTCTAATAAAAAAGGAATTCCCGGCATTCATGTTGTAAGAAGAAAAGAACAAGTTGATCTTCTTAAATCTTTAGGCGCTGAACATGTGCTTGATTCCAGCTCTCCTAATTTTGATAGAGAGCTTAGAGTTCTGTCCAATAAACTGAATGCTACTATTATGTTAGATGCAGTTGCGGGAGAGATTACAGGGAGAGCTTTGGCCGCTATGCCTTACGGAAGTAAATGTGTGGTCTATGGTGCGTTATCAGAGGAGCCTATTTCTTATCATGCAGGACTTGGTATTTTTCAGGACAAAAAGATAGAAGGTTACTGGCTTTCTTCTTGGATGCCTCAGCAAAGTCCTTTTAAAATTTGGAAGATCACTTCGGAGATCCGATCCCTTTTAGGAAAAGAATTCCAAACTCAAATCGCTGCAAAATATCCACTCAAAGAAGCGGATAAGGCGATCCAAGAATATGCAAATAATATGACTAGAGGAAAGGTTCTCATTTCCAATGGATGGGAGCTTTGATGGGAATATTTTCCCCGCATATAAAAGGGCCGAATTTCTTTCGGCCTTTGATTTTAGTTTTAGGGACCTTCTTCCTTTTTAGCTCCTGCTTGGGAGACTTAAGAGAGAATGTTAAAAAGCTACAGGCTTGTAAGTTTAGGATCTTGGAAACCAAAACGGAAAGGGTAGAAATTCTACCCTTTCCGCCTTCTCCCAAGATTGTAATGACTTCTAAGCTGGAAATAGAGAACCCGAATGATTCTTCAGTTAAAATTTATAAGTTTGATCTTGGCGTAATCACTTCTGGCACTGATGGAAAAGACGCCGAATTAGCTCGGGTAATTTCAGAAGAAGAAACAGAAGTCCCAGCTTTTTCTAAAACTGTTGTCCAACTCAGAATAGAAACAAGCTTTGAAAAGAGAGAAAACCAGGATAAACTATTACTTGGAATTTTAGTAGTCACAAACCTAGTCGCTGGAAAAGATCCGAATTTGAGAATGAAAGGAAGCGTAAGATACAAAACCGCTTTAGGAGAAGTAGATCTTCCTTTGGATGAAAAAATACGATTATTACCACCTAAGAAGCCGGAGCATGAAATTTAACTCTTTAAGTTTTAGAACTGCCTGTAAAAGCCTAATTCTTCTTATAATCTTAACTATAGGTTTGTCGAATTGTTCCAATGTGGACGACGATTTTTATACTTTCGGAGAAGCAGGAACTAAGATCATGGTGGCTTACGCTGCAAAAGATGCGGAATGCGGATCGAGTAGACAGATAACTTCTTTAGTTCCAGGTAAACAAAGGAAGAAGGATGTGGACAACTGTGTTGCCTCAGTCGCTTTCGAAAAATGTAGTTTTTGGATCCAGGCAGGAGATCCAGTTCCTTTTGCATGTAAGGCGATCGAGTTTAGATTGAAGTGATGGGATGGATTGCCAGACATTTTGATTATCTGATTTTTGCTGCGCTGGCTTTATCCGGCCTTTCCTATCTTTATATACTTCTTACTCGAAACAGAAGACATGATTCCAAATCAGTAGTTCATTATAATATTCCTTCGGCTGAACCGATGGGTTTTGATCCGAATGAAAAACCTAAAAAGAAAGAACCTAAAGTAAATGTTCTAGAAGTTTTTGATTATAACGGAATCAAGATCATGCATGAGAATGGAATGTACACCGTGAATCATGCAGGAGAGATCCAGGTTTATGGTTCTTGGCAGGAGCTTCCTTCTAGATATCAAGCAATGGTAAAAGAGATGGACAAGTCTTCTATAGGACAAAAGAAGAAGGGAAATTACTATATGGAAGTTCTGAACGGAACCTATTACGTTATTTTTCCCGATGGCAAAAAGCATAAATATCCTAAGTTCGAAGATATTCCTGAAAAAATCAGAAAGGCATTGGGTTACTGATCTGTGCGATTTCGGATTTACTATCTTCTAATATTCATTTTATTTGAATGTAATTCTTATTTTGAATCCGTTCTGGATCCGACTGAACTAAGAATGCCTGCAGACGGTAAATCAGTTGCCGTCTTAAAAATTTTGAATCCACTCTTTGGCGCGAAAGATCATTTCCTATGGGAAAACATAGATCCTGAATTACTCAAACTTCTCTCGACCGAAAAAAACGAAAGAGAAGATGTCTTACGTGTGCAAGCGGGTATGATCCCAGCAAATGTTACGATCCGAACTGAAAAAGGCAAAACAGTTAAGATTTCCCTCTACAGCCGAGATGGGGATTTCGATCAGGATGGGTTTCCTGATTCTGCGGAACTTAGAACTGAATCAGATCGCCAGGCATTTCGAGATTGGTTTGTTAGAATCTCTTTATCACAATATTTAAAAGAAAATTCCTCCTGGAATCTGAAGGAAAGAGATTGCAGCGGATTGATTCGTTTCGCATATAAGGAGTCTCTAAAGGCTCATACTCAGGATTGGCAAACTCGGACCGGGATCTTGTTGGATAAAAATTTGCCGGATGTCCGGGAATTTAATTACCCGGATATACCCTATATTGGTAAAAATTTATTTCGAACTGGTGAGGGTAAATTCGGAGAATTTGCGGACGCAGAAAGTTTGGAAAAGTTCCATACTTATTTTGTTTCAAAAGAGTTAGAGTCTGGACTAGCGGGAGATATTCTCTTTTTCAGATCGGATCGAGGGGTCGGAACAAATTTCCATTCTATGATCTTGATAGAGGGAGAAAGTAAAAATCCCCAGCTTTTATATCATACTGGTTCGGATCGAGGCATCAAATTGATCCGAGCAAAAGAATTGGAAAGAAGTGTGTTGTTTTCCCCAGAAAAGAATAACCGAAATTTTCTTGGGGTATATAGATTTCGGATTTTAGAATAGGAATTTCAGAATGAGAACTCGTGTATCGGATCGTAAAAAGATAATATTCTCTTTTCTCGCAATTTTGATCTCTGCATTAGGATTATTTTATGTGAAACCGAATTTATTCGGTTCCGCAGCATTCTATCTCGGAACAGACAGAAGTTTCGGCTCAGGTGAGAACGCTTACGTGAACCTGGAAGGAAACGGAACTGTAAATTACGAATTTAGAGTATATAAGATCGCAGATCCTCAGGCCTTCTTAACCAAAAAAGTAAAAGAAAGATTGGTCCAAGAGAATAATGACGGAGCATTTGGAAATCCAATTGCATTATTTACAAGAACTGTTGATAAATTCAGGAACGATTTCCGTAAAGTTGCCAGAAAAGAATTCAATTCTAAGACAAGATCCGAGCTTAAAAAAACATTAGGAATTGATTATGAAAAACCTAATGAGGAAAAAACTCTCGCGATCCCTGCAATTTTAAAAGACCAAGAATTGGTCGCTACATTCTCCATTCCGACTGTTACTTCTTTCTGGGCCTATCGTAGGGTCCCTGTTCCGATCCGTGACAATGGTGTTTATCTGGTTGAGGGTGTTTCCGGATCTCAGTTAGCTTATACGATTCTGATCAAATCAGGTTTGAACTTTTTAGTAAAACAATCTGATGCAGAAACTTTTGTATACGTAGGCCGCAAAGATAGTGGAGAGCCAGTTGCAGATGTGGATCTCACTCTTTTTAATTTGGAGAATGGCCAAGCATTCCAAACAGGAAAAACAAATTCCGACGGAACTTATTTTTATAAAGGAAAAAGTCCCGTAAAAGGATTGGTTCTCGCTCATAAGAATGGAGAATATTCGGTTTCCGATCCTGAATTTTATTCCAGTTCCTTTTATGGAGAAGGTGGGCCGAGAGCCTATATGTATACAGACCGCCCTGTATATAGACCGGGAGATACCGTTTATTTTAAGGGAATTGTTAGAAACTTCTCCCAAGATGATTATAGAACCATTTCTGGTGCTGGTGTAATCGCGGTTGCAAGTGAACAGGGAGAAACTTCTATACCAAGTGTTCCTATTAATATTTCGGGAGACAATGGAACTTTTTCAGGAGAATTTGTAGTTCCTGAATCTGAAAATACAACTCTTGGAAATTATTCTCTTATATTAAATTTTCGTGATAAAACCTTCCAAACTGAGTTTGCCGTGGAGGCTTATAAAAAACCTACTTTCCTTGTTTCAGTGTCCGTTCCTAAATCCAATTATTTACAAAGAGAAGAAGTAAACGCTCTTGTAAAGGCTAGATATTATTACGGCCAACCAGTTGCAGGACAAGAGGTTGCTTATAGGGTATTTCGCAGACCTAAATTCGATTATTCTCCTGTGGGAACGATTAACTTTGATGCTTCTTCCGATTATTTGGAGCAGTCCGGTCAAAGTGATAAACAAGAGTTGGTCTTGGATGGAAAAGGAAAATTAGATTCCAAAGGGCAATATTCTATCAGCTTTAAGCCGGATAAATCAGATGCGGATTCTATTTATACAGTAATTGCTTCTGTTCAGGCTGAGGATATGACCTTAGATGGATCCGCTTCCTTCTCCGTAAATCGAAGTGCATTCTTTGTGAGGATCTCTAAAGATAATTCAGTTTATGAGCCAGGTAAGGAAGCAAAGTTAACAGTAAATTTGATCGCTTATGACAAAACTTTGAGCGAAGTCGAACGCCAGAAAATGGTGGGAAATAGAAATGTAGATCTTATTCTTTATAATAGAGATATTCAATTTGTAAAAGAGGCAAATCGTTCTAAAATTTCTTCTTTGTCTGTGATGACTTCCGCTTCTGGAGTTGGGACTGCTTCTTTCACAATTCCTAAAAGAGGACAATTTGTTTTGGTCGCTGAGACAAAAGATCCGAGTGGAAATCTTACAAAGTCAGAAACATTTTTCTGGGCTTCTTCAGTTTCCGATTCTATCGAAATTCCTTTCAAAGATATTACTCTAAAACCAGGTAAAGATATTTATTCTGTAGGAGACACTGCTGAGATCCTTGTTTTAAGTCCTGTTTCCAACGGACATATGATCTTAACATTAGAAGGAAATCGTATCTTTAAAAAAGAAGTCGTAAAGATGAAAGGAAATGCTTTGAAATATGCAGTTCCGATCACAGCGGAGATGAGTCCAAACTTCACGTTATCTGCTGTTCAGTTCTCTGGAAATGATGTTTATAAAAGCCAAGTAAGAGTGGTCGCTCCTCCTGAGCAGAAGTTCTTGAAAGTGGCTCTGGAACCAGGACGCAAAGTATATCGTCCAGGTGATAAGGCAGAGATTCGTTTGAAAACTACTGGCCTGGGTGGCGCTGGAGTTTCTGCAGAAGTTTCTCTCGCGATTGTAGATGAAGCAATTTATCAAATTAAAGAGGAGAAAACCCCTAATATAGGAACATTCTTCTATCATCCAAGAAGGAATAACGTGCAGACCACTTTGGCTTCTGCCTATAAATTCTTTGGTTATTCAGAGAACAAAAGATTAAAACTGGCTTTGGGTAAAAAGGGAGATTCTGTTTATTCTGCAATGAAAAACGAGGACCAGGCTCGGGATCGTTTTAAAGATACAAGTTATTGGAATGCAAAAGTAAAAACAGGGCCTGATGGAACTGCAACAGTTAGTTTTAATCTTCCGGATAATTTAACTTCTTGGAGAGTGACTGCGATTGCAATCACTCCTGATACAAAAGTAGGAAGAGGACAAACTAGTTTTATTACTAAAAAGGATCTAATGATCTTAGGCGGAATGCCAAGATTTATCATCAAAGGGGAGACCCAAAAAGTTTCCGCTACGATTTCCAATCAATCTCCAACCAAACTTCCTATCAAAGTTACAGTAAAAGCAGAAGGCGCAAAAATTTTAGGTAACTCTGAGACTACGATCAATTTGGAACCTGGCCAAAACCAATCTTTACATTTTGATGTTCAGACTATTGCAGATCCTAAGATCAAATCCGCAAAGATCAGTATTCTTGCCGCGGGTTCCGGCTACCAAGATTTACTTAAATCAGAAATTCCACTCAAGACTTGGGGATTGCCTAAAACCATTTCGGATAGTTTAGGAATGGAAGAAGGAGAACATTCCGGAGTTCTAAACTTAGAAGCACCTAAAGAATTGGGAGATCCTCGTTTGGAAATTCGATTGAGCCCTGCTTCTTTACCTGCCTTAAGACAATCTTTGGATTATCTTGCCGATTATCCTTATGGTTGTGTGGAACAAACTATGAGTAGATTTTATCCTCTTCTATCCGCTCAAAAAGCAGGGTTCATCAATGAAAGACTTAGGAAGGAACTTCCTAAGATGATAGATGTAGGATTGAAAAGAGTGTCGGAACTCCAACGAACTGATGGTGGATTCGGTTGGTTCGAAGGAGGAGTGGAAAGTGATGTTCTGATGTCCGCTTATGTTTATAGAGGATTAGCAGTTAGTCAGAAAAATGGAGCCAAGGTTTCGGCTCCAGTATTGAATCGAGCCAGGGCGTATTTGTATGATGTCTTAGGCAAAGGAGATCTTTCTCCGAATGCAAAAGCATATATCATATTCTCCTTAAGTGAAGGCGGAAATTTAGAAGACTCAATTGTAGATGGTCTAGTAAAATCTTCTGCCAAATTGAATCAATATGGGCAGGCGTTGCTTGCATTAACATTAGCTAATAAAGGTAAAAAGGCAGAAGGTTCTACTTGGTTTAAAAAAGGTATAGAATCCAGTGGATTTGGAAAGAAGGCCTTCTTCAAACTTACTTCTTATGGTAAAAATCCTCGTTGGGAAGAAGACAGGATCGAAACTATTTCTGCACTATTGAGTGCAGGAGTTCGATTGGGAGAAGATAAGGTCATTCTTGCAAATCTTGCCTCTTCTCTTTTATCCAATCGTATTGAGTTAGCTTGGAATAACTCAAGAGATACCTCTGCTGCTGTATTAGCGTTATCTGAGTTTTTAGCTTCTGTTCGCGAATCTGAAACACCTGCTAATGTGGAGATTGTACTAAACGGAACCAGTTTAAAAACAGTAACTCTTCCTCCTAAGTCAGAACAGGGAGAATTGTATAAGATCCCGATCCCTTCCGAGCTGATACGTTCGGGACCAAACAAAGTAGAAGTTTTGAAGAAGGACGGGCCTGTACTTTATGCAACTGCTTCTTTGTATTACACGGATAGAAGCAAAAAAATACAAGCTTACACTAATGGTATCAAAGTAAAACGAACCTATTATAAATTAAAAGTGGATTCGAATGATATCACTCCTGTGGAATCCAAATCTTTCCAACCAGGCGATCTTGTTATGGTCGAAGTTTCAGTTCAGAAAGAAGGCGATGTAGATTCTTATTACCAAGTAGAAGATTCTCTGCTACCTGGATTCTCTTTCCTACAAAGAGATGCAGAGTATTATGCAGGGGATCTAAAGATGGAATATCTAAGTCGTCAGGTTTACGACGATCGAGCTGTTTTCTTTGTAGGAGGTCCTACAAAAGAATTTAAGGTCAGATATTTTATCAGAGCAGAAGTGGGTGGAAAGTATAAGGTAATTCCAGCCAGAGCTTCTTTAATGTATTATTCAGAAGTAACAGGAGCGAGTTCAGACGATGAAATCAACATTGGTCAATAATTCACTCCTGGTTGCTATTTTACTTTTTGGATCTGCAACATTTGCGCAAACGGTGACTATAGATTCTCCTCATGGCGGTTTCACGACTGAAAGGATCCAAACTGTTTCAGGGTCTGTTAGTGGAAATCTGGAAAAGGCAACTATCGTAATTAACGGAATTCCCCAAATGATCCGTTTACAAGGTGGAAAATTTTCCTTAAGCACAGTAGTTGCTCCTGGAACAAATCTGATAGAAGTAAAAGCGGGTAACGCAAGTGATAGAGTTTCCTTCTTCGCTGCTGTTCCCCCACGAGATATCAAAGTGGTTCTAACCTGGGATACCGCGACAGATGTGGATCTTTGGGTCTTAGATCCTACCGGAGAAAAATGTTTTTACGCGAATCGCTCCACCAAGTCTGGAGGAAATCTCGATGTAGACGTAGTGGATGGATATGGTCCGGAAACTTTTACCATGTCCAAGGCGTTACCTGGAAATTATTCTATCCAAGTGCAGTATTACGGTTCTTATGATAAACCGGTTACCAGAGTAAATGTGTATGTTGTATTGAACGAAGGAAAACCGAACGAAAGAAGAAAACAATTTCAATTCGTAATGACTCGTTCCCAACAAGTATATCATATCGCAAACTTTGAGATAGATCCGGAATCCTGAGATGTTTTTTTCTCATCCAAATATTTCTTTTGGAAAGTCGAGTAGGGGCTTTGGAATACATTTTCTGGCTTCTTTTGCAGTCATATATTCGTTTTCCATAATGTATTTGGATGCAGAAACTGTTTCTATAGATTCTCCTCATGGTGGTTTTACTACTGAGAGAATACAGAAAATTTCCGGAACTGTGATAGGAATTAATCCTGAAAAAGTCACTGTAGTTATTAATGGTATTCCTCAGATGGTGCCTTTGTATGCAGGTAAATTTT
Organism: Leptospira saintgironsiae; assembly: GCF_002811765.1. NCBI lineage: Bacteria > Pseudomonadati > Spirochaetota > Leptospiria > Leptospirales > Leptospiraceae > Leptospira > Leptospira saintgironsiae. The sequence continues at coordinate 168,766 of NZ_NPDR01000001.1, read as the reverse complement.
CATTTAGCACTGTAGCTTCTCCCGGAGACAATCTGGTAGAGGTTCGTGCGGGCAAGGCTTACGACAAGGTCAGCTTTTTTGCAAAGGTCCCTTCGCGAGATATCAAAGTAATTCTGACTTGGGATACTGCAAGTTATACAGATCTTTGGGTAATTGATCCTTCTGGAGAGAAATGTTACTGGGCTCATACTTCTACTAAGTCGGGAGGCAATCTTGTTTATGACGATGCCACTTTTGCTCCTCAGACTTTTACGATGTCCAAGGCCTTGCCAGGAAATTATGCGGTCCAAGCACAATACTATGCTCCATTTAATTCGCAAGTAACAAGAGCCAAAGTGTATGTAGTCCTATATGAAGGAACTCCAAGAGAAAAAAGAAAACAATACCAATTCACAATGACCAGGGCCCAGCAAGTATATCATCTGGGAAATTTTGAGATAGAGCCGGACTGATCAGAATGAATTCCAAAGTATATTATAAAATAGAAATTTTAGCCTTAGTGATCTTTCTTTACGCGGCGGGGGCAAGTGCTGCTCCTAAATTTTCTTATTCTTATCTGGATGAGGCCGTAAAAGAATTTGAATCTAAAAATTCTACATCTTCCGTAGTGCTGATGGAAATTGATTCCGGAAAAGTGGATTACATCTACAGACCGGAGATTGCAGTTTCTAAAAAATTACCTCCAGGTTCCTTGGTAAAAGTATTCTCAGCTTTAACTTTATTGAAATATAAAGACAGACTTGCATTTTCTCCTGAAAAAAAAGTCACATGCAAAGGTAGATTTTATCCTAAGGAAAATTCAACTCCTACTAAATCGGATCTAAACACATTACATTTACCTAAAGATGAAAATGGAAAAGAGTATTTAAGATGTGCCTTGGCAAAAGGTCATGGAGAAATGGATCTCAGATCTGCATTAATTCAGTCTTGCAATGTATATTTTTTAACGAGTGTTTCTTCTGATCCAGATCTGTTTTATTCCAAGTTGTATGAAGATTGGAGTTTAGGAAAATCAACTCGGTCCAGATTGGATTCTTATATAGAACCTTCTGATACGAATTTTAACTCTATCAGCCGACTTCGTAAAGTAGCTGCTTCTATAGGAGAAGGCGGACTTCTTCTTAGTCCTTTAAAAATTTCACAATTGTATTCATCTATTTGGAAAGAAGGCCCAAGACTTTCTCCTTATTGGGGAGCAAGCCAGGAGCCTATCAGATCGGAAGAAAACCCATATTCTGGAAGAGATTTAAGATGGGTCGCTTCAGTTCTTTCTGAGGTTCCTAAAACCGGAACTTTAAAAGATCTGTATATTCCCGAGAAAGGAAATTTAGAGATGCTGGGCGGGAAAACTGGGACCGGCACTAAATTTATGCATAAATATGAAACCCATGGATGGACAGTATTATCTTTTCGTAAAGATCGAAAATTATACGTACTGACCGTTTTTGTGGACAATGGCTCCGGAGGGAACCAGGCCAAATCATTGGCTGCGATCCTTCTGGATAAGATCGATTCAAAAAGTAAAAATTCTGCAATAAAATCAGGTAAATAAAATGAGAACTTGCATTCAAATTTTCAAAACAAGAATACTTCCTAAGATTAAATCCTTTTTCTCAAAAGAATCGCTGAAAAATTTAAAGACCGGATTTAAGGAAAACATATTAGGAGATCCTAAAGTTGGAGTTCCTGCTGGTGCAGGGATTGTTTTTCTGGCGATCGGATTTTATCTTTCCTTTAAAGGATATTCCATAGATTCATCGATCAAAGATCCTGCTCTTCTCATTCCTAAAAAAGCAGGCTTGCTTGTAGAAGTATATCGCCCTGAAGAGTTTGTAGAAGATCTGGAAAAAACGAATTTAGGAAGAGAACTTTCAGATGATGGTACTTTCCAAAAAATCCTGACTTTGCCTGAACTTAGAAAGATCAGTTCTGTCCTTTATTTATTAGAAGCAAAAGCAGGAGTGATGACTAAACCATCCAGGCTTGCCGCTTTATTCGATGGACCGGTTGCTGTTGCAACCTTTCCTAAATCTAATTTTTTACTCGTAGGTAAAGCAAGCGCCAGTTCCAAGCTAGGAGTGAGTTTGATCACTGCATTCAAGGGAGAAAAGATCGTAATTAAAGAAACTCCCAAAGTAGAAAAACCTCAAACTCCTCCGCAAACAGAAGAAGGATATTATACTCCTACAGGTTCCGAAAATACACATTCTGCAGATGATTTCGCCGATCAATTTGCGGCAGGCTCTGAAAAATTTGGAAACTTAGAAGCATTTAAATATGAATTTGGTTCTGGAAAAATTTTAGCGATCGTGCTGGGAGATTTTATCATCCTCACAGATTCAGAAGATCTTTTGGAAAAATCTTTGGATCTGGCTTCTTCGGCAAACAATGATTCTTTGGGAAATCAAAATGGTTTTGATGTTCTAAGAAAAGAAGCTTCTAAAAAGGAAAACAAAGTTCTACTTTATGCAGGAACTGATTCTTTGGTTGCTCCATTTCTTAAACCCTCATTCGGGAATTCAGGAGCGGCTTTACTTTTAGGTTGGGAAACTGCAAAAAATCTAGAAGGGAAAGTTTTTAAAATAGGCGGGGATAAAAACCAAGTAGTTAGTTCCGGTCCTGGTCTTTCCAAAGTTATACCTCGAGAAACAAACTTAGTATTTTATTCTGAAGAATTAAAACCATCAGAAGTTTGGAAGTCTTTAGAATCTATAAGTGGAGAATGGGAAAACTTTGGAGAAGGTTTGAATGAATTCGGTAAAAATGCTGGCATCCATGAACAATATTTCGGTTCTGAAAAAGGAATAGCTCTCAGTTTTAATGGATTGGAATACAAGTCTGGGATGGTTTACCCAAGATTCGGGATTTCTTTACCTGCTTCTGTTCCGGATGATAAACTTTTAAAAGCAATATTCAAAGTTGGAAATCCAATCAAGGTTTCTTATCAAAATACAAACTTAGAATCTTATCCTTTGAGAAAAGGTGGATTCTATACTCCTGCTTCATTGAGAGTGGGAAACTGGAAATACTTGGCTTCCGATAGAAAAAGTGCAGAAGAAACTGTTTCTTCTGGAAATGGAAATAGACCTAACCAAGCGGATCTATTCTCTTCAGGTCCTGCAAAAGAGTTAGCTTATTATCCACATCATTTGGTGGTTCGTGTTCCAGGAATTCTAGATGATCTTAAAAGTTTTTATTTATACGGAGCAGAAGGTTCTCCTGAATATACTTCCAAAACAATTGATAGAGATGTGCAGCCTATCTTAGACAAATTGAAAGTTTTTGAAAGATTAGTGATCTCTTTTGGTTCCGGAAAAGAAGGAGAAGATTGGGGAAAATTAAAAGTTTTCTAAGAATTGTAGGAGCTCCAACACGCGTTGCAAAGTTAATACCTCGACTTTACAAATTGTGAATATATATTTTGGATTTCAGGATTTGGAGCTTCTATAAAGGCTCTAAATCTTGCTTCTCCTTTTGTTTTTAAAAGCCAGGAGCCCCATAGATAAAGTTTCTGGTATATGATTTTCTTTTTAGATCCATTTCTTGTATGGATCTCTTTTATACATTCTTCGTCGAATTTTTCCCAGCTCCAAGGAAATTTCAGATCTGCTGATGTAGGTTTTGGATTTGTAGGATACAAAGACTCGCAATAAGATTCCTGCATCCAGAAGGAAGATTCTGATTTAGATTCCGGAGCTAAAAAATGACAGATCTCATGTTTGATCACTGTATCTAAAATTCCTCTTTTAGTTAAACTCTCTGGATTTTGAAAAAAGAATTTATTACTTTCTGGAGAATAGAACGCTGCTATCGTTCCGGGTTGGCCTGAGTATTTTCTGAATGTTTCAGAGTTTTCTGACACAAAGATTTGCGCATCTCCGGGAATTCTTCTTTCTAATCTTTCTGATTCGGATCGAATCTCTGCTACAAATTTTTCTGCAAATGTTTCGAGTAATTTGTCGGGATTTTTTTGTTTGTTCCAATCATCTAAAAAGTAAAATTCAAATCCTTCTAGTTTTCTTCTTGCGGCTTGTGCGTCCGTTATTTCGAAGAATAATATTATAAAAAGTAAATATGTTACGGATGCAGTGAGAATTAGCTTCAAGGGATTTGCCTCAATTCTGCGCCCGGAAAATAAAATCGAAGTATCTCTTCCGATTTCGCTCCTTGAAACGCCATTTCTCTTGCTCCATATTGGCAAAGGCCGATCCCATGTCCGAATCCTTTTCCTTTAAAATAAAATCCTCGAGCGCTTGTTTCGATTTTGAAATCGTTACTCTTGGTTTTATTCCAGCCCAGTTTTTTACCGATTTTAGATAGGAATTCAGATGCTTGGATATTCTTTTTTCCAGAATTATCTTTATATTCTAAGGATATTACTCTGGATTCGGAATACTTGGGATCTAATTCAATGATTTGTTTTGTTTCTAAGGCAGATTCTAATTCTTCCTTCGAGATAAAAGTTTCCCATGAGAAATAAGGAGAATTTTTACACTGAATATCTCCACCTCGTGTATCGGAACCAGATCTATAATATTGTGGATTTTTGAAATTTTTCCAAAGAACAGAAGGAGAGGATAAATTTCCTCCGCAGGTAGAATGAAAAAATGTTTCCAACACTTTTCCACCTTTGTCTTGCAAAATTACTTTTTTAGATGGGGAGAAGTTTATATTCTCCTTTTTTAATTTTCCTGAAAACTGGAGACAATGAGTTAGATCGCAAAGATCATGCCCGTCTTTGGAATGTCTTCCTAGGTTTGCTAATGCATAAGAGCGGATCATAGAAGATGCAACGATTGAATATTCCTGCTTCCAGTTTGGATTTAGGTTCTTCTCATTTTTAGGATAAAATAAATCTCCGAATTCTGAGGCCATTCCGATCTGCACATATTCTTCTAATGGAACTGTAAGTATGAGTTTTAGTTTTCCTTTCGCAGAACTGATTTCCAGATCTCCTCGGTATTTTTTAGGGCTTTGGTCTTTTGGAACTTCGAGTTCGTATTCCCCACCTGAAAATAAGATATGTTCAGATCTTGAATTTTTGGCTCCGTCTATAATTCTGATTTGATCTTCTTCTGCTCGGACCAAAACTGTTTTATCTTTTTCTAAACTATTTTTGCCTGAATATTGTATTCTGGAGCCTTTTGCAATGACCCGGACTGTATCTGGATAATATTTAGATAAAATCCCGATCTTAAGTTTATTAGGAATTGGATCTGAGATTAAAGAATTAGAGAATAAAAATAGAAATACCAAACCTGAAAGTTTGGAAAGGCGACTCATTGTACTTGAATTGCCTTAGGAAATGTAGGACAAGAAGAAACACACAAGCCGCAGCCTACACAATCATTCGAAAAGTTGGGCTTGTTTCCTTTGAACTGAACTACATTTGGGATCGGACAAGTAATGGAACAAGTCTCGCAGGTTTTCTCTCCAGTTCTGGAATTGATACAATGTTGGAAGAAACCTTTTGCCTTTCCGAATTTAGGAGATTGATTTTCTTTATAAGGTAAAAGAGCGCCGGTCTCGCAAGCTGAGATACATGGATAATCTTTGCATAACATACATGCATTCAGATTCACATCCATATGAGGAAAATGTTTACCGGTCTTATCGTCAGGAACTGGAAACAGAACCGAATAAGGACATGCATATATACAATCACTGCAAGCAGTACATTTGGAAAAGAATCGTTTTCCTTTTGCGTCCGCTCCGGGAGGAAATTGTAAATTTCTAAAACCTTTAAATTTACTTTTAACTGTTTTAGGTTTAGGAACCTTGATCTGAGTTTTTTTAGGCGGGGCCTCTTTTGGTTCTGCTTTTTTATCTTCCTCTACAGCAGTTTTCCAGGTTTCCGAAATTTCATTAACGCCTTCTTCCATTACGGAAAAAGCTTTTGCTAAGCCTTTCCGGAAGAAGTCTTTTCGGTTCATTCTTCACCTATCCTCTCAATATGAGCGCCTAGAGATCTAAGTCTAGTATCTATGTCTTGGAATCCTCTGTCTATCTGAACGATATTATGGATAGAGCTTGTACCTTCTGCACAAAGCGCCGCGATGATCATTGCCATTCCAGCTCTGATATCTGGACTTGCTACTTTTTGTCCATAAAGACGATTAGGTCCGATCACGATCGCCCTATGGGGATCGCAGAGAATAATTTGAGCGCCCATTGAGATTATATTATCTACGAAGAATAATCTAGATTCGAACATTTTTTCGTGAATGAGAACAGTTCCTTTACATTGTGTAGCAGTGACTAACGCAACAGAAGTCATATCCGCAGGGAAACCAGGCCAAGGAGAATCATCTATTTTAGGAGTGGCTCCATGATAATCAGGAATGATTTCCATTTTTTGGTCAGTAGGAACTAAGATGCCTCCATCTTGAGGACGAACTTCTATTCCTAAGCGAGAATATACCATGCGGATCATCCGGATATCTTCCAGGTCCACATCTCCGATAAAAATTTCTCCGCCAGTGACTGCAGCTAAACTGATAAAACTTCCGATCTCTAAATAATCAGATCCGATCCTATGAGATTTTTCAGGAGTTTTTAAAGAGCTTACACCTTCGATAGTTAGGATATTAGAACCGATCCCAGAAATTTTTGCACCAGCAGAAACTAAAAATTTACAAAGCCTTTGCACATGAGGTTCACTTGCTGCATGACGTAAGATTGTAACTCCTTCTGAAAGTACCGCCGCCATGACTGCGTTTTCAGTAGCAGTAACAGAAGCCTCGTCCATAAGAAGGTCCGTGCCTCTAAGTCTATCACCTTTGATTTCGTAACCGTCTGGAAATACTTCTATCTGAGCGCCAAGTGCTTGGAGTGCGAGAAGGTGAGTGTCCATTCTTCTCCGCCCGATCTTGTCTCCACCTGGTCTTGGTAAAAACACTCTTCCGGTTTTTGCGAGAATTGGACCTGCAAGCGTAACAGCTCCTCTGATCTTGGAACATAGTTCTGCGGGAAGATCGGATTTTAGTTGTCCATTATTACGAAATAAAAACGTTCCTTCTCCCTTATCTTCTACTTCCATTCCTAAATGGCGTAGAACGTCCATGAGCATTAGTACGTCGGAGATCAGTGGAATATTTTCGATAATTACTTCGCCAGGAACTAAACAGACAGCACCTAAAATAGGTAAGGCCTCGTTTTTATTCCCTTGGGGCATTACAGTTCCGTGAAGAGGATTTTTACCGACAATTTTGAAGTATGGAGAGCTCATGATTCGACCAGTGTTATTGGTATACTCATGCCTCCTTCTCCTACGGCAAGCACTTCATCAGAACCTAAATAGATTGACTCAAAAGGTTTTTTTTCCGATCAACGTTGGTACCCATGGATTCTTTTTTACATCGTTTTAGAGAGTTTCAAAAAACACTGTTTTTCGACTTCTTTTGTTTTCTCTGGATGGGGGCGTTTGCGTTCTTAGCATTTGCTCCTTTTTATCTCAGCCATTTAGTTTGGATTGCACCTTTCGGTCTATTTTGGATCACTCATAAATATTCCGGAAGATATTGGAGATTGGTAGGATACGGTTTCCTATTTGGGGTATTCTTCTACGCGATCGCATTCCATTGGATCCATCATATGGCAATGGTCTTTGGAAATTTCCCTTGGCCTCTCGCATTTATCATTCTTCTTTTAGCAGGAGTTTTGTTCGGAGCTAAATTCCCAATATTTTTGGTCTCTTATTCCTTCCTTTCTAGAAGAGCAGGTAAACATAGCGTTTGGGTAGCTGGAGTTTGTGGAATGGCTGCAGACATGATTGGTTACCAATTATTTCCTTGGTATTGGGGAAATCTTGCAGCTGGCAATATCATACTTGCTCAAACTGTAGAGATCACAGGAGTTTACGGACTTTCATTCTTAGTATTCGTAATCTCTTATACACTTTTTGAAACAAATCTATTACACCTTCCTGAGATCTTAAGATCCAAGGATAAAAGATCTCATTTTATAAAATTCTGGACCTTACCATTTGCGTTACTTCTTCTTTTCGTGGTCGGTGGTTCCTTATTATATTTAAAATGGAAGAATGTAACTCCAACTAAAACATTAGAAGTCCTGGTAGTCCAGCCGGATGCTCCTATGAGTATTCGTGACGAAAGAGGAAGATCTCCTAGAGAAGTAATCGAAGATCTGATGGATAGAATGGACAAGATGGTGGAGAATGCTGTTCAAAGAGCAGGAAAAAATCCAGACCTGATCGTTCTCCCAGAAGCAGGGATCCCATATTTTTCTGCGAACCGAGAATTACTGAAAATCAGAATGGGAGATCGTATCTATTGGCCTAGGTTTGATTCCTTAATGGTTTCATTTGCGAATAGGTATAAAGCTACTGTATTCTTTAATGAAATAGATGCGGCTTATAAAACCAAAAGTTCCGGAAAAGAATATCTAAGGTACTTTAATAATAACGTAGTATACGATCCGAATGGTGTCAGAAGGCAAGCTTATCAAAAACAATATTTGGTAATGTTCGGAGAGACAATGCCTTTTGAGTTCATGTATGATCTGAGCCCTCAAACTGGAAGGTTCGATCCGGGAGAATCTTTCGATCTTCTACATTATTATTCTGATATTCCTAAGGAAAATTCTCCTACTGTTTTACCTGTTACTTGGGAAAAAACAGAAGGGATAGATGCAGAATTTGTAAGAAATTATTATTCACCAACTCATACAGAATTAAAGGACGAAGGTTTATTCCTTCCTTTGATCTGTTATGAAGTAATCGTTCCGGAGTTTGTAAGAAAGTTCAAAGACTCAGGAAATCCCCAGTTCATTGCAAATCTTACAAATGATAAATGGTATGGGACTACTACTGAAAGTGACCAACATTTTGAGTTAGGAAGATTAAGAGCGATAGAATGGAGAAGATGGCTGGTTCGTTCTACCAACTCCGGTATCTCAGGTTACGTGGATCATCTAGGCAATTTTATAGAAGGTAAATCCACTTCTCTTATGAAAGCGGAAACCAGTTGGCAACAGATCCAAGTGATCGATTCTCCTCCTGGTTTTTATATTCTATATGGAAACCTGATCCCTTGGATCATGATCATTCTGACTGCAATCTATTACGGAAATATATTGCTTCGTAACAAAAAGTCTGAAGCCTAAGGATTGATCAGATAATAGGAAAAAATCCCCCGGAAGTTTTTATCTTTCGGGAGATTTCCTTCCGGAACTTGGGCACAATCCAGTTTTGAATCAGTGATATAATAAAGCTGGTAAGGTTTCGTAAAAAACAAACGAACAAAGAATCTAAGCACTGCTGATATATTGGAAAGAACATAGATCTGTCCTATAGTATGCCTTCGAGAAACTGTTAAACTACAAGATCCACTTTCATCTAAATAAAACTTTTCTTTGATCGGTAAATGATAACCTGAAAAAGGTTCTGTTTCTGATTCTAGGACTTCTGACTTTAAAACTTTTGCAGAGAATAACATTTTTCCTGCAGGATCTAATGCACTTACAGTTCTGACCTCTTCTCCTGGAAAGTTTTCGTTCCCTATAAAGCCGCCTGCAAATAATCTTTCTCCCGCACTATTAATGGAACGATATAACTCCCAGCGTCTGCTGTATTTATATACTTCGTAATTAGTAAGAAGATGTTCCATTCCACCTCTACCATTCAGCTCCATTCTATTTCCGTTCAATACCAGATATCCTTTTGCAGGAACAGAAGAGAATGCCATATCTGCTTGTACGAAACTATCTTTTTCAGGTAAATGTATCTTTCCTCCGGAGAGAGAAACCGCTTTGGACCAACCAGTTTTAAAACTAATAACAAGCTCAGCAGTATCAGTGATCATTTTGATCTCGGGTCCTGCTTCTCCTTTATAAACTGAACTATCATAAATTTCTAATTCTAGATTTCCAGTCTCTGTTTTGAGTTCGTCTTTAGAATATTCTCTGGTGGAAAATTGTGTTCCATTCTCTTTATCGTAAACGACTAAGCTTACTCCGCAGTTTCTTGTGCCCGGACCTAAATTGCTCACTATGAATGTTGCAAAGATCCAGGTTTTATCATCCGTAAAGGAATAGTTCCAGGCTTGAAAATAACCTTCTTGAGCATAGGGATGAAACCCCATTTCGTGTTTGCTTGTTTTTCTGGCCTGGATCTTTGTCTCGTCTGCGGAAAGTTTCCATTCTCCTAATGTGTAGAATATTAGTAAGAAGCCCAAAATAAATCTGGGGAGAATGGATTTAGGTCGTTTAAAAGAACAATCGTTCGCCGAAGAATTTTCGGATGAGAAAAACATGGGGATCAATTCCTAACCCTGGTTTTATTCTCAGGCAAGCAATTTTTGGGCTTAGCTACAATCTGAGTCTATTTTGTCTTCCTCTGATCTTGATGCTGGCACACACGAGGTTTCAAAAATATCACTCAAGCATCTAATTTCATAGGAAGGGTGGTCCTTTACTCCTTTTGCTTTCATTTCATCCCTTTCCATTCTGATCCCATCCACATGTATCCAAGAATCTGATTCAGATTTTCCTTCTGTTTCTATTCGAGCATAGATCAGAAATTCATAATCTCCGAACTTCTTCATAAAAATTTTAGAATATCTAAAATCTGTTTTTACCAATTTTCTTCGGAAGTAACGAAGCTGATTGGATTGAGAGCCTTGGAGAGAATCATAAAATCTGTTTACGGAATGTATAATTCCTAAAAAACCCAGCTGGTCCGTTTTCAATTTCATCCAACCGAAATGTTCCTCTATATCTTTGCTTCTTCTCGCCTTCATAAAATCCTCCTGGGAAACGGGTTTTGGCAGAAGGGAATGGCAGAAAAAAATTTAGAGGTTTTAAAAAAAAATGGGACCTAAGGGATAAACTTAGCTTTCTCACATGGGACCTTTGAATCGAACTTCAGGAGTTTTCATGCAGAGCATTTTAAATTCGAATGGGTTCTGGTCCGGAATTTTTCCTTTTTGGATCATTTTTTTTCCGTTTCAAACCAATTCTTATTAAAAAAAATCCAAGGAAAATCCCATCGCAACAACTACCTCTTTAAGGAAAGAGAAACACATTGGGATCCTTGGACACGATATACAGACGGGAAAGAGATAGAATCCTAGCATGGGTTCGTTCCAGGGTTGCGGATCCGGAAGAAGCAGAAGATCTTCTTCAGGAATCTTTTTTAACCGCTGTAACTGAACTGGATTCCGCTGGGTCTATTGAATATCTTTTAGCTTATGTGTATGCGGTTCTTCGCAATAAAGTCGGGGACTGGTATAGATTTAAAAAAGCGGGGAAATATTCTAACTCTCGTTTAGAGCAGGAGTTTTTTTTAGAGGATGCATTACCTGATAAAGCAGCAGGACCTGAAAAGGAATTTTACAGAAGTCTTGTGCTCCAGGAATTAGCGATCGCTGTTGAAGAACTTCCTGAAGAACAAAAATCTGCGTTTGTACAAAACGTGTTCGAAGGAAAATCCTTCAGAGAAATTTCGGAAGCCACCGGAATTCCAGAAGGAACTCTCTCAGCACGAAAATCTTACGCTAAGGATTTTTTAGCAAAACGTTTGAAGGACCTGAAGGTTTTCTTTCTGGATGAGTTTTGAATTTTGGAGGAAAACCATGCACGGTTCGGATGAGTTTAGACATAAAATAGGGAAATTTTTTCTGATCATCTTTTTTATGCCGTTGTTCTTCTTCGGTTTGGCTTACGCGGTTTGGCAACTTTGGAACTGGTTGCTTCCTGATATTTTCGGGATCAAGCAGATCAGTTACTGGCAAGCTTTAGGTTTGTTCGTTCTTTCACATATATTGTTTAAAGGCGGACATTGGTTTGGTCCAGGCCACCACCATGGTCATCGAGAAAGAGCACACTGGAAACGTAGGATGAAAGAAAAGATGAGACACAAACTTCAACAGAAGTTAGATCAAATCGATCGCGAATTAAGGGAGTAAAATTATGTTTATGGAAGTAAATCATATCGGTATCACCTCCCGTGATCCGGAAGTAAGTGCAAATTTTTATCGTGAAATTTTCGGTCTCCCCCAAGAGGAGGAGACCGAAAAGGCTGCGAAAGTTTTAGGCATCGGAAAATCGAATATAGCGATTTACGGAGAAAAGGATGATCCTTCTTCTCCCGTATTCGGATCAGGATGTGATTTTGCTATCAAAGTAGATCCAAAAAGTTTTCGTGAGATTGAACAAAGATTATTCTCACAAAGATTAGAATATGGTGTTCGTAAATCTTCTAAGACACTTTTTCTAAATTTCCAAGACCCCGACGGATACTTAGTTGAACTAATGTGCGAAGAAGAATAGGTCCAATCTTCCTAAGATGGGCTTATTCCTTGGGTGGCAAACCTTTACCATAAGTAGCATAGTCCAAACGGAATTTGAATCTCAAGATAGAGATTGCCAAAAAAGGCCGAGCAAAAAATGTACTCTTTACCCACATGGAAACGGAATTACTGGGCCTGTTCTGGACAGAAAAGATCAAGCTCAGCCAGTACACTATCCAAACCGTAAAGGATCTAAGCGATTCACAGCTGGATCATACCGACGCGTTGGGCGAAACAATTCGCAGATATCTGAATTCGATAGTCGCTTCTGACTTTTTATTCCGTCTTTCTCTTCCGGTTTCCTTAGGGATCAGTTCTATTCTCCCCATTCCTAGACAAACAGAGTCCGAGGTCGAAAAAGACCTAGTGAAGGTAAGAGACCTATTCGGTTCTCCGGCACTTCCCAGCAATTTAAAAGATATAATTGTTAGCGCAGCAGAAGGCCTGTATTTCGAAGGATGTAATCCTTCTCTTCTTCCCACATTACAACGCTGGAAAAAGATACTTTTACGTTTAGAAAAGTCCATCGCCGGTCTGAATGGAAAAGATTCCTTAAAGTATCGCTATTTTTCAGTCCTGGGGATTGTTTCCCTTCCGGTCGCCATCAATTACTTCTCCACCCAAAACCTATACTATCTCCGAAGCGGAATCTTGAAAATAAAGGAGAATCCTTCTTTCCCGAAGTCCTAAGTCCTTAGAAGATGGAAAAACCTAAGGTTTAAACCTATAATCCATCTGACATTCTAAGGAGAATTCCAATGGCTAAAATTAAGGTGAAAACTCCTCTCGTCGAACTCGACGGGGACGAGATGACACGTATAATTTGGAAAGAAATTAAGGATCGTTTCATTCATCCTTATCTTGATATTGAATTAGATTATTATGATCTAGGCGTAGAATATCGCGACAAAACCGACGATAAGGTTACTGTAGATTCCGCTAATGCTATTTTAAAATACGGTGTGGGCGTTAAGTGTGCTACTATCACTCCGAACCAAGATCGAGTTGTAGAATACAAACTCAAAAAAGAATGGAAGTCTCCTAACGGAACTATTCGTTCCATTCTGGACGGAACTGTTTTCCGTAAACCTATCATCGTAAACAATATCCCTTCCGGAGTTAGATCCTGGGAAAAACCGATCGTTGTTGGTCGTCACGCATTCGGTGATCTTTACAAAGACACTGAACTTTATATTCCAGAAGCTGGAAAAGTAGAGATCGTTTTCACAACTAAAGACGGAAAAGAAAAAGAAAGAGTTACTATTAACGATTTCGACGGACCTGGTGTTGTGATGGGACAGTTCAACTTGGACAAGTCCATCTATAGCTTCGCAGAAGCTTGTTTCAACTATGCGATCTCTGAAAAGATCAATGTATGGTTTGCAACTAAAGATACCATTTCTAAAAAATACCACGCTCGTTTCCGTGCGATCTTCGACGAAGTTTCCACTAAAAGAGCTGCAGAACTAAAGGCTGCGGGAATCGAATACTGGTACTACTTAATCGACGATGCTGTTGCTCAGATTGTTAAGAACCCAGGTGGAATGCTTTGGGCTCTAATGAACTATGATGGCGACGTGATGTCCGATATGGTGGCTTCCGGATTCGGATCACTTGGACTAATGACTTCTGTTCTTGTTTCTCCAGACGGAAAATTCGAATACGAAGCGGCTCACGGAACTGTGACTCGTCACTACCGTCAGTATCAAAAAGGAGAAACCACTTCTACTAACTCTGTAGCTTCTATCTTTGCATGGACCGGAGCTCTTGCTAAGAGAGGAGAATTAGATGGAACTCCTGATGTTGTTTCTTTCGCTCAAAAATTGGAGAAGGCGGTAATCGATACTATCCAAGCGGGAGAGATGACCAAGGACTTAGTCCTACTTACCACAACCAAAGGCCCGAAACAGTTGGATACCTTCCAGTTTATGGAGGCGATCCAAAAACGCCTTTAGTGGACGATGGGAATTTCATCCTTGAAATCTAAAGACACAAGCAGAAGAGGGAGCCATTTACGGCTCCTTCTTTTTTTATTTTTGATCACTCCGATTTTTGGTCAAAAACTCAGCTTACCGAAAGATCCGACTCTTCCGAATGAACCAAGTTTGGACGCAAGAGGGGACGCTTCTAATTCATCTAATTCTTCGAATAACCAAAACTCAGGCCCAAATGTGAAGGCATTCTTTTGTGATGGTAGAACAATCACTGGAACCTGGAAAGCTGCTCCAAAAGAATTCTCATTTAAACATACAAGAGAGAATGTGCAATATTCTAAAACCTTAAAGTCTGAGGATATATCCAGGATACTTCTCAAGGCTTGGAAACTGGTCCAAGGCAAACCAAATTCTCAAGGTGTTCCTTATAAGGCAGAACCTTGGGAGATACATTATAAAACTAAAAATGGAGAAACATTCGAAAGAATAGGAGAGATCAAAAAAGATTTTGGAGAACTGAAAATCCAAAATGAATTGGGAGAAGCGAATTTATTCTTCTATTGGATCGATCTATTATTCGAAAACAAAACTTGGTTTTCTAAATTGCCTAAGATAGAAGGTGATATTAGAAGAGAATGCCATCCGGACGTAATCGTCAGCATCGAGTTTCTCTAACCCGCTACGCAGGTTTTAGGAGCAAAGCGACTATAACCGCTTATTTCATAAAATTGCAAATCTCTTGTATATTATAAGGTTTAGAAAATAATTCCACACCACTTGGGATCTTGTCCCGAGTAAAAGAAGATTCCTCTGCCGCAGAAGTAATTCCTAATCTAATTTGAGAAAATGTTGGATTCTTTTGGACGATACTACAGAGTTCATTCCCATTCATTCCAGGCATGTACATATCAGTAAAGATTGCCTCGAAATCACTCGGATTCTCTTCCAAAATTTGGAGTGCATGTTTTCCAGAGATTGCGGTTTGGACCTCTGCACCTTTGGATTCAAGTAATCTTCTGAACAACACAAGATTCAGTTCAGAATCGTCTATGATGAGTATTTTCCGTTTTGCTAAGCTAGGATTTTTTTGAACTATGTCCTTCTTCTCTTCTATCAGATCTTTTATGATCTCACCTATTGTGGATTGAAATGAACTCAGTTCTTGAGTTTTTTCTATAAATCCGTCTGCACCTGCGTTATGAGCGATCATTCTATTCTCTTCAGTAAAGTCAGAAGTTACAAAAATGATCCTGGCACCTGAAGATACGATTTTTTCCTTCTTACCTTTACTCCTGATCTCTTTACAAAGATTAAATCCTGTTCCGCCTTCCAAATGAATGCCTAATGTGATTAGGTCGAATTTATTCTCTTTGGCAAGTTGTGCGGCTTCTTCCATTAGAGATACTTTTTGGACCTCAAATAAGGAAGAAGAGAATTCTGAGGAGATAATTTCAAGGATGACCTTGCTTGTATCTACGATGAGTATTTTAAGTTTTTCTGAAGGCAAACCGGCACCTTTCTTAAAGTCGCCTTTATGTGGTATTTCCTCGTTTGCGTTCATGTTAATGGAGACGGATAGAACTTTCGATCTAGATTGGAAAATCCGTGTCTTTATTAAGGAAATTTACTAAACAATTTATTTACGCTGTATCCCATAACGGATCACTCTTTTTGTTCGCAGGCTCCAGGAGCAAGTGACTATAGTCCACCTTATTGGGCTTCAGGAGCGAAGCGACTATAATCACCAATCGATCCTAAAATTGCCTCGTATATATCTTCCTGAGTTTTATAGGAATTTCCAGACAAATCTTCCCAGGTTCCAGGATTCTTTTCGGATAAATTTAGGTAGAAGATCGGCTGGGCCTTTCTACCCCAAGGATCTGTACTCGGCAATACTGTCATAGATCCGAATGCGGAAAATACTAAAGAATACTCGTTGGATTTATAGGAAAAACTATATGTTTTGGGCCAGTCTGTTTCAGTCGTATGTTTCCAAATTAAAAAAGAAGAAAGTCCACGGATCAATTCTGAAACGTATGTTTGCCTTTCTTCTAATGGATTTTGAGTTTGTTTTTGGATCCCAGTTTTTGCCTGGTTCCAAAGTTTTTCCAGTTCATCTAAAGGAGTTTCAGAAAATTTACGATCAGATTCTCCAAGTTTTGCTTCTATATATTCTATTCTATGTTTGAACTTTATATTGGTTCTTGTGAGAGAAGATTCTGCAGAGACTCCTAACTTTCTTGCAAGATTGACAATAGTAAAAAGTAGATCTCCCAATTCTTCTTCTATCCTGATTTGATTGGAAGAAGGATCCGAGATTCCTCTGATCTCATCTAAAAACTCCTGCAATTCTTCATTCAGTTTTTCTTCTACACCTTTTATATCTTCCCAATCGAAACCTGCTTTTGCAGCCTTCTTCTGGAATTTTTCTGCCTTTAATAGAGAAGGGAATGTTTCTGGGACTTCGGATAAAATGGATTTAGGTTTGGAAGTTTTTTGTCGGAGTTGTTTTTCTTTCTCTTTAAATAGATCCCAGTTTGCGACCACTTCGTCTGCGGAAGAAATGTCTTTTGTTTCAGGATCGAATACATGAGGGTGTCGTAGCACAAGTTTTTCTGCTACGTCCTTTGCTACTTCTTCTAAACCGAATGCTCCTCTTTCGGATGCAATTTGGGAATGAAGAACCACTTGGAATAATAGATCTCCCAGTTCTTCCTTTGTATGTTCGTCGTTTTCTTTGAGTATTGCATCCACCACTTCTTGGGATTCTTCTATCAGATAAGGAACTAGGGTAGAATGTGTCTGCTCTCTATCCCAAGGGCAACCTTCCGGACTTCTAAGTTTGGAAGTTATGTCTTGGAGAAATGCCATCGAGTTTGGATAGTCTTTCGGGTCAGGAGCTTTCATTAAGTACTAGGCTCGATTTTCGATTCCGAATTCCCAGCCTTTTTCCCGGAAATGAAGATTGACTGGTGGATTTATCCTAACATCCTATCCGAAAGTCCCCGTTCGAATCTAAGTGCTTTTCATTTTAGAGGGCGTATGATAAGATCGGGTAAAAGGATACCAGAAAGAACATGTCACTATCTAAAAATTTGGTAGCTTTCGCATTACTCGTATTTGCGGTTCTCAGTCGTTTTCTTCCTCACTTACCGAACTTCACTCCGGTTTTGGCGATTTCTATTTTCGCTGGGGTTTATTTCTCTAACCGTTGGTTAGCGATCGCTCTTCCTTTGGGAATTATGTTGATCAGCGATCTAGTGATCGGTCTTCACGATATGATCCCAGTGATTTACGGATTGTTCGTTGTGTATGCGATCGTAGGAATGAAGATCAAAGATCGTTTAGGTCTTGGATCTCTGGCGATTGCGGGTCTTGCAGGTTCTGTTTCATTCTTTGTGATTACAAACTTCTTTGTTTGGTTAACTTCTGGAATGTATACTTTGAACGTCCAAGGATTAGTAGAATGTTATATTGCTGCGATTCCTTTCTTCAAATATAGCTTACTCGGAGACTTTACTTATGTTTCCGTTCTGTTCGGTTCCTATTATCTATTGGAAAAGAACGGATTTGTGGCTTCTACTCAAGCAGCTTAATTTCCTTTAATACAGCGCCGCATTCTCAAGCGGCGCTTTCCTTCTTCTTATCTTTTAAATAGTCAAAGTTATACTTAAGTAAATTCCATAGAATTTATCATGTACTTCTTTTTTTAAGGCTGAGCCTGTAGAGATCTGATCTAAAGGTTTGGATACTTGATTTAAAAATAATGCATCACCAGGTGCTCCTGGAAAAACATTTCCATTATAATTATAACCCGAAACTTTGGAGATCAATTCCGTATATTGAAATCCTAAAGTATATTTCATCCAACGGCTTCTAAGTAAGGAAAGACCAAAATCGATTTCATATCCTGTTCTGCTAAGCACGTTCTCTTTGAGTCCGCCAGGAGGGGAAGTATCTAAAATATAAGGTCCCGTGATCCCGTTCAGAACTCCTTGAGTGTTTCGATTATAATGCCCTAACGTTCTGAAGTAATCGGCTTTAAAATGTCCTAATAAGAATGAGTTGAAATTTTTGAAGATCCTAATTCCTATTTGAGGACCTAATCCGCCCGCTTTTTCTTCTGATTTTCCGAATCCATAATTTCCTGGGATCACTCCATATTCGCTGGATGTGATATCTAAGTTTCTTGCACCTACTGCTACACCAATCCTTCCGGTTGCTGTTTGCATGTACCAAGCGAAGTTTAAAGAATAATCTAATCTTCTGTATTGAACGGAATGATATTGGACTGGAGCAAGTGCAGACAATACAGAAGCAGTATCCACAGTCGTGTAAGAAGGTCTGATCTTTAGATCTAAATAATTGAATTCTATCCCGAAAGTTTTGGCTGTGTTTAGATAAGAAAGTTTTATAGGGAACGCAGTCTTAGTATTTCCTTGCGGACTGGAATAACTTGTAATGCTGTCATTTAGTAAGTTCGGATTTACACCTGCACCAGCAGCAGTTGTTTGTGCATTCTGATAAGCTCCAGATGCAGATAGGATAGTATTGTAATTATTGACTCCTATATTCTTTTGTCTGGCTAATACTTCGGATTCCCAAGTGGATTGTAACGCCGCGAACTGGATATCTAAGGTAGGTCGGTTATAAGGTTTGGATAATTCTTGGTCATGCAGATCGTTTCGGATATCAACTGCTTGTTTTCTCTTTTCTGCCGCGAGTAATGCAAGCCTTCTTCTTTCTGCTTGGACTTGGGATTTACCAGCTTGGTATTCCAGTTCGTCCGCTTCTTTTTCTAAGGCATCTGGATCTGGTAGTTTGCCCTGAGAATATACGGGGCCGGATACAAATAGAAAGATCCCTAAGAATATGGATGCGGAAAGTTTCAGTAAAGTCTGCAAGGTCTACCTCTAAGTATTTCGCGTGGCTTTGTAAACGGAAAGACTAAGTATCTTGGACGCAATACTCCAATTCTTTTTTATAGAAAGAATGAAAAAAGGGAGGAAGTATTTTCCTAAAATCGAAAGTTTTGAGGTATGCCTTTCGATTTTTCGGATGAATACAAAGAGATCGTCCAAAACATTCTTTCGGATCGGTTTCCACAGGTTTCTAAGATCTACGATCTAAAAGCCAGATCCAAAGGAGAAAGGAAATTTCTTGAGTTCAGATTGGAATTCAAAAAGGACTCTCATCCTTTAGAAGACCCTAAGATCTTAGAATCTTTACTAGACGATCTAAAACAAGAATTCCCTTATACAGAGATCATCATTTATCCGAACCAAAGATAGATCCAAAATTTTTCCTTAATCTACTCCTTCTCTCAAATCAGGTTGCCAAACCTAAATCAAAATCGATCCTGACTCAGATGAAACCAGCCATTTGTGTATTCTGCGGTTCCAGACCTGGCAAGGAACCTCGTTATCTTCAAGCCGCAGTATTCTTAGGTCACTTAATGGTCTCTGAAGGAATAGGGCTGGTGTATGGTGGGGCTACCTCCGGTTTGATGGGAGCCATTGCTGATTCTGTTTTAGAGAAAGGTGGGACTGTAATTGGAGTTCTTCCTGAGTTTCTTTCCAGTAAAGAAATCGCTCATAAAGAAATTACGGAATTGATCCTAGTTCCTACAATGCATGAAAGAAAACTTCTAATGTATGAAAAGTCCATCGCGTTTATTGCTTTGCCAGGCGGGATCGGAACCTTAGAAGAATTGGTAGAAGTAACTTCTTGGAATCAGCTTGGAGTTCTTTCCAAACCAATCGGAATACTAAATGTAAACGGATTTTTTGATCCACTATTACAACAATTGGATCATATGGTAGCAGAAGGTTTCCTAGATTCTCAAACCAGAGAATGGATAGAAGTCAGCGCGGATCCAGAAGAACTTTTCGAAAAGATTATCAAAAGAAGTAGGATCTAATTACTTTCCTTCTTCTGGATTCAGGAATTGTTTAAATATCTGATGTAGAGCTGGACTTTCAGAAGCTTCTGCAAGAGCTAAAGGAGAATTTCCTTCCTTATCTGTAGAATAAGGAGAAGCTCCATTCTTTACTAATAATTCAATCAAATCTGTTTTTCCAGATTTTACGGCGAGAAGTAATGGAGTGCGACCAAGCATATCACGAACTTCTGCTTCGTAACCGTTGCTTAGGATTTTTTCCACTGTTTCTGTTTTTCCTTCAGAAGAAGCTCTGAACAATAAAGTGAGAGTGGCCTTATTTATGACTTTTAAAGTATGATGGAATTTCATTCTATCAGCTTCTTCTTTAGCAGTTTTACCACTTAGGTTTCTAGCCAAGGGATCTGCCCCCAGGTTCAGTAATCTTTCCAGACATTCTACGCTATCATATAAAGCGGAAAGAAGAAGAGGGGTATTTCCGTCCTGGTCCTTATTCTCCATTAAAGAACGAACTTCTTTGTTCTCCGAGAATAGATCCAATATTTCATAATCATTATGTAATGCAGTTAGATGAAGAATTGTCCGCCCTTCGGAGTTTTTCTTTTTAGGATCTGCACCTTTTGAAACCAGATATTCTGCGATTTCTAAATGGCCCATGTCCACTGCGAGTAGAAGAGGAGAATAACCTTCTCCATTTCTGGATTCTAAATCTGGAGGATGATTTGGTAGATCGAATAAGATCTCTACTAATTCTAATGTTCCTGAACTGATTGCTCTGGTTAATGGAGTGTTTCCATCCATATCCCTGAGTTCAGGGTCCGCGCCATAATCTAAAAGAATTGTGGTGAGTTCTGTGTTCTCAGATTCTAATGCGAGAAGTAGTGCAGTCTCTCCTCTGGAGCTTGTCTCATTCGGATCAGAGCCATATTCTACTAAAAGATTTGTGGCTTCTTTATTTCCTTCTTTGATGGCCCAGTACAAAAGCCCGCAACCGTATGAATCTCTGAGTTCAGGAAATTCTTCCGCGAAACCATCTCTAGTCGCTGCCTCTGATAATAAGGCGCGAAGTGTTCCGTTGTTACCTGTTTTTACTGCCCGAAAAAGATCGTTCCAGTCCACGCCTGATTCTCCAGGAGGTAATACAATCCCAAGGTCGTTAGAAAAGAAAGCGGTATTCCAATTCCGACTAGGGAAACAGCTAATCTAGGTGAAAGTCCCCACTCTGCAGCAAGAAGACTTCCGGTGATCATAGGAGCCATTGCAGATTCCATAATCAGGATCTTAAAGTTTCTGAGAAAATTTTCGCCTACATTCTTTTCTGAATAATGTAAGAATGTTCCGAAACAAAGCCAAACCAAGATGGGGCCGATTATAAGTTTAAATACTAAGCCAAATAACAAAGGAATTCTTATCCTAAAAGAATCGTCTGATTCCCTGTTGGGATTTTCGGCATTTGGTTCTTGGGAATTGATTCGAATGGTCCCAGGAAGTTGGTATCCTACTGAAAAAAGAGCAAGTGGGATGAGGGTGTCACCAACCCTTGAGATTGCAGATTCAAGTTCTGGTGGAACGGGAAAAGGACGAGAAGCCAAAGAAACCAATAATGCAATAAACGGGGGGAATGTGAATAATGTCTTCCAAAGAGAGGATTTGGTTTCCGAAGATCGGAGAGCATGTCTTGCTTTTGTTCCTAAATAAGTTCCAGGAATTGCAAGAGTTAGAAATGTTCCGAGTTGATCAATGATCAGAACTGTAGGAAGTCCCTCTTTCGAGTAATAGGATTCGATCAAAGGAATTCCTAAAAAGGAAGTGTTTCCAAGTCCTGCAGAAAGGCAAAGGCATACGACTGTACTTTCTTTCCAATTCAATAGTTTTCCGAAAAAACTGAAAAACAAAAATCCGAATCCAAAAAGCACCCAAGGCATTGCTGCGAATATTAAGAAGTTCCCATCCAGAGGAGCATGACGTAAAGGTCCGAACTCCATACAAGGTAAAGAAACTGAAATGATAAATGAATTGATAACTTTATGGGAATCGGCAGGAAACTTTCCTTTTTTACGGATCAGCATCCCGAACAGAAAACAAAGTCCGATTGCTATAAAATTAGACATGGATCGATCCTTTTCACCTGAAAGCGAATTTAGGTCAAGGAAGGATTTGTAGGGATCTTTCCCCGATCTCTTTTTCTTCTAGATAGAATTTGATCTTATACTTTCCTGCGTTCAAAACTGGCTGTATTTCCCAAGCCTCGAAATTGATCCCACTCGGGATTTTTTCCTGAAAAGTAAAACTTACCTTTTTAGTTTTTAAATGGATGAACTCTGCCTTAAAAGTATAAGGCCCGGATTTATAGATCGGGATAGAAAGATAAAATTTACGTTTTGTTTGGAGCTTATCAGTACAAGTCGCCAGTTTGTCCGGATCTGGAATGGAATGACTGATACAAAATACTTCCAAGTTTGTGATCGGAAATCCTGGAGGAGTTTTTCCGTCTGGAGTCCAGTAAGCATTCTCCTCGCTTAAATATTCTTTTTCTTCCGATTCCGTTTTGAATAAGGTGGCAAAACTTTTTTTCTTCCGATTCTCTTCCGGTTTATAAACTTCGAAATGTAGATGGGGGCCTGTGCTAAATCCTGTGTTTCCGGAGAGTCCAATTTTTTGTCCTGCGATAACCTTATCTCCAGGTTTTACAAATACGCCTTGGAGTTTTAGATGTCCATAGATTGCAACTGTTCCGTCGGAATGTTCTATCACGATACGGTTTGCTTTATCTATTAGTTTAGGATCTCTTCTTCCTTCTGTAAATTTATCCTCTGTTTCTACTACGATCCCATCTCTTGCAGCTAAAAGTGGAGTTCCTTCCGGGAGGACAAAGTCCAGTGAATAGGCTCCTCCACCTTTATGTTCTTCTCCGCTATTATAACCTACTGAGATCCAAGACTTGCCTTCGTAAGGAAGAGTATATACATAAGTTTCGTCATGTTTTGCAGATAAGTCCCCATAATAGGCAACTGCCAATACTGCTACCGAAATGGGAGCATCCGTATTCTCTTTCTTTTTGAATGTCAGTACCTTCTTCTTTTCTGGATCGTTTAATACAAAAGAGATTGGGCTTTGGGGTTCTGTTTCTATATTAGAACCTTCGATTGCAGTATAAACTGTGATATGAGTTCCAGGGATTAGATTTTTGGCCTGGAGATAAACTGAGGTTTCGTTGTTCTCCGTTTCGATCGAAGAACATATATTTTTTTTATCACAGTTTTGGTTAATATCTGCAAATAAAGGGCAGAACCAAATGGATAAAATAAATATCGTAAAACTTCGTATTATCATTTTCCTCTGGAATTGCGGAATTCTTTTACCATTAAAGAAGTGATACTGTCAAGAGGTTTCACTTGTTGTTTCAAATCAGTAGTTTCATGTCTGTCTGAAAAACTATAACAAGAATTTCGAACACCCTTATCTTTCATCCACCAATGTCTTCCGATCTCTCTTCTGGATTTTGGATCTAAGTCACCTTGGTACATTCTATACTCATCCCATTCAGCTGGGAAATTTCTTTCCTTTAAGAAAAATGCATATGCAGAAGAAAAACTTTGGGCAGCGTTTTGTAGAAGTTCGTTTATATGAAGACAACCCATCGTTTTATCTTCGGGAAATTTTCTCATAATTTTATTATAAGATATATCTTCTCCGATCAGGTAAGAATATGTTTTGATTGCATGAGGGCAGGTTTCGTAAGGAACTCTATCTTCCTCTACGTCCAAGTCCATAATTTTCATCGTGGCTAAGTTCACTAACAAGTACAGGGTCATGTCATGATAAGGATCTCTTTGACTGACTTCTATAAGGCAAGTCGGAGGACTTTCTTCCGGAAACCAATAGTATCTACTTTCGTACCTGCGCTGAAAACCACAGTCTTTGTATCTGATCTTTTGTTTTAATTGGGAAAGTGCCATACATTCTCCTGGTTCCTTTTTTTCCCCAAGAGATAGACCTGAAAGGATTTTACCGTGTTTTGATTTGCTTTTTTACCATTCTTACCTATTCTTCTACCTACTTTACGGATTTTGGGATGGGGTCGTTTTTTCAAGATAAGGTTTTTTTAGTCACAGGAGCAAGCTCCGGGATAGGTCGAGCTCTGGCATCTGAGTTGGAAAAGGAAGGCGCATTTGTAGGAGTGATTGCGAGAAGGAAAGAGGCGCTTAAAGAGCTGAAACTTTCCGCTTCTCATCCGGAAAGAATTTCCGTTTTTCAAGCCGATGTAATGTCGGAATCGGAATTGAAAAAAGTAGTCGAAGAATTTAGAAAAAAATTCAAGAGGATAGACGGCTTTATACATAACGCAGGAATTTCTATGAGAGGAACAGCTGCGGAGACGGAAGTAAAAATTTTTAGATCCATTATGGACTCAAATTATTTTCCATTAGTGTTATTGTATCGTCTTTTGGAATCTGATCTTCGCCAAAGTGAAGGACATGTGGTTGCGATCTCTTCTATACAAGGAAAGTTTGCGACACAATTGAGATCTGGATATGCCGCAAGTAAACATGCGATGCAAGGGTTTATGGATAGTATCCGATTGGAAAACGCCAAAACAGGCATCCATGTTTTGACTGTGTGTCCAGGTTTTGTAAAAACTGAAATTTCAGTAAAAGCGTTAGAGGGGAATGGAACTCCTCACGGAATTATGGACGAAGGACAGAAGAACGGATTAGAACCTGAGTTGGTCGCTAAGAAGATCTTAAAAGGGATCGAGAAAAGAAAACGTGAAATCATTCCTTCCAAATTTAAGGAAAAATTCGGTTATTTCTTGAGTAGGATTTCTCCTAAAACTTTGGATAAAATTTTAGTGAAGGTAAGGATCTCTTAAAAGGCTCTTAGTTTTTCACTTCTGTGATTAGCCTAAGACCTGCTTTTCTATCATTCAATAGATTCGGAATTCCTCCGAAGTCTCTTGCGTAAGCTTTACCTTCTTCTTTGGTTCCTGAATAAGAACCACCTCGGATCACTTTCAGATGTTTTCCAAATCTTCCTGAGTTTGGTCTATGTCCTGGATAAGGTATATAAGCAGAGCTAGTCCATTCTGCAACATTGCCGCACATTCCGATCGCACCATAAGGACTCTGGCCTTTGGAAGGAAGTTCAAATACAGAGATAGTTCCTCTACTTCCACTTTCTCTTGTATTACAAAGTGCAGAATCGAATTCATTTCCGAATGGATAATCTTGTGGTTGAGAGATAAATTCGTAACTTTCGTCTTTCAATAATCTCCAGACGAGTCCTGTTCCTCTGGCGGCCTTCTCCCATTGCCATTCGCTCGGGATCTTTTTTCCGGCCCATTTAGAATAAGCTTCTGCTTCTCTGTAAGTTAAGTTAGTAACAGGGTGATATTCTTTTCCTCTAGGAAAATTTCCGTTTTCCCAATGAGGAGGAGGAGGAGTGCCGGTTTCCTTTAAGAATTTATTATATTCTTTGTTTGTGACTTCATATTTATCAATGTAAAAGGAAGGAATTTCTTCTAGACTACTTCTGTCGGGAACTCCGAATTTAGGATTATAACTATCGTCTCCAGGATCAGAACCTTGTCCGTATAGGAAATATCCCATATGCTCGTATAAAATTTTACCGTTGGATTCGTAACCTGTATGAACGAGCACCATTTCTTTTCCGTCTTTTGGATGAAGAATGTTTTTAGCTAAACGATTTCGGACCACATCTGTTGCATCAAATCTAGAAGGATCTTGGTAGAATGTTTCTTCTCCATAAGCTCCGATCAAAAGTCCTACACTGATCAATCTCGCAGGTTTACCTTCTGCTATGGAAAAACTTCCTCTGAGTTCTATAGAAACGGGTTTAGTGAGTTTTCCCACTTTTCCGAATTCAACTTCTATGTTCTCTATTTGGAAGGCACCAATTTCTTCCATTTTAGGTTTTCTGAATAGAGGTAGATTCGATTTTTCATTCAGGATACCTTTGATCTCTTCTTCAGAACGTTCCGAAAAGTAGGAGTTCCTACCTATCTTGATCTTTGCCTTTCCTTTGTTTCTATAAACGGAAAGAACTTCTCCTGTCCAAAGTACAGTCTTTCTTGTATCAGAAGATGAAGACGTGATTTCCTTTTCTTCTTGGCTTGTCCCGGTTTCCGAAAATAGAAAAACCAAACAGAATGAAATAAATATAATAGTTCTGGTCCTGGACATGGAAGAGTAAGGTCCTCTAAACTTAAAGATCGGCAGAAATCTTAGATTTTTGGATGGTTTTTTATACCTTGAAGCTAGCGGAAACTGGCGTTAAAAGCTTAGGTTTTAGATTTAGGAAAGAGAGTATTTCCTGCCTTTCTCATCACATGGACTAACTCTTCGAATACAATTGGCTTAGAAATATAGTCGTTCATTCCAGCACGAATACATAGATCTCTGTCCCCTTGCATTGCGGCCGCAGTCATTGCAATTATATAAGGTTGGGATTCCACAGGCCAAGTATTTCGAATGACCTGGGTTGCTTGCAGCCCATCCATCTCAGGCATATGAACATCCATGAAGATCAGGTTGACCTTTTTTTCTCTGAGAGAGATCAAAGCCTCTTTTCCATTCGGAACGATCAATGCTTCGTAGCCTAATTTTTGGATAATCCTTTTGGCCAGAGTTTGATTGATCTCGTTGTCTTCCGCAACCATGATCTTGAAAGGAAATTGAGAACTTAAAATTTCTTTTTGGCTGGCAAGATAAGAAGATCTTGTATTCGCCTTTGCTTTAGTTCCGCTCTCGCCTTCTGCTAATATTTCAGTTACGATCCTTTCTATATCTTTTTTCTTAACAGGTTTGCTTAATTCTCCTGCGAATAATTCTCCTGCGATCTCTTTATCTTTAGGATCCAGAAACGAAGAAGATAGAAGAACTAATGGAAAATGAAAATTTCTTTTACGAATTTCCTGAGCGATCTCTATTCCAGTATTTCCAGGAAGATTATAATCTAAAATTCCCAGGTCTGGCGTGATATCTAGATCAAGCAGGTTCAATGCTTCTTCTTTTGATTTAGCAGAGAAGGTTATAAGTCCTAAAATTTGTAGCTGATACGCGAGGATCCTAAGATTGGTAGGATTATCATCTATTATAAGAACTTTCTTATTTTCTAATTCTGAGTTTGCCGCTTTTTCTTTGTTCTTTGCCTGATTATTACCTTCTACTTGGATATAAAAGGAGAAGGTTGTGCCAATATTCAGTTCACTTTCTACCCAGATGACCCCTCCCATCATTTCGATCAAACGAGAAGAAATAGAAAGTCCAAGTCCTGTTCCTCCATATCTTCTGGTCGAAGATGTATCCACTTGGTAGAATGGTTGGAATAGTTCCTTTTGTTTTTCGGAAGGAATTCCAATCCCGGTATCTCTAATCGCAAATAGGATTGTATATAAATTCCCTTCTAATTTGGAAACTTCTGCAGATAGGAATATTTCACCTTGTTCTGTGAATTTTAACGCATTCCCGATCAGGTTAATAAAGATCTGTTTTAGTCGGAGACTATCGCATAAGATCCTGTCAGGTACATTTGGATCCAGATAGTAGACCAGATCGATCTGCTTTTGAGCAGCACGAGATCTGAATAGATCCAAAACCTCTTCGATAGTTTCGATGACGGAAAATTCTCTGATTTCCAGAGACAGAGTTCCGGATTCAATTTTAGAATAATCTAAAATGTCATTGATGATATTGAGTAGGCTCTCCCCACTTTTTTGTATAATCTCTGCGTATTCCTTTTGTTCCTTATTCAGATTGGAATCGATCAGTAGTTCAGTCATTCCGATCACTCCGTTCATAGGAGTCCTGATCTCGTGGCTCATCATCGCCAAAAATTCTGACTTAGCACGATTTGCTTTTTCAGCTTCTTCTTTTGCTTTTTTGAGATCGTACTCATAGTTTTTACGTACAGAAATGTCAGTGAATAATCCGCAGACTGAATAAACTTCTCCCTCTAAGTCCACCAAAGGAACGATCACACAGTAGAATGTTTTTTCTTCTTCTGAAACGATTAGGTCTAATTCAAAATCTAAAGGGCCTTGTTTATCTAAGGATTTCGCAATTATGGTAGAAATGAATTCTGCCTTCTCACTTCCAAAAAGATTTTCCAGGCCCATATCCTGTCTTTTATCTTTGCTTCCCAAAAATCGATTTGCAAATACTTGGTTATGAAATAGAGTTCTTCCGTCCAGATCCATCATACAAAATGCAGAAGGTAGATTGTCCAAAATGGAAAGAAGTCTGGATTCACTTTCGATCAATCTGTCAGTAATCCTTCTTTTCTCTTTGATATCTTTTTGGACCGCAAAAGAGCCGTAGCCTACTACAAGAAAAGAAACTATAACTAAAGTAAGCAGTGAATAAGCAACTCTTGTCCCTCTTGCGGAATTTGTAGCGTTTCTGCTGTTCAGAAGTCTCAATTCTTCTTCCTGCATATTGTTCAGAAGTTCCGCTATCTCTATTAGTATGATCCCTTTTTTAGATTCGAAAGAACCAGGTTGTTTTTCCGCAGTTGCAATTAGATTTGAAATTCCTAGGATCCTAACTTGTTGGATCTGATTGTCTTTTGTGAGATTTTGTAGGATCTTAATTTCGCTCTTTAAGTTGGAAAATAAGGATCTGGTATTATCGGATGCCACATCTTCTGTATAAGCTTGGGCAATCCCAATCTCTCTAGTGATACTCTTACATTGGTCTATTTCTTCGATGACTGTAAATGTATGTTCTATTAAAACCCCTGAGTCCTTCAACTCTATCATTCCATACAAACTGATCAAACTTGCGATGATCAATAGTAAGGTAAGGGAGAAAAAACCGATCAGCACTTTCCATTGCAAGAATTGGGATTTTTCTTTAATTTTTTCTAAAAAGGAAAATTTCATGAAGGGCGTTCTAGCATATTTGAAACGTTAAAATGATTTCAAAAAGGCTCCCAAATTTATTACACGTACATAGGTCTTTCAACAAGCTTTTTTCGGGATTTTGATAGCCCCATCTTGACTGGATCGGACCAAAAATCATTCTGGTATTCTAATAAACGGTTTTTTCTGGATTCTGGTAAGAAAGCAGGTAAAAATCTTGTACCTTGGAGAGCAATTCCTTAGTATGAAATCCGTCGTTCATGAAATTTATCTCTCTGTTTCTGGAGAAGGAATTTCTACAGGTTTGCCTACAATTTTTGTCCGGTTCGCAGGATGTTCTCTCAGATGCGGAATGGATGGAAATCGCAAACTTTGGTGTGACACTCCGTACGCTCTTTCTCCAAATGCGGGGAAAGAATTGGAGTTAGAAGATGTGATCTCCGAGATAGGATCCATTTCTTCTTCTCCTACACAAATACTTCTAACGGGCGGAGAACCATTAGAAAATTCGAATAGGATTTTCAGCCAAACATTGGCAGAAAAATTGAAACAGTCCAGGCAAGTTTCGGGGCTTTATACGAGGGTGAGGGTGGAAACAAATGGGGCAGAACCGATCTCCAATTTGGAAAATATGGTTTTTACCCTGGATTACAAACTCCCCGGTTCCGGAATGGAAAACAAAATGATCACGGAGAATTTAGAATTTGTCCGGGATAGAAACGATAATTTGGATGAGATCAAATTCGTAATTAGAGATAGAAAGGATTTTGATAGAACTTTGGAAGTGATAGACGGTTTTAAATTAAAGGGAAATCTTCTGGCTTCTCCTGTATTCGGAGAGCTAGCTCCTGAAATCCTTGTAAATTGGATCAAAGAAAATAATAGAACGGATCTGCGTCTTTCTTTGCAGACCCATAAATATATCTGGGGAGAAAAAAGGGGAGTTTGATCTTGGACTCAACTTTGCAGCTCAGTCTAGATTTCGAATCCGATTCCTCGAGTGGATTCAGAGGTGATTCCTGTTATCTCAAGGATGAACCTGAATTAGGAATTGGAAGGATAGAAAGTTCCGATTCGGGAAAATTCCAGATCTATTTTCCATCTTCAGATACCAGAAAAACTGTTTCTGAAAATTCTAACAGACTGAAAATTATAGGATCTTATCCTACCGCATTTACTGAATCTTTTGCAGATCCAGAATTACTAGATCTAAGTCTTCAAGCATTTGAGTTAAAACTTACTCATGCCTACGACAAACTATCTGCATTATCTAATTCAAGAACAAGACTACTTCCTCACCAAATAGAATCCACATTCGTGGTGGTGAATTCGCTTAGGCCTAGATTCATTTTGGCTGACGAGGTGGGTCTAGGTAAAACGATAGAAGCAGCTTTAGTTATGAAAGAGCTGATCTTTCGTAGAGGTTACAAAAAGGTTTTGGTCGTGGCACCTTCTCCGCTTCTTGTTCAATGGAAACAGGAATTAAAAAACAAATTTAACGAAGACTTTGAGATCGTTAAACGTAGGAACTTCTTAGCTAGCGGAGAGAAGAACTGGAAAAATTTCAAACATGTAATCACTTCCGTAGACTTTATTAAAAATCCCAAATACGCAGAAGAGATCCTAAAAACAAAATGGGATATTGTAGTTTTTGACGAGGCACATCGTTTAAGAAGGGATTATCATAAGGTTACCAGAGCTTATTTATTCGCGGAGAAGATCGCCAAAAAATGTGAATGTTTACTTCTTCTTACCGCAACACCTTTTAGAGGAAAATTAGAAGAGTTATATTATCTGGTCCACTTGGTAGATCCGAATTTGCTTGGGCCATATCATACTTTTATAAACGACTATGTTCTTGGAAATAAGAGTGGCTTAAAAGAAAAAATCTCCAAGGTCCTTTTAAGAAGAAGAAAAGTAGAAGTAGGTGGATTCACCAAAAGATTTGCCAAAACAGTAAAGATAGAATTGTCCGATGTAGAAAGGCAATTTTACGACGAGACTACTGAGTATGTTCGTCGAGAATATAATCTCGCGATGAGAACCCAAAATCGGGCGATCGGATTCGTGATGATAGTATTCCAGAAATTATTGGATTCTTCTGTATTTGCACTTCTTTCAGCATTATCCAAACGTAAATTTATGTTGGAGAATCGACTCCATCGTTTGCAGGCAGTTGGAAATAAATTAGAAGAATGGGATCTGGACGAAACAGAAGGAGTCGAAGATTTTGTCTCCGATTTGGATGAATCCGCTCCTTCTGATCTTGCAAATCTTAGAAGAGAATTATTATCCTTAAACAGATTGATTCTTTTAGGCAAAAAGATCAAAGAAGATCGTAAAAGTCAGAAACTGAAAGAGACAATCGCGAAGCTCAAAAAAGAAGGGCATCCTAAATTTATCATATTTACTCAGTTCAGAAGTACCCAAGATTTTTTAGCTTCTACCTTATCCGAATACAAGGTTACATTATTTCACGGATCTTTAAGCGCAGATGCAAAAGAAGAAGCAATTTCTGAATTCAGAAAAACTTCTGAAATATTGATCTGTACAGAAGCAGGTGGAGAAGGACGTAACCTTCAGTTTGCAAATGTTCTGTTCAATTATGATTTACCTTGGAGTCCTTTGAAGATTGAACAAAGGATCGGAAGAATTCATAGATTCGGCCAAAAGGATAATGTATTTATTTTTAACTTCGCTTCTAAAGATACAGTTGCTGAGAGAATTTTAGAAGTTCTATCCAATAAGATCAAACTTTTTGAGGAATCTATCGGAGGTTCAGACGAGTTACTTGGAGCAATAGAAGATGAATTAGATTTCCACTCTAGCTTCATGAGATTTGTTACAGGAAACAAAAAGTTAAAGGAAGTAGAAGAAGAGATCGACCAAAGGATTAAGATCGCCAAAAAAGGTTTCGAAAAACTTGGTTCCTTGGTCACTCCTAAACTATTAGATTTTAATTTAGAAGATTATTATAAGACCACTCTTCAAGAAAGATCTTTTACGAACCAACACTTAGAAACTTTCTTTGTCAGATACGCTAAGAAGTATTCAGATCGACTGAACTTTAAACTTAAAACTTTGAAACCTCAAGTGTATGAACTTGATGGAGTAAATTACAAAGGGAAGAAGGCTACATTTAATTCGGAACTTGCACTCGCAGACGACGGATTGGAATTTTTAGCATTCGGGCATCCATTAATTGAAGAAGCTGTCCAATCCTTTTTAAAAGATAGATCCGGTTGGAAAGTGGGATTTTATAGAACTTCCAGCAACTTCTTATACTTCGTATTTATAGTAGAATTCAAGTTTTCCTTAGACAGAAAAGAATTGTTCGTGGTGGAAGTAAACCGACGAAGCGGAAGTTCTAAGGTATTAGAAAATCTTCCTGATACTGTGAGAGAAAACCGATTCAAATCCGCCGAGACTGAACTACCGGATGATATTGAAAAATATTTTGTGACTGCTTGTGAGACCTTAGAACTTGCATTAGAAGATAGAAAAAAGGAATTATACGAACAAACCAAAGATCTATTCCAAAAAGAAGAATACAAGATCCGAAACAGCAATCAAAACACCCTTCGCCAGTTAGAAGAAAAACTAATGAGGCAAGAGGCTGCTTTCAAATGGGAAGGAAGACCCGAGAAAAAATCCGCGATGAATCGAACTAAAAACGAGATCCAAAAAGTAAAAGAGGATTTCGAAGTAGAGTTAAGAAAGGTTAAAGTAGGAAAAGAGATCCACCATCGGTTCGAACTTTTCCAAGCTTATCTTCCTGGCTCAAACTGATTTAAATAAAGAGCCGCTTCAAAGCTTATAGATCTCTGTTTTTACTGCTGGACATTAGCCCCCTCTATCCGCTTTTGTTAAACTACTCCGCCAGATATTCGGCCTTAGGAGACAGTTTACGTGAAATTATCCCTGGATTGGATTAACGATTTTACCCCTATTAAGGATGTGCCCCTCGAGGATATCCTGAAAAAAATTGCGGCTTCTATATGTGAAGTGGACGGGGTCGAAGATTATTTTTCTCATTTGGAGAAGGTCGTTTTAGTTAAGATCGAATCTTTAGAAAAACATCCTCAGGCAGACAAACTCCAAGTTGCGCAAGTTTCTGACGGCAAAAATAAGATCCAAATCGTTTCAGGTGCTCCTAATCTAAAAGTAGGGGACTTGGTTCCTTTAGCTATTCCAGGTGCGGAGCTTGGAGATAAAAAAATCCTAGAGTCTGAACTTAGAGGAGTAAAAAGCTCCGGTATGCTTTGTTCCGAAAAGGAATTAGGACTCTCTGAAGAAGATGCAGGCGTTATGGTTCTGGACGATCCGGAAGCAAAACCCGGTTTGAATCTAAGAGAGTATTTTGGATTCAGAGATACTATTTTAGATATTGATAATAAATCAATTACACATCGCCCGGATCTATGGAGTCATTTTGGATTTGCAAGAGAACTTGCAGCTCAATTAATTTTGCCGATCAAATTTAACCCTTTCGAGACCAATTGGGATTTTTCTAAAGATGTTGCTTCTCCAAAGGTAAAAGAAACAGAATACGCACATTCTTATTATTCTTCTTCTATTGAAGGAATTCAAATCAAACCTTCTAATAAAACTGTTCGTTCTCGTTTGAAAAAATGTGGAGTGAGAGTAATCAATAACGTAGTAGATGTTTCCAACTACCTATTATTAGAAGCAGGACAGCCTACTCACTTCTTTGATTCTGATAAATTATCCGCTCAAGGTGGAATTGAATTAGAAGTGGATTATGCAAAGAAAGACGAAAGTTTTCCTCTTCTAGACGAAACTTCTCCCAAACTTGATCCTGAGATATTAATTATTCGTAACTCTAAAAAAGGTGTGGCGATCGCAGGAGTGATGGGCGGGGCAGATACGGCAGTAGACTCTAATTCCAAAAAAGTTATTTTAGAATCTGCAGTTTTCCCAAGAGAGTTTGTTCGTAAGTCTATTCGGAAAACAGGAATTCGTTCTGAATCTTCTGTTCGTTATGAGAAAGGTCTGGAAGCAACAACCACTCTCCCTATCGTCAAAAGAGCATTAAATCTTTTGAAAGAAAATGGATGTCCTGATCTGAAAGCGAGCTTGCCTGCTGGTTATATTCATACTGCAGATAAAAAAGTAGAGATAGAAGTCACCCTAGACTTCTTGAATAAAAAACTCGGAACAGAGATTGATCAATCGACATCGGATGAAATTCTAAAACAACTTTCCTTCTCCACTGAATGGAAAGGAGACACAGTTAAGGTTCTTGTTCCTAAATACAGGCAGAACTACGATATCACCATTCCGGAAGACATAGTAGAAGAAATAGGTCGTACTTTAGGATACGCATCTATTCCCGTTCGTCCATTGGCTTCCGATGTAAAACCTCCTGCTCGCAATTTCTCCAGAGAGTTGGAAAAACATCTAAAAAGAGCATTTTCTCAAAACTTGGGATATAACGAAGTATTCAATTATTCTTATGCTTCTTCTAAAGATAATTCTTTCGAAGAAGAAGTGAAAGATTCAATCAAGATCCTAAATGCAATGCCGGATGAGCAGGCATATTTACGAACTTCTTTATATCCTTCTCTATTGAAAAATATCAGATTCAATTCTGACCGTTTTGAAAAACTGAAAATTTTTGAATTTGGTCGCACTTATAAAAAGGCAGAAGAACCTTTTAACGAATCTAAATGGTTTGTATGGGCAGTTTCTTTTGGTAGGAAATCCAACGAGAAAGATCTAAACGTTTTAGAGTCAGATTTTTTTGAAGTTAGAACCGGTGTCGAAAAAGTATTAAGACATTTAAACTTAAGAGAGACCGAATGGAAGATAGAGGAAAAAAGCTATTTCCATCCTAAGGCTTCCCTTTCTTTATTTGTTTCCGGCAAAAAAGTAGGAGAGTTAGGATATGCTCATCCTGCTGCTTTAGATACCGCTGATATTAAAAAGAGAGTTATTTTAGGAAGATTTGAATTTGCTTCTTTATTAGAAGTTTGGACTGAAGATAGAAACAAAAATTATTTTGCTGCTCCTTCTCATTTCCCTCAAACAGAGATAGATCTTTCTTTGGTAATGGATCTGAATGAATCTTCTTCCAAGTTTAGTGATTTGGCCGTCCAAGAAAAATTCCAAGAATTGCAGGATGTAAAAGTTACAGTTGTATTTACAGGTGGAAACCTTCCTGAAGATAAAAAGTCAGTTTCTTATAGATTTAAACTTTTAAGCCAGGATAAGAACTTAACTCAAGAAAGGATCAAAGAGATCACGGATCGTTTGATCCAGATCGCGAATTCTTCCGGTTATCCTCTTCGTTAAACAATGAAAATTCACGAAACAGCGTTTATCCATCCGGCTGCAACTGCGTTCGGAATGTTAGAGATGGGACCTTTATCTTCTCTCTGGCCGGGAGCTGTAGTTCGTGCAGATCTAAATGAGATCAAATTGGGCGAAGGTGTTAATATCCAAGATAATAGCACTCTTCATACTGATTCCACTGGTAGTTTATTCATAGATGATTATACATTAGTAGGTCATAATACGATGCTTCACGGTTGTAAGATCGGTAAGGGTTGTTTGATTGGAATAGGCGCGATCATTTTAGATGATGCAGTGATCGGAGACGGTGCCATGATACTTGCGGGTTGTATGATCCGCGGAGGCAAAAAGATCCCGCCTAGAGCTATGGTGCTCCCTAAGAACGGCGATATCGTAATCTACGAAAAAAAAGCAAAACCTGAAATGAGCATCGCTGGTTGTTTGGAATACATACAATTAGCAAAAAGATTCCAAGAGAATGTATTCAAACCTTTCACGAAAGAAGAAGAAAGTTCTTTTGTAGAAGAAGCAAAATCTATCATCAAAAGATACAACATCTAATTTACTTTCTTAATATCTCGCTTCTATCCATTTGATATAAATCAATTCCTTTCACTCGATTTCTGATTCGTTCTGAAGCTTACTCGCGAATCCTTGTAACAGTTTTTCGTAAAACAGTTATAAGGATTAACTCATGTATGACGAAAGGGTTATAGAAAAAATCAGAGGTATTTGGAAGACATTCGATCTTTCTTTAGGAATTCCTGAAATAGATAAGCAACATCTTTGGTTGATTGGAATTCTTGCTGATCTTGAAGATAAACTGGAGTCGGGAACCAGGTCTGAATTAGAGACCACATTTACGAATGCACTTTCTAAAACCTTGGATTATGCAACCGAACATTTCGCTCTGGAAGAAAAACTTTTAGAGAGCATAGGTTACACAAAGTTAGGGCAACATAGATTACAACATATGCGGTTCATTACTGCTTTGAGAAATCGTGTCCGAAAAAGTTTCGAAGGAGATTTTGAGAACGCAGTTTTGGATCTTCTGAAAAACCTAAAAAAATGGCTGTTTAGACATATACTGAGTGAGGACAGACAGTATGTGGACGCCGCAATGGTCCATGTGGATGATAAACTCACAGATTGGATGCAAAGACATTTGAACGCGTCTATCTATGCAGATGAGATCGAAAAATTATACCAACTGGTTCTTTTCTCGGGAAAACAAGAGGTCTCTGTAGAATTCAAGAAACTGGGAGAAGAAAATCTAAAACTGATCTCTGACCTATGGTATCGTTATAAACTCAAAACTGGGATCGCAATCGTAGATATCCAACATTTATGGCTTTTGCAGCTACTAGTAAAAACGGATAAACTATATAAACAAAGATTAAAACAAGAGATCGATTCTGAATCCTTAAGCGCTCAATTAAAAGAAGCAATCTACGAGACGATAGAATATATCCGTGAACATTTTAATACCGAAGAAGCGATCATGCATAATTTCCATTATATCGGTGAAAAAAACCACCAGAAACAACATGAGAGATTTAATATACTCATCAATGATATGATAGAAAGAAGTGAAAAAGAAGAACTGGAATCTTTGGCAATTTTGATACAGGACTTAAAGGATTGGCTTGTAAGTCATATTGCGATAGAAGATAAAAAATTATTCTATTTTTTCAGATCTCGTCTTTCAGAAGTAAATGAATATGTTCGGAATCTAAATAAAGAAGGAAGAATCCATATTTGGAAGGATGCAGTCGCAATCTATAAACTTCTGGTAGACTACGAAGATATTACTGAGGATAAAAAGCCTAAGTCGCTGAGACGTAACTAATTTAGAGTTATATCTTTTCAGTCAATGTTTGGATTGTGTTCAGGATCTTCTTATTTTTTTCTGAAAATTCTGACTCTGGTATGGTCCCTGTAAAAATATATACAGAACCTTCTTTAAAAAAGATCCATTGAAGAGTTCGGATTTGTTGTCTTTCTGCAGTATTTGGAAGAACAAATTTGGACTCAAAAAAGATACATTTCTCTTTTCCGAAACTACATTTTTGAGGAACGGAAAGTATTTCGTATTCTTTATATATATTTGAATACAATCCACTGATAGAAGCCACGTAATCTTCTAAGGTTGCTTTGGAATATTTTGCAGGAATTGGCTCTGATACAAAATTGATATTAGTCCTGATCTCTGAACCTTTGTTTTGTTCTGGTTCAAAAAGATAGAACATTACCTTAATATTTTTATCATTTGAGAATTCTCTTTTGTTTTTGGAACGATTGGGATCCGAATTATCTCTATTTGGATCATATTCTTCATAGATCCAACCTTCATAATTTAAAACTAAGCCGAGTTCAGGGATCTCGATTGTTTTTTTGATCTCAGGTACTTTTTCGATACAGGCAAAACATAAAATGATCCCTGATAATAGGAAACCCAGACTGTAACGTTGTAATAGGATCATGTTCAAATCTTCGAATATGAGGTGTAGATTAACTCTTTCTTCTTCTGAAAAGTAATCCGGACCAAGTCGAATCGATTGCGCAGACTTTAACGTCTACCAACCCTGTCTTCAAGCCTATTTCTCTGATTGTATCTTCTTTTAAGTCGGTTTTCACACCTGAACTCATTTTAGGCCAAGAGATCCAAACCATTCCTTTGTCAGCGAGAAAGTCCGGGAACTTAGAAAAGTTTTTAGAAAGTTCATCTTTGCTTTTACAGAAAAAATGAATATAGTCAAAACTTCCCACAAGCTTCTTCTTGAATGTAATATTGGAAGGAAGGTCTTCCAGTAAGTCTTTAAATTCTTTTGGCTCGTTAATGATGATTGCGTTCTGGCCTTCTTTAAATCCTAACTTTTTGGCCAAGGGTGTGCCTGAATATCCTGCCATAGTTCCTCTATTCGATTCGGATAAGAAAGCTGGAAGGAAAACCTCAGGCTACAAAAAAACCGGCTGTAAAGCCGGTTCTTTTGAAATACAAAGGAAGTATTTAATTCTTCTTAGTAAGGGAAGCCAGCGAAAATTTTCGCTCTTGTGTAGATGTCTGCTACAGAGAATCCAAAAAGAAGAAGTAAGAACAAGAAGCCAGATCCGAAGATCACTCTGTTCATTACGTTATCATATTTAAGGTGCATGAAGTAAGCTAATACTAAGGAAGCTTTGATGGTCGCCACAAGCATAGCGATCACAGTGTTCATTGCTCCAAAGTCTACTTGAGCTACTAATACGGTGATTACAGTTCCAACGATCAATGCAGCAAACACAAGAGAGTAAGTTTGAACAGAGATCAGATGATGTCCGTCATGTCCATGCTCTTCTGCGTGAGAAACAACTGAACCAGGTGCCAGTTTAGTTTTACCTGCTTCGACTGCTTTTAATAAAGCCTGGCCGATCATAGTTGACTTATTCTTTTCGAGATAAGCCTTGAGTCTGTCCTCTTCTACGATTTGAGCCAACAAGTTAACGGCAAATCCAGCAACGGTAGCATTTACAATCGCTCCCGCTCCGACAACAAATCCAGTGAAGGGAATCAAGAATCCGATACTTACGATAATATACAGCGCGTAATTGAGAAACAGTTCCATCTCTTTTCCTGAAACCTGAGTAATATCTGCAGGCTGAGTTCCCCGAAGGGATTGGAACCAGTCTCGGAGGCAGGTAAAGAATCACAAGTACATTTCAGGGGCCCAGAACTCGGATGCCACTTTCCGAAACAATTTTGGCCTCTTCCCAAGGATCCTGGGTTTTGCCTGCTGGAAGTCGGACCCAAATTAGGTTTTTCTGGTTCGGTCTTCTATAAGGGGAGAAGAATGCGGAAAGTGGAAGAATTTCCCAACCTGTTTCCTTCTCCCAAATTTTTAATCTAGAATAAGGATCTGAGTTTTGGACTTTGGGTAAGAAAAGAAGAAGGTCGTTTCCCTTCTTAGGAAATTTACGTCGGAGCTCCAACAATAAGCAGCCCATTGTCCATCTATAATTGACTTCCGAAATTTTCCGTAAAACTTGGGTCCCTTTAGATCTATAAAAGAAAGAATCTACTGAACCATACCCTTCATAGTTAGGATGGAATTTGGAGATCTTCGAAAAACTTTCAGACATTCCAGAAAGGTAATTTTCGATTTCTGAAAATTCTCCCATCCAAGTCCCGGAGTATTTTCCTTTATGATCGTTGAGTAGAATGGTACCTTCTTCTATTTTATATTTTCCGTTTTTTGCGGAGAATAATAAGCTGAAATCTTTGGTTCTATCTACCCAGGTTTCGATCAAAAAAGGTTCTCTTTTTACTTTTAGGAATAGATAGGCCAGATCTTTTAACCCGGCAACATCTCTAAATTTCTGAGCGCCAGCAAATCCGAACTCAGTTTTAAAAACGAATTTTTGATCCGGAGAGAATCGATCTTTTTCCTTTTGTAAGAATGTTTCCCAATCTTCTGAAGTTCGAATTGAATAAGAAATTAGATCAGAATTAGATTCTTGGTTCCAATCGTTTTGGTTTAATTTAGATCCGTATATTTTTGCAGGATCTGAAGATGCGGGATCTATCTCTAATTCGTTATTGTTGGAATTCCAACGGGAGATTTTTCCCCATTCTTCTAATTGGATCTCTTTCTCTTTTTGCAAAGATTGTTTTATATTTCTAAGAAGGATCGGTTTTGGGATCTGTATTCCTTTCTCCTTCCAATATTTGATCCAGTTTTCTTCAGGAGGAGAATGGGCTAAGATCTTTGCAGAGTCCGGAAAAGAATTTAGGACTGAAAAAGAGGATTCTAAGACGGAATTCCTAGCCTCCAGCTCTCTAGGAAATAATTTTCCAAGTCGGAGTTCTTCTTCGAAATAGGCATTCGGGCGGAAGATTCGAGGCATAATAAAGAAAGAACCCTTGAAAAAATCCTTTTTAGGATCAAGAATGGGGTATAGTCTTTTCGATATTTAGAAGGAAGGCATCTCATGAAAACCCTTATCTTTCTCATAATTTCTCTTTTGGCCGTATTCATACAAATAGACGCGGCTCCTAAAATCCTAACAATGGAAGAAAGAGAAATAGAACGTCAGATCGAAGCTATCCGCAAGGCGGGGTTTTCAGATATCGAGATAGATAATTTGCACGCTTCTATCTCTCAAAATATCCATCAGATCAATAAGATCCTTCAGATGGATACAACCAAAAAAGCGCTAAGATATATTGGTGATGAGCCTCAAGAATTGCCTCAATTCTTAAAAACAGATAGAGATAATAAACCGTATCTAGAATTAGATATGGGTTCCGGCGAATCTTTCTGGGACTTCCCAAAAACTTATCTTTATAATGCACGTATCTTTATCTATCCAGGAAGTAATCCTGAAAAACTAGAAAAGATCATTATGCAATTCAAACGTACGAACTCCAATGGAGAAATTTTCGTAAGAGAAATGCGTAGGGTGATCAATATAGATCCTAAGGGACCTCAGATCGGAAGTGAAGGAAAAAGAACTCCGAATAATAACAAAGAGATCAAATTGGAATATTATTCCAGCCATGATACTGAATTGATCTGGCCAGATACTCCTGTTCAATCTATTGCACCTAGTGTGGAGACTAAACTACATGAGGAAACTAATCCACTTCCTTATAATAAACAAAAACAGATTATTGTAACATATAAAAAATACCTGCGTAAGGTAGATAAGAATGTTCGCCATAAGCTGAGAGATCTGGAACTGAATCAAAAAAGACTCGTTTCTAAAATGTTAGAATTCCAATAAGAGAATTTTATAACATTAGAATAAGGCAAAAGGCGGACCAATCGGTTCGCCTTTTTGTTATTGAGATATATCACAGTATACTATGGTTTCTACTAGAACCAGAAAAAGGAAAATCTGTGGCAAAACTAGCAGTATCTCTTGTCTTGTTAACTTCCTAAACGATTATCCTCTTACGCATGACGTTAGTTCTTACTCATTGGATAACAATTGTTATCTACCTAGGGTAAAAGAATGTATCCCATGAACAGGGAGAAGGTCGGTAATTTAAGAATATCCAATAGATAGGCAATCGAACCAAATAATGTTTTCGGTTTCTCGCTTGCCTTTTCCTGGCGAAAAGGATTCTATTTACCGATGGCTATCCATTCCGTGTTCGGTAAATTACAATTCAAACCTGGCGAAGGGGAGATTTGTGTTTTATCTTCTCCTTACGAATTCGAACCTGCACTTTCCAGTTTAGGGGCTCCGGTCGATCGAGCGCTAAGGTCCGGAAAAAGATATAGACTCATACTTGCATTCGTGCAAACCGAAGTTGAGATCAGGAATATAGCTTCTATGGTGCCTACCACTTTGATAGAAGACGGGCTGTTATGGTTAGCTTATCCTAAAAAAACTTCCCGTAAATATAATGTATCCATTCATAGAGATGCCGGTTGGGACCCACTTGGAAAGATCAGTTTCGAAGGTGTAAGATTGATTTCCATAGATGATGACTGGTCTGCACTTAGATTCAGACATTCTTCTCTTGTTAAAAATATGGAAAGAGACCCAAGCCTCACTGTAAGTGAAGACGGCAAAAAAAAGACAGCTCCTAAAAAACCTGCTAAAAAGAAAACTGTTCCTAAAAAAGCTTCTCCAAAGAAAAAAGCAGCATCCAAAGCTCCTAAGAAAAAGGCCAAAAAGAAATAAGAAGGATTTGATTTTTCGGATCTAACAATTTTTCTTAACTTCCTTTCCTTCTTTTTATAAAAAGGAGTCTTTCCTGATGTCTATCAGGATAGGTTTTCAAAGATATTCCTTTGAAAACAAAGCGGTATACTCTCATGTCAGAGAAGTTTTTGAGCCTTCTATCCAAATTTAGTTTTTATAATATAATCAGCATAATGCTGATCTCAGCCTGTACTCCTTCCATTGATAAGACTCCTTATAAAGAATTAAGAGAGCTCGCATTCGAAACAGAATACGATGATATAGGTATTCAAAATCCGAAAAATAAAACAGTCGTATACGGTATCATCATGGACTGGCCTACTCAAAGAGAGATCGTCACTTTAGCTACGTTTCTTTCTGGAGATGCTAGCTTATTCTTAACTTCAGGAGCTTCTTTTATAGGAGGCGGTGGAAGAGAACGTATCCAAAAAAGTTCCACACGTTTGATCCACAAATATGCTTATCTTTGGAAACAAGGGAAGAAGGTCCGCTGGACCCCAAATCCAGACTTGGATCAAGTGAGATTCTTTTTCCTAACAACGCAAGGCACGTACTATCTGGAAGATACGGTTCGTGAGATAGATTCGGATACTTCTACCCTGACTCCGATTTTTGACGAAGCCCAAGCAGTAATTTCTGAAATTCGAATAGAAGCTGAAAAAGAAAAGGATGATGATGACGAATAATTAATTCGAAGAGTCTCTTCGTACGATCAGATCGCTGATCACTTTTTCTTCTGTTAGATATTTACGGTTTAAGTAAGAGATGGCGTAGTTTAGAAATTTAGGAACTTCTTTACCGGAATCTAAAAGATCTAATTTGGTTTGAGTCAATTCGTCCATAGTCGCCAAAGCCAATTTTCTTTGGCTTTGATGGGACTCGAACTCATCTTCTGTATTAAACTCGCCAGCCACGATTTAATTATAAACGAGTAGTTTCAGATTTTCAAGCAAAAGCTTGGAAGAAGGAGGACTAATGCCCTCCGTTTCTTTCCCAATCCTTAGCCTTTTCAATCCCTCTTTTTTCATTCACGAATGTATTAATGATCAAAGAGATAAAGAAAAATACAGCGACCACTAAAAATGCATTTCTTAGATCGAAAATTTTCTGTAATATACCGATCGCAAAAACTCCGATGGCAGCTGCCAGTTTTCCGGAAAGACCCCAAAGACCGAAAAATTCTCCAGACTTGGATTCAGGGGAGAAGACCCCGACAATTGCTCTACTTGCTGATTGGGTAGATCCAACTCCTGAACCTGCAAGAGTTCCAAAAATTACGAATACCCATTGTACTGAGATATCCACGCCTAGTCCGTTTACAAAACCAGTAATCTCTCTTACGAAATAAATTCCGAGCAGGCAGAAGATCCAAAATACCAAAGTGATATTAAAAGTTTTTTTGGCTCCGATCTTATCCTGAACGAATCCGAAAAATATCGCACCTATCATTGCAAAAAACTGAAGCATTACGAATAGGGTAGCTTCTTGTCCGGATGTGATCTTGATCTCTTGGTTTCCATATAAGAATGCAAATGCGATCACGATAGCAAGCGCAGCCATAGAGAAGAATAGAGAGATCAAATAGATGACTAGATCTTTGAAATGTTTTATCGATTTAATACTCTCTGATAATTGTTTAAAACCGATAGTGAGATAACTTTCTCCCGTCGGTATTTTAATAGCAGGTTGGTATTCTTTCAAAAGTAAGAATGTTGGAATTCCAGCAAGCAAGAAGAACAGTGCTGTTAGAGGTCCTACAAATCTAAGAGAACCGTAGATCGCAGGATCAATCGAAGGTGCCACAAGAGTTTGGACTAGGAATACAGAAAGAAGTCCTCCCATATATCCAACTCCCCACGCATATCCTGAAATTTTTCCTAATTCTTCCTTAGGCCCCAAATGAGGTAAGAAAGAAGAAGCAAAGTTTTCTCCGGAAGCAAAGAAGAAGTTGGAAAGAATGATTAAAGCAAAACCTAATTCCCAAGAACCTGGGGTTGTCACTAACCAGAAGGCTGCGGTACTGATGACACAGCTGATATAACTCCAGAAAAGGAATGTTTTCTTTTTAGCGGAGAAGTCTGAGATAGCTCCGAATAACGGACCGGTCAGTACAACCAATAAATAAGAGAAAAATAAAGCTAGTCCAAATAAAAAATTTCCATCCTCGTATGGATTTGCAGGATTAGAGGAGATTGGAACGATTACT
The DNA here is from genome assembly GCF_002811765.1 of Leptospira saintgironsiae. Lineage (NCBI taxonomy): Bacteria > Pseudomonadati > Spirochaetota > Leptospiria > Leptospirales > Leptospiraceae > Leptospira > Leptospira saintgironsiae. The sequence goes on along the minus strand of NZ_NPDR01000001.1, from coordinate 124,530 downwards.
TCTGCGAAAACTCTGCAGTAGATGACTGTTATAATTACAGTGGTATAACTAGAATTGGCGAAATCGAACATGCACCATCCGAATATTTCCCTTAAGGGAGCGCGTTTGGTCACTTGCATTCTGTAAGTTTCCTTTATGGAATTTTCCGAATGAGGATGAGCTCGAAAGTCCGGCTGTCAACGAGAAATATCTCTTCTGGAATCCGTTATAAAAGCCTGTAAGTTCCTCGGAACCGGCATGTCGGGCTTTCACCGGATTGGAAAAAAATTCTCTTGATCCTGACCTTCTAATGTTTAGCTTGAGTGATGGTTTTGCTTTCGGCGTCCAATAATTAGAAGGCCTGATGAATTCTTCCGACTTTAGTCAAATAGACCTGAACGCCCTGATGCGACCTAGAAAGGTTTGCGTATGCAACCAAGTATCCGAAGAGGATATTACAAATTCTATCCGCAGAGGGAATGATACTTTGGGTAAGTTGATGAGAGACACAAGTTGTTGTACCGGTTGTGGTACCTGCAGAGGAAGAGTTCTCAAATTGCTTTCCGAAACCCTCTCATCTAAACCTCAATGAGTCGTCCTTTTTTAGCCGTGAATATGGCAATGACCTTGGACGGAAAGGTATGCCGTCCCGACGGAAAATGGTATGGCCTATCTTCCAGAAATGATAAAAGAAGAATGGACCAGATCCGTTCCGAAGCAGATGCTCTTATCCTCGGAAAAAACAGCTTACTCAACGACGATCCAGTCACTCATCTAAGATATGTTGAATCGGAGAAGGAGCCCCGTGCCATTATCCTCCTTAGAACTGGGACATTACCTTCTGACAGAAAAGTATTCCATTTTTCTAAAGTTAAACCACTTCTATTTTGCACTTTTAAAAACGAATCCCAGGTTAGATCAGAATTATCAGAGTTTGCAGAGATTATTCCTTTGCAGGGAGAAGATCTGGATCCAGAGATCATTCTGAAAGAATTGGAAACAAGAGGACATTCCAAAATACTTTTAGAAGGCGGACCTAGACTGAATGATTCCTTTTTTAGGCAGGGACTTGTGGATAGACTCTATCTTACAATAGTTCCGTTCTTTATAGGACAAGTCGGTTTGCCTTCAATTACTGGAGGAGAATCTGCATATTTTAACTTTGATAAAGCGGATTGGAAACTTGTATCTTCCGAGCAGATAGAGCAGGAAGTATTTTTGATATACGACAAACAAAAAAACCCTGAAGTTCAATGAGCGAAGGAAATCATTTTTTACATAGATGGTTTTTCTTTGGGATCAGAAGTATTCTGGTCTTAGTATTCCTTCTTCTTGTCTATTACCAAACTTTTCCTGAAAAAAGGATCTTATTCAGAGAGAACAAATTAGTCTATCTACCCGAAAATTTAGAGTCAGTTCCTCTCGAAAACGATTGGGTAAGGCTCGAAGAATTACCTCCAGGAAGTTTAGAATACCTGGTAGAAGTAGAAGACTATAGATTCTACAGACATAGAGGATATTCTTTAGCTGATATCCAATCTTCTATCATACAAGCTGTCTTTTTATTCAGAAGGTTAAGAGGAGCTAGCACTTTAGACCAACAGCTTGCTAGAACATTATTTTTATCCAGAGACAAAACATTAACTCGTAAATTAAGAGAGATCCGAATTGCACAAGCTCTCGATGAAGAATTAGGTAAGAAGGGAGTTTTAGAGTATTATCTGAATTTAGTGTACTGGGGCCGCGGATTAAATGGAATCTATAGATCTTCTAAATATTATTTTAATAAACATCCAGGGAAACTTCTTCCAAGAGAATTCAAAGCATTGGTCCAAATATTAAAAAAACCAGATGCCTATTCCAGAGAAGAAGTCAGATCACTTTCTTTAGAATATTAAAACTTAGATCGATTCTGCCTAGCGGAGCAAAAATTTTAAAAATCCGCCTTCTTCTTCTCCCTAAAAACTTCTTCTTTTTCTATGAAAAAAGGTAGACTTCCGAGGTCCGCCGGGAATACTGGTTATAGATTCTCGGTGATTATAGAGAGAGGGTCACACCCGTTCCCATCCCGAACACGGAAGTTAAGCCTCTCATCGCTAATGGTACTGCATGGTTCGCTGTGTGGGAGAGTAGGACGTTGCCGGGTTTCTACTGTAATTATATAAGGCCGGACTAACCTCCGGCCTTTTTTATTTCTTCTTACATTTTCCCTATAACATAACTCCAATTCTGAACCTTGCCTTATGATATATTTCAGATTTGAAACTGGGATGTATATATCCTGTTAATTCCGCTCCGATTAAGAATCTGAACGACCTGTATAAAGTTTGGAACACGGCCGATCTGCATAAAAGACCATTACAAATAGTGAATATAATCTTTTTGGCCGCCGATGGAATATCGACCGTTCGAAAAAAGATATTTCCAAATGAAATTTTTTTCCAAAAATCACATCTTATTTATTTTGTGAGCTTGACGTTTCGAAGACTCGATAGTAGAATGCGGACCGCTCTGAAGGTATGGACCCGGGGAGTTAATGTTAGATTAGATGGGCATTTTATATCCTATATACGGGTTCCAGTTAATGTACTATGGCGGTTGATTCCTGACTGTGTTTGGTCGGGAGGAATTCCCCTCCCGACCCACCTTTTTAAAATGATTCTAATATAATTTTTTTGAAATATAGGAATATTTCAGATCGCAAATTCTTTTTCGACATAGAACCTTGTCGAACCATTCGATTTAGGAGTCGATAGAATGTATCGTAAGCCGATATATCTTTTAAAATTCATAACTAGTATTCTCTTTGCAGGTCTGCTTATTTTAAGTGGGACTTCTCTTTCTGCAGAATCCCAATGCCAAGGTTTATCTAAAGGCCAATGTGAATCCGATTCAGATTGTACTTGGGTTTCCGGTTATAGTAAACAAGACGGAACTAATGTAGATGCTTATTGCAGGGCTAAACCTGGAAAGGCTTCTGATTCAGGAGATTCGGTAAAAAAATCTAAGGCTAAGAAGTCCAAAGATAAGGACGAAGACGACGATAAAGACGAGCCTAAGAAAAAGAAAAAGGCTAAGAAAGACAAGGACGAGGATGACGATAAGGAATCCAAGAAATCCAAAAAAGATAAAGATGACGACGATTCTGATTCTAAGAAGTCCAAAAAATCCAAGAAGGATAAAGATAAGGACGATGATGATGGAGATTCCAAAAAATCTAAAAAGTCAAAGAAGTCTAAAATAGACAAAGATGATGACGATGACTCCAAGAAGTCTAAAAAATCCAAAAAGAAAAAGAAAAACGATTAATTCCTAATCTTCATTCTTCTTAAAACAAAAGACCGAGGTTTTTGCCCCGGTCTTTTTTATTGTCTTCTGGCTTTTAGAAAAAATTAAAGATACGATTCTAAAGGAAGGCAGGAACAAACCAGGTTCCTATCTCCATATACGTTATCTATTCTCCCTACATAAGGCCAGAATTTATGCTCTTTGGTCCAAGGCGCAGGATAAGCAGCTTTTTCTCTGGAATAAGCATGTTCCCAATTATCAGAGATCACCATCGCAGAAGTATGAGGTGCGTTCTTTAAAGGGTTATCTTTTGCATCCGCTTTGCCTTGCTCTATCTCTTGGATCTCTGAGTGGATAGAAATCATAGCTTCACAAAAACGATCCAATTCTTCTTGGGACTCCGATTCAGTAGGCTCTATCATCAAAGTTCCAGGAACAGGGAAGGACATTGTAGGCGCGTGGAATCCATAGTCCATCAGGCGTTTTGCAATATCTTCGACTTCTATTCCGCTAGTCTTTTTGAACGGTCTTACATCCAGGATACATTCGTGGGCAACAAATCCGTTTTTACCTTTATAAAGAACTGGGAAATAGTTTTCTAAACGTTTAGCGATATAGTTCGCATTTAAGATCGCAGCTTTGGTTGCTTGTTCCAAACCTTCTGTTCCTAAAAGTGCAATGTACACCCAAGAGATCAGAACGATACTTGCACTTCCCCAAGGAGCAGCGGAGACGGCACCATGTTCGTTTCCTGTTCCGTTATCTACAAGAGGGTGACCAGGTAAGAATGGTTTCAAATGTTCCGCGACTCCGATTGGTCCTACACCAGGACCACCACCGCCGTGAGGAATACAGAAAGTTTTATGTAAGTTCAGATGGCAAACATCGGCTCCGATATTTGCAGGTCTTGTGATCCCTACTTGAGCGTTCATATTCGCTCCGTCCATATAAACCTGTCCTCCATTCTCATGAATGATGGAACAGATTTCTTTAATAGGTTCTTCATACACTCCATGTGTAGAAGGGTAGGTGATCATCAATGCCGCTAGATCTTTAGAATGTTCTTTTGCTTTCGCTTTTAGATCTTCTAAGTCTACGTTTCCTTCTGCATCACAAGCAACGACTACCACTTTGAATCCAACCATCGCTGCAGAAGCAGGGTTGGTTCCGTGAGCAGAGATTGGGATCAAACAAATATCTCTATCCTTATCTCCTCTGCTAATATGATAGTTTCGAATTGCGAGAAGTCCCGCATATTCTCCTTGAGAACCAGCGTTTGGTTGTAGTGAAATTCCTGGAAATCCAGTTACCTGAGAAAGCCAAGATTCTAATTGAGAGAATACAGTTCTGTATCCTTCTGTTTGGGAAGCAGGCGCGAATGGATGAATATTGGAAAACTCAGGCCAGGTAACAGGGAACATTTCCACTGTTGCATTGAGTTTCATTGTACAAGAACCCAAAGGGATCATGGAAGTTGTAAGAGAAAGGTCTCTAGATTCCAATTTTCTAATATATCTCAACATCTTTGTTTCTGTATGATGAGAATTGAATACAGGATGAGTAAGATATTCAGAAGTTCTGGCAAATTCGTTCGAAATAGAAATTCCTTCTAGAGAAAGGTCGATCTTAGAGATTCCAAACACAGAAAGAATATCTTCCAGATCGGAAACTTCTACAGTTTCGTCTAGGGCGATAGAAATTTTGCCATTTCCTAAACTTCTGAAATTGATCTCTTTTTTAGAAGCGGCATCTATGTAAGTTTGAGCCTTGGATCCTAAATCTAAAACAATTGTATCAAAGAAGGTTTTGTTTTCGATAGCAAAGCCTGCCTTCTCCAAATTTTTAGCCAATGTTTCTGTAAGTCTATGAACTCTAAGGGCGATATCTTTTAAACCTTTAGGTCCATGATAAACCGCATACATAGAGGAAAGAACAGCTAATAGAACCTGTGCGGTACAGATATTAGAAGTAGCTTTATCTCTTCTGATATGTTGCTCTCTTGTTTGTAGAGAAAGTCTGAGTCCTGGATTTCCTTGACTATCCTTGGAAACTCCTACAAGTCTTCCTGGCATATTTCTTTTGAATTCATTTTTGGTCGCAAAATAACCTGCGTGAGGTCCGCCGAATCCAAAAGGTAACCCGAATCTTTGGGAACTTCCTACAGCGATATCTGCTCCGAATTCTCCAGGAGCTTTTAAAACTGTGAGTGAAAGTAGATCAGCAGCACAGATTGTTAGAGCTCCAATATTATGAGCTAACTGGAAGAAACTTTCGTAATTATAAATGGTTCCTTCTGTTCCTGGATACTGAACTAATACTGCAAAATAATCTTCGTTTAATTCTGCGTTTAAATGGTTTCCGATTTTTACTTCGATCCCAAGTGGAAGTGCTCTTGTACGGACCACATCAATTGTTTGAGGATGGCATAACTCAGAGATAAAAAGTAATTTGGATGTTTCGTTTTTACGAATTCCATAAGCTAAGAATACTGCTTCTGCAGCAGCGGTAGCCTCGTCCAAAAGAGAAGCATTAGAAATTTCCAAACCGGTTAGATCCATGATCATAGTTTGGAAGTTTAGAAGTGCCTCTAATCTTCCTTGGGAAATTTCTGCTTGGTAAGGAGTATAGGCAGTATACCAACCTGGGTTTTCCAAAATATTTCTTTGGATGACTCCTGGCATTACACTCGCTTGGTAACCGGAACCGATATAAGAGCGATACAACTTGTTCTTGGAAGCGATCTTTTTCAGATCGTTTAAGATCTTTCTTTCGGTAGAAGCCTTAGGAAGATCCAAAGCTTTTTCCAAACGAATTCCTTCTGGAACTGCTTTTGCCACCAATTCTTCCAACCCGGACAATCCGAGTGTGGATAACATTTCTTTGATCTGATCTTCATCAGGACCTATATGTCTTCTGGAAAAAGTATCCAAAGGATCGAGTGGATTCTTCATTTCAGTTTGTTTGCCGGATTCGTTCCAAGTTGCCGTACTCATTCTATTTTCCTAATCCAGTTTGCTTACTAATTCTCTGTAAGATTCGGGATCTAATAATTTCTCCAACTCGGAAGAATTGATCCCTTTGACTCGGATCATCCAAGATCCAAAAGGATCTGAATTCACTTCAGCCGGGTTTTTGGAAAGGTTTCCATTAACTTCGACTACTTCTCCGCTGATAGGAGCGTATAAATCTTCTGCAGCCTTTACGGATTCGATTGTTCCGAATGTATCCGATTGTTTGATAGATTTTCCTACTTTTGGAAGGTCCACAAAAACGATATCTCCAAGTGCCGCCTGAGCATAGTCAGAGATCCCGATCAATGCGGTATCTCCTTCTACTTTTACCCATTCGTGTTTTTCTGTGAACTTATAACCCGGAGGTGCGTTAGTTACTGCCATTTGAAAATCCTTAGTTTAATTTTTCCGAATGCTACCCGGAATGAAAGATTGGGTGAATATAATTGCGGACTTTGCCTGTCCTCTGATCTCGATTTGGATGGATTCTCCATGTTGGATCTTTTCAGAGTCAACGAGAGCAAGCCCTATTCCTTTTTTTAAGGAGGGGGAGAAGGTACCGGAAGTTGTGATCCCGATATTTTTGCCGTTAGAATCTAATACTGGCATATTCTCTCTTGGAACACCTGCTTCTTGCAGCTCGAATGCCACGATCTTTCTTTTAGGCCCTTCTTTTTTTTCGGAGATGATCTGTTCGTATTTAGGATAAGGTGTTTTCTTTTCTTTTACGATCCAGCCTATCCCGGATTGGATTGGACTTCTGTTCTCGTCCAACTCATGACCGTAAAGAGGATATTTTGCTTCAATACGAAGTGTGTCTCTCGCGCCTAAACCTACAGGAAGAAGTCCTTCTGTTTTTCCGAACTCTAATAGTTCCTTCCAGATTCTAACACCAGTAGAATTAGAACTGTAAATTTCGAATCCGTCTTCGCCTGTATAACCAGTCCTGGAAAGAATGATCTCTTCTCCCGCAAAGGAGAATAACACGAATTTATAATATCCGATATGGCTTAGATCAGATTTAAAATAAGAAGAAAGAATGGAATCTGCTTTGGGGCCTTGGATCGCGATCTGATGCCACGATGAACTTTGGTTTTCTAATTTTGCAGAACTTGGTACATACTTTTTTAGATACGCATAAACTGAATCCACATTGGACGCGTTTGCGCAGATCATATATTTTTGATCGTTAAACTTGTAGAGAGTGATATCGTCGACTAGTCCGCCATTCTCATTGATGATTGCATTGTACTGCACTTGTCCATTTGCTAAAGAAGAAACAGAATTGCAGGTAACCGATTCGAGAAAGCCGAGAATAATATCAGCCTGGCCTTCGATAAAAATTTCCCCCATATGGGAAACATCGAAGAGACCGGCAGCTTCTCTAGTCGCTGTATGTTCAGCGATGATTCCTGAATATTGAACAGGCATATCCCAGCCGCCGAAAGGTATCATCTTAGCGCCTAAAAGTTTATGCTCCTCATACAGAGGTGTGGTTTTCCATTGGGACATAAGCGTTTGGGGCCATCATTTCATCGTAGTTCCTAGGGAAAAACAATTTTAGGCCCCTTTAAAAAAGATTTAAAGGGCTTTCTTTAGGATCATTCGAGTAGAAGGTCCTAGGCTTTGTAGGAACTCCAACAAATTCCGCACTGACGAAATTTGGGCGGAAGAGTTTAAGATCTTACTCTTTCAATTTTTTTCTGACATAGATAACTTTGTCTACTTCTGCCACGAGCTTGCCTGTTTTCACATCGACGATCTGAGCCGTGAATGTAACGTCCATTTTTCTTTTACGATCTGTTTCTTCTTTGATCTCTTGGATTTTTTCCTTAGGGATATGGAATTCAGCTCTTACAGTACCTTCTCCTGGTTTTATGAATCTGATAGTTGCTGCTTTGTCCCAGACCAAATATCCGGACCCTAAATGTTCCATTAGGATCAACATATAAAAAGGATCACACATGGAGTAGAGAGATCCTCCGAATTGTGTTCCCACATAGTTCTTATTGAATGGTGTGAGTTTCATTGTAGTGGAGAATAAGGTCCTATCTTTGTTTAAAGCTTTCACCTTGATACCCGCACCGAAGTAAGGAGGATAGAAATTGAAAAAATGAAATTTAAGTCTTTGTAAAAAGCCCGGTTGGGACATAGAAGATTCCTGATCTTTATTTCTTATTTTGTCTCAAACTAATAAGAGGGTCAAAAATCCGAGCTATTTTTGGAGAATATAATTGGTTTGTAAGACGGATCGATAACATACTCGTATCCGAAAATTCTTGCTAAGAACTTACCCTTCTGATAGCAAGTAGAGGCTAAAAAAACCAAAGAATTCCCGGAGGGGGAATGAAACCGAATCAAATAGTGAAGAAAATACAACCGTACCTAATTTCGATCCTTCTAATCTTTTCTGCAGTCGCTTGCGGAACCGTCGCCGAATATAAGATCGCTTATAAAAAACCGGAAGTCATATCCAAAACCAGAGGGCTGGTTGCTGGAATTTCCAAGGTGGATTTAACTCCTCCTCCCGGTTTACCTTTAGCAGGTTATTCCAAAATGGCTGAGACCGAAAAAGGTTTCCGCACTCGTCTTTATGCTAGGATTTTCTATATTAGAAAAGATGCAAATGAGCCAGTCGTTCTGATCCAAAGTGATCTTTTATCCGGATCACTTTTGATCCATCATTTGCTTGCAGAACGTTTGGCTTCTAAGACAGATATTTCTTTTGGTGGGATAGTGTTTGCAGGAACTCATACACACTCTGCTCCTGCTAACTTTTACGATAATAATTTTTATAACGAGTTTGCTTCTAACAAACCTGGATTCGATAAGGGTTGGACTGATTTCGTATTGGATCGTTTGACCAATGGAGTAGAAGAAGCATACAAATCTGCAAAACCAGCTAAGATCGCCTCTGGAAAAACCGCTATTTGGGGACTGACCAGAAACAGATCTTTGGATGCTTATCGAGCTAATAAAAACTCTGGATTCGAAGAATTAAAACCAGAGATCCAATACCAAGCAATCAATCCTGATCTAGTGATGATCCGCATTGATGCACAAGATAAAGACGGAAGATACAAACCTCTTGGTGCATTCTCTACATTCTCTGTTCACGGGACGACTGTACCTAATTCAAATGATGTTGCGAACGCAGATGTGTTTGCTTATCCAACTCGAATTTTAGAGAAGAAAATCCGTAAAGATTTTAAACCAAGCTGGGATCCAATCCATGCTCTAAACAATTCTACCCACGGAGATAATTCTCCCGATTATCGTGAAGACATGCAAGGATTCATAGAATCCAGAAGAATTGGAGAAGCAATCGGGGCAGAAGCTTCCAAACTTTTTGATTCTTTGCAAAACTCTCTAAGCACTGAAGCTAATCTTTCTTTTAATACAAGAGAAGTGGATCTGTATGAAAACCAAAAGATAGCTGATGCAGAAGTTTGTGATCGTCCTTATGTAGGAACTGCATTAACAGGCGGAGCTGAAGATGGACTCACTCCAGTATTGAGCTGGTTACCATTCTTTGCAGAAGGTTGGCCTCGTTGGTTTTTGACAGGTGGTTGCCAAGGTCATAAAAGAATAGTAGGTTTCAAATATCTTCAACCTATCGTTCTTCCAAAATCAAAGTTCCCTCATAAACTTCTTTTACAGTCTGTGAAAATTGCAGACACACTTCTTCTTCCTGTTCCTTTTGAAGTTACTAAAGAATCTGGAAAAAGATTTGTGGATGAGGCATTAAAGTCCAGCTCTCAACCGATCAAGAATGCATCTGTGATCAGTTGTGCAAACGGATACTTCGGTTATGTAACTACTCCAGAAGAATATACTCGCCAACATTATGAAGGTGGTCATACTCTTTACGGACCAGGCACCCAACCATTCTTACAGGCACATCTTGCTGACCTGACCAAAAATCTTCCAGCTGCTGGAGGAAAAGAAGCATTCCCTGCGTCTTGGAATTACGAATTGGATCGTTCTGATCGTTTTCCTGAAACTGAAAAATCAGAAGGCGTAAGAGAATTAGTAGATTCTCCTGAGCTAATCTTAGCAGAAGAAAATCTGGAAAAACATTGGGTCTTCCGTTATAAAGATGTGGGTCGTTCTGAAATTTCCTTACATGAATCTTTAGTTTCTATTGAATACAAAGAAGGTAATGATTGGAAAGAGTTAACCCTGGATGGAGAACCTGTAGACGATAAGGGAGTTGATATAGAAGTGAGAAAAACTTCTAACTCAGGAAAAGGAATGGCAGTTTATCAAGTTCGTTGGTACAACCCGGAACAAATTGCAAAACGTAAATATAGATTTGTGATCCGTCCTCGCGCTGGCCAAGCCAAGTTCGTTTCTCCAGAATTCTAAATCTACAAAGGCGGAAAGATCTTCTTTTTAATTGACAGATAGATTTTTCCGCTTCTCAGACTAAAATCCAAAATCTAACACTATAGTCCTTTTTGAGAGATCAGAAAGTGCGTTTTTGTGTTTAAGGAGAATTCTTTTGAAAAGAAAACATTCGATATTTGTAAATTTATTCCCAAAGTTTTTGGCCTTCTGCTTTTTATTTTTCGGAATTGTCTTACCCTCCCATGCCCAACCTTTAAGTTATGGACCCAATATTAATTTGGAACAGGCCAAAAAGGTAATCGCTGCCGCAGAAGCTGAAGCAAAGAAAAACCAATGGAATATGGCGATCGCTATTGTTGATACAGGAGGAAATTTGGTATTACTTCAAAAAATGGATAATACTCAGATAGGTTCCATTGATATCGCAAAGGGAAAAGCTGCGACCGCTAATAATTTTAAAAGACCGAGCCGCGCATTGGAAGAGGCGGTTGAAAAAGGTGGTATTGGTCTCAGGCTTTTAGCTGTTCCAGGAGTTTTTCCTTTAGAAGGTGGAGAGCTGATCCTTCTGGACGGAAAAATTATAGGGGCGATTGGAGTTTCGGGAGCCCAATCTACTCAAGATGGGCAAGTAGCCAGAGCAGGAGTTTCCGCTTTAAATTCTAAGTGAGAAGTATCTGGGACTTTTTCCTTTCCTGGAGAATCGATTTTAAAAAAATATCTCTATGGATTGGAAAATTCCCAAGTTTAAATCCGGCAAACCTCTTAGATGGGAATTTTTAGTTCCTCCTGGCTCTGCTAAAGAAACGGAAGTTTTACTTTCTCAAATTATTTCCGATCCATTTCTTCCTAGAAATCATACTCCTGAATTTAAGGTTTTTCCAGAGAAGTTTATATTAGAAAAAACGAATTTTCGCCAAGCGTTAGAAGTATTGGTTAGAATTCCTTGGATCAGAGATTTTCGTTTGAACCTGGGTAAATTCCCTTTGGATGAAGAGTTTAATTTCTCCGGTTTGATAGAATCTTTAAGAGAAAATGAAATTTTACCAGAAGGTTGGGGGATAAACTTCCATCCACAGGTGCGGGGAAGAAAAGAAATTTCCAGAGAAGAATTATATTCTTTTTGGGAAGAATCTTATTCCTCATCTGGAGATCCTGATTCTAAAAACACTGAACTGAATGCACTTGCTCTTGGAGAAAGTATCATTCTTTCTTTAAGTTTGGCAGGCGCTCCCCTGTTCCAAAGGGGAAATTTTAAACCTCTATCTAAATCTGCTCCTGTCAGGGAAGATACCGCCGCTTTTCTTTTACATTTATTAAAGAAAAGTATGCCAGATCCTGATGGAGTATTTGTACCATTTGCAGGTTCAGGGACATTTATTTGGGAATCAGCTTCTTTACTTTTTAAACTTGGATTTCCTCATTTAGATAGGAACTATATGTTCCAAGAACTGAAAGAATTTCCAGCGCCTAGTTGGGATTTTTTAAAACGTAAGATAGGACCGGAAGAAGAAAATAAAAAATTCACATTCTGGTATAACGATTCAGAACCGGAAATTTTCTCCTATCTAAACGAAAGAAGCGAAGAATATCAGAAATTTATAAAACAATTTCCTTTGAGTTCACAAAATCGATTTATCGGGAAAGGTGGTGACTTCTTCTCTTTATCTCCTAAAGAAGTCTGGGAATCCGCAGGCAAACCAGGAAAAATCTGGATGCCTCTTAATCCACCTTATGGTTTGAGAATACAAAAAGGTTCCGACCTTGGATTGTACAAACGTATCGCAGAAACTTTAAAAGTTTGGTGGGAGCTTCCTTGCGAAGTTTCCGGATTTATTCTTTGCCCAGACGAAGAAACTTGGTCTGCTTTTTTAAAAGGAATTAGCTCTAAATTACAAACAGTACATATCACTCATGGTGGTTTGGATCTTCGTGTAGTTTATTTTTGATCTTAAGTTTTTCGCTTTAAATTTCGAATCAGTCTAATATCAAATTTATTTTTCAAACGGGAATTCCCGAGGAATATAAGCATGAAAAAGATCATTTGGTTCAGTATAACGTTTCTTTTAGCGACGAATGTTTTATCTGCAAAAGTTAAATCCGAATTCGTAGAATACAAACAAGGCGACACTGTCTTAGAAGGTTTTGTTGCTTATCCGGAAGGAGCCAAAAAAGCTCCAGGTATTGTGCTTGTCCATGATTGGATGGGCTTAGGAGAAAATACAAAGGCAAGAGCAGAACAACTCGCAGAATTAGGTTATGTTGCTTTTGCTGCGGATATTTATGGAAAAGGTGTACGTCCTAAATCTATGGAAGAAGCTTCTAAATTAGCTGCTTCTTTTAGAGAAGGCGACCGCAAATTATTGAGAGCCAGAGGCCAGGCCGCGTTAGACGCGTTAAAATCCCAAACTGGTGTGGACCCAAAAAATCTCGCGATCTTAGGATATTGTTTTGGCGGAACCACTGCCCTAGAGTTGGCAAGAAGTGGAGCTCCGCTAAAAGGAACCATCAGCTTTCATGGTGGTCTATCTGCTCCTAAGGCAGAAGATGCAAAAAATATTAAAGGCAAAGTTTTGGCACTTCATGGAGCAGATGATCCTTTTGTAAAACCGGATGAGGTGGCAGCTTTCCAAGAAGAAATGAGAAATGCTGGAGTGGATTGGCAGCTTGTTTCTTACGGAGGAGCGGTTCATTCTTTCACCATCAAAGAAGCAGGGAATGATAACTCTAAAGGGGCGGCTTATAATGAAAAAGCGGATAAACGTTCCTGGTTGGAGCTCAAGAATTTCCTAAAAGAAATTTTCCCTTCTAAGTAACCATCCAAGAAACGGAGGAAATTTTTCCTCCGTTCGTATCTATTTTTTCCTTTTAGGATAGGAATTAAAAGAGCAGAATGCCCTCATGATTCGCTCCGTTTATAGAGTCGATACCAAGGGTTCTTTAGATTCTCTGGAAAGAAGAGAAGAGGAACTTCCCCCTCCGCAGGATAATGAAGTCACTATAGAGATCCGTGCAATCGGTCTGAATTTTGCAGATATTTTTGCGATCCAAGGATTGTATAGCGCTACACCTAAAGGTTCTTTTATTCCAGGTTTGGAATATTCCGGCAAGGTGATCGCTGTTGGTAAGAAGGTCAAAAACTTCAAAAAAAATGACAAGGTCATGGGAGTGACCAGATTCGGAGCTTATGCGGATTATATAAACATAGACTCTAGATATATTTTCCCACTTCCATCAAAATGGAGTTTTGAGCAAGGAGCGGGATTTTTAGTCCAAGGACTTACTGCTTATTATGCTCTTCTTCCTTTAGGAGATCTAAGAAAAGGTCAAAACGTTTTGATACATAGTGCTGCGGGTGGAGTAGGAATTTACGCTAATCGTATCGCTAAAAAATTCGGAGCTTGGACTTTAGGTTCTGTAGGAAATCATTCTAAAATTTCTCTTTTGGAGAAGGAAGGTTATGATGCTTGGATCATTCGATCTTCTCGGTTTCCAGAAGAATTAAAAACCGCACTAGGTGGCAGAGAATTACATTTAGTTTTAGAATGTATCGGCGGTAAAATTTTCAAAGCAAGCTACGACGCTCTTTCTCCTATGGGTCGCATGGTAGTTTATGGCTCCGCTTCTTTTATGAGCCAGGGAGATAAGGTCAATTGGCTGACTTTAGCTTGGAGATATTTGACCAGACCTAAAGTAGATACATTAGAGATTGTCTCTGAAAATAAAGCTGTCATGGGATTCAATCTGATCTGGTTATATGAGAAGATCGATGAACTAACTGTTCATCTAAAAGCACTTTTAAAATTAAATTTGCAACCACCTCATATCGGTTCCGTATACCCTTTTGTGGATCTTCCGGAAGCAGTCCGACATTTCCAAACTGGAAATACTACCGGCAAAGTGGTGATTACTGTCGAATCGGGAAAATGACAAATCGAACGGAAACAAACGAACTTTCTCAACTACTAAAACGTTCTAAAGATCGTTTCGAAGATTACTTAGAAAACCAAGTATATCCGTTTTTTAAAAAAGAATCTGCTCCTGAACTTGCTGCAGCCATGGAATATAGTCTGAGAGCTGGTGGAAAAAGATTAAGGCCGATTCTTGCCTTCGCGTCTTTTGGAAAGATAGATAATGATTCTCTTTCGATCGGAGCTGCATTAGAATTTGTTCATACATATAGTTTGATCCATGATGATCTTCCTAGTATGGATGATGATGATTTCAGAAGAGGTAAACCTTCTCTTCATAAACAATTTTCAGAGGCAACTGCGATACTTGCTGGAGATGCTTTGCAGGCGTATGCGTTTGATTGGTTGACCGGGATCGATTCTTCTGAAAAAAATTTACATAAGGATTTGGTTAGGACTTTGGCAAAAGGTGCCGGTGCCGCGGGAATGGTTTCCGGACAAATGTATGATCTATTATTGGAGAGAAATCCTTCTTCTTTAACTGGAACAAAAGAAGAGTTACTTTCTAAAACTCATAGATTGAAAACCGGAGCTTTGATCCAGGCGTCCTTTCTAATGGGAAATCGATTGAGAGAAGATTTCCTAGAAAGAGAAGTAACTATTTCCGAATATGGTGCTAAGCTTGGTTTATTATTTCAAATCACAGACGATATTTTGGATATCGAAGGTACTAAAGAAGATCTCGGAAAAACTCCAGGAAAAGATGGAAAATCAGGAAAGATCACTTACCCTTCTTTATATGGAATGGAAACTTGCAAACAGATGGTTTCACATATAGTTTCTGAATTGGAAGAATTAGGATTCGATTTGGATACTTCTTCTTCTAAAATAGAAGTTTCCGAATTTCCAGAATTCTTTCAATCCTTACCTTCTAACATTGGCAAAAGAAAAAATTAGACTAGATGACTTACTCTTGAAAAAGGGTTTGGCTGAAGATATTTCCAAGGCTCGAAGCCTAATCTTATCCGGTTCAGTTCTTGTGAACGATAGAATGTCCGACAAGGTTGGTACATTATTCGAAGAGTCGGTAGAGATCCGTATTAGAGAGATTATTCCTAAATATGTAAGTAGGGGAGCTTACAAACTTAAAGCCGCATTCGAAAAATGGAATATATCCGTTAAAGAAAAACTTTGTATAGATTGGGGAGCTTCGACTGGGGGATTCACTCAGGTTCTTTTGGAAGAAGGAGCAGAGTTAGTTTTCGCCTTCGATGTTGGCTATGGACAGATGGCTTCCAAAGTCGCGATGAATCCAAAGGTTACCGTTAGAGATAGATTCCATATTAGAGATACTAGTTGGAAATTATTGTCTTCTTTATGGGCTGAAAAAACAGAGAAAAAGTTTCCGGATGAGATCTTTCTCGTAATGGATTTGAGTTTTATTTCTCTTCGTATTGTTCTTCCTGTTCTTTCTGAACTCAAAAGTAAAAATCCTGACGTTCGATGGAATATAGTTAGTCTATTCAAACCTCAGTTCGAAACTGAATCCAGAAATTTGGATAAAGGTGTCTTGCGAGATCCTTGGATACGTTGGAAAACGATCCGTTCTTTTTTGCGGTTTTTGAAAAGTGAAATTAAAGGAAAACGGATAGGTTTGGAAGATTCCCCAATTACCGGGAGAGATGGTAACCGGGAAATCTTGGTATACTGGACTCTTTAATTTAGGCGATACGCTTAACCAAAGGTTGCATCTAAAGCCATAGAAACTCTGGATCCGATCCCAGGTTTTTTTATCTTTCCATCTGCACGAACAAATTCGTAATCTTTAGGACGAAGGAAGAACGTTCTGGCCTTAAATTCGAAAGTGAATCCTGGCCAGAGAGTCGTATTTCTACCAGAACTAGTATTATACCAGCTTACGCATCCTCCGGTCAACCAAATGGATTTGTTAAGACGTCTTTGGATCTCTTCGTTATAATGGTCCTGAACATCTTTACGAACATCTATGAACTTTATATTCTTATTAAGTAGATAACGAATCCCTTGGAGAGTATATTGCACTTGGGATTCTATCATTAGGATCATAGAACTATGACCTAAACCAGTATTTGGGCCTACGATCATGAACATATTTGGAAAACCGGAAACTGTGGTTCCTAAATAAGCTTCTGCAGCATCTTTCCAAACATCTGCTAAAAGTTTTCCGCCTCTTCCTCTGATCTCAAAAGGAGAAACTGCTTCTGCTGCTTGGAATCCTGTAGCGAAAATGATCGCATCTACCTTATGTTCTACTCCGTCCTTTGTTTTAATTCCGGAAGAAGTGATCTCTTCTATTCCATCAGTAACCAATTCAACATTCTCCCGGTTCAATGCAGGATAATAGTCGTTTGAAAGAAGGATCCGTTTACATCCAATTGTATAATTCGGAGTTAGCTTTTTCTTAAGTTCTTCGTTATGGATACTTTTGTTGATAAAACTTCTAGCGAACTTCTCAAAAATTCTCATTAGCTTTGGATTGATTGCGAAAGCTAATACTCCGATTTCGTTCAACCAATAGATTGCTTTTCTAAATAACCATCTTAATGGAGGAATGAATTTAAAGATCCCTTTTACGGAACCAGAGATATTACTATCTGGTTTCGGTATGATCCAAGCAGGAGTTCTTTGAAAAAGTTTTAATGTTCCTACGATAGGAGCGATTGTAGGTACGATCTGGATTGCGCTTGCTCCTGTTCCGATCACTGCTACCTTCTTCCCTTGAAGATTATAACTATGATCCCATTTTGCAGAGTGGAATTTTGCTCCTTTAAAAGTATCAATTCCTTTGATATTTGGAAGAACTGGTCTACTCAAACCGCCTGTGCCGCTTACTACAGATTTTGTTTTGTAGGATTTTCCACCTACAATATTGATTTCCCATAAACCTGTTTTTTCATCAAATGAGGCTCCACTCACTTCTGAGTTTGTGCGGATATAAGAACGGATCCCGAAATGGTCCGTACATTGATTCATATAATTTAGGATTTCTTCTTGAGGTCCGAAAAGTCTGGACCAATCCGATTTGGGTGCGAAGGAGAAAGAATACAGATGGGACTGAACATCACAGGCCGCTCCAGGATAAGTATTATCTCTCCAGGTTCCTCCAACCCCATTTCCTTTTTCTAAAATAACAAAAGATTCTATTCCCGCTTGTTTCAAACGGATTCCCATACATAACCCAGCGAATCCAGTTCCTATGATGACTACATCATATACTTTTTCCGCTTGGGAGTTCTGGTTGAGGCTCGGTCTTTCTAATGTCTGAGCTACCATTCTTATTCTCTCCTCTAAACATTCTTTCCGGAAATTCCGGTGTTCTGTGAGATATAGAATACAATCTTTTTGGAAAAGGATCGTCCGATCTTAGGATTTGATACCGGGAAATACTAATAAATTCCGGAATCAGTAAGGAATTCCATTCTGCTTGGGTATAAAAAAACCCCGGGTTTAAAGCCGGGGTTTTTTCCTACATTGAAATGAAAAGAGAGGATTATGGGCGAACCGAAATCACTTCGTCTTTGTTAATCAAAGCAACGATGTGTTTATATTCCGGGGAATCCTTTCCATATTTCAGCTCGGTAGCGCGGAGAAGGTGGATGTTTTTCTTGTGACGGAATTTAAACATCTGGTCTTCGCTTGCTCCACCGTATTTCTTGATCATGTTTTCTTCGAAAGCGTAGCAGCTTGCAAGATACTTGTGAGCTGGGTATTCTTTCTCATTTTCATTAACCTCGATGTAAAGTTCCAATATAGGAATACACTGAGGTAAGTTTTGTAGATCGTATTCAGTAACAATCCAAGATCTGTATACATCTGAAAGAAGTCTTTTGAACTCGGCACGTTCACGTAAATCCGGGTTCTTGATCTCATCCAAATGGTTGATTGCCTTGGTGAAATAATTCAATGCTTGTTGTTTTGCTTCCAACTTTTGGCGGGAAACGACACGATCCTCGCGAGCTTTACGGTCGACCTTTTGCCAGTACCATTTCTCGTCTAGACGTTTCTTCTCCGCTTCCTCTTTACGGTACTGCTCAACAGCTTCCCTCATCTTGAGGACGGTATTAACTCCGGATTGATAGCTAGTCAGGGCCAGGCGGAACTTGTTGTTCGCGAAAGCCTTAGAAAGCTGATGGAGTTCTTGGAAGTTCTTGTCGTAACCTTTGAAGTCAGGGTTCTTCCAGATCGCTTCCTGCTCCTGGATTTCTTTTTTACGTTTCTTAGCTTCTTCCGTTAGATTCTTGTCGTCGTCTTCCGGAACGAGCTCACCTTTCAGCAGTTCGTCGATCTTATCAGCTGCCGCCTTGGCATCTGTCGTATCCTGCCCCCCTTGGTTCTGTGCGAACAAGGAGAGGTTGAGTCCGACCACGGCCAGAAGAACGAATATAGTCTTCATCACCTTCATAGTGCTCACACCTGTGCCTTCTCTTTCAAAGATAGGATTTAGAAAAAAGACAGCAAAGTCCTTTTCTTCTGTTTATCTATCGGTCAGGGACCTTTAGATATAAACCTGGATTAGAAAAAATTTCCCACTTTTCCTATACAAGGGACATAAACGAGGATCTTTTTACTCTATCCATTAGCGAAATTCTATCATTTTTTGCTAATTTTGTTCTCCGAATCCGTTCAGAGACTCCTCCAGAATCTTGCTTAAAGCAGAACTTGTCAGCAGATTTTTAGGAATTCCTAGGAAATGATTGGCTCTTAGATTTCTTTCTTTCTATTACTTTCCTTTTTTCCAGTCTGGATCTAGACCATGAATTTAAAGAATTTAACCCCGATCCGAGAAGGTTCTCCCAGTTGTAAATTCTGTGCGGGAGTCGGATTCCTTTTAGAAGAGAACGTAAAGAATTCTAGCTCTGGAGTTCTGTTACTTTGTTCCTGCGTGGGAGAGTCCTGCCCTTGTGGTGGAAAGGCTCCTTACATGGTCTATGACGAAAGTCAAAATAGAATGTTACCTTGCGTCTGTCATAACGCTAGAGTGGAACTCGGCAGGGTAGAATATTTGGTGAAGAAGGCAGGGATCCCAGCTAGATACAAGTACAGAACCTTGGATCGAATGGATACCACTGAACTTTCTTTTTTAGCGGCTCATGACTGGGCAAATGATATCGTAGTACAATGGAAAGAAAGAGAAAGAATACAACAAGGTTTGTATCTTTGGGGCGGAACTGGTTCCGGAAAAACATTACTTGCATGCGCTATCTTAAACGAACTCATTCTTCGTTACGGTTTGGAATGTAAATACGCAAAGATCAATCGTGACTTTCTTTCTACCATCCGAGATAGTTATCAAAAAGAAAGTGAACTCCATGGTATGGAGCAAACTATAAAAAAACAATTCACTGATGTGGAAGTTTTGGTTTTAGACGATTTCGGAGCAAATAAAGAGTCCGATTGGGCTAACTCTCAGTTATATGACCTAATAGATGCAAGATATGAAGAAGAGAAGGTAACCATTCTCACTTCTAATATTCCTCCGAGTGACTGGAAGGATAAAGCAGAAGGAAGGATCTTTTCTAGATTAATGGAGATGGCAAAACAAATCCATTTAGATTGTCCTGATTATCGTCTAAGTCATAGTGCTTTCGGAAATCATTGATGGATAAAAATAATCACATCGCATTTTTGTGTTTGGGAACCAATCTAGGAGATCGTGAATTATATCTTTCTGATGCGATCCAAAAGATCGGTGCTCATCCCGAGATAGAGATCCTAAAAAAGGGAACTGCTTTAAACACAGAAGCATTAGAAGTTACGGACCAACCTGACTTTTTAAATCAACTTCTGCAAATATCCACTCATCTTTCTCCTAAAGAACTTTTGGATTTTTTATTAGGAATTGAAAATGAAATGGGAAGGATCCGCACAAGAGACAAAGGCCCTCGTGTTATCGATATAGATATTTTGTCCATCGACGATATGAAAGTCCATGAGAAGGGTTTACATCTTCCCCATCATAGTCTGTTTACCCGTCCTTTTATATTAGAACTTTTAAATGAACTCGGAGAAGGTTCCCTGATCCAAGCTTTTGGGAATCCTTCGGAGGGATGATATGAGAGATGTTAGCAAAATATTTCCCAGAGGGCCAAAACCTGTAGAGAAAAAGATCACGGTATTGACCTGCTATGATTTTATGTTCGCTCGGATTTTAGAAGATTCGGGCGTGGATTGTATTCTCGTTGGAGACACTCTTGGAGTTGTTTACCAAGGCCAACCAACCACCTTACCCGTTACCTTGGATGAGATGATCTATCATGCAAAGGCGGTCAGAAGAGGTGCACCGAATACATTCGTAGTCGTGGATCTTCCGTTTTTAAGCTATCAGGTTTCTTTGGAAGAAGGGATCCGCTCTGCCGGAAAGGTAATGAAAGAAAGCGGATGCGACGCAGTAAAATTCGAAGGCGGCGGCCCTGAGATATTGGAACTTATCTATAAATTGGAAAGAATAGGCATCCCAGTTATGGGACATATAGGTCTTACCCCTCAATCCGTGAACGTTTTCGGAGGACATAAAATCCAAGGAAAAGCTGAACAAGATAAGGCGAGATTGATAAGCGAAGCAAAAGGGATCTCCGACGCCGGAGCCTTCTCCATTGTTTTCGAGCTAATACCTTCTGCTCTCGCTAAAGAAATTTCTGAATCTGTCCCAATTCCTACGATCGGGATAGGAGCGGGAGCAGCGACCGATGGACAGGTGCTGGTAATTTACGATTTTCTTGGATTGAATAAGGGCTTTAAGCCTAAGTTCTTAAAAACTTTCCTGAATGGATACGATGATGTCTTCGGCGCAGTCAAAAACTATATTCAGGAAGTGAGAAATGGAAGTTTTCCTGGGCCGGAACATTCTCATTAATTTCTTTTCTCTGCGGATTTCTTGACGTTCCATGTGTGAAGTAAAGGCTGGAGAGAGAATCAATCCCGATTGTAAAATCGAACAAAGATAGGACGGAAGATACGTGGACATAGTCGAACTGGAGAAGGGATATCCGGAAACTGAAGCAAAAATAAAGGCTTTAGCATCCGAATGTGGGAACGCCACCGAGATTATTCGCGGAGCGGTTGTATCCGATACCATTCATTTTATCGGGGATACCCGTAAGATCTCCGACAAGGAAGGTTATGTAAAAGAACTTCCTGGTGTGACTAGAATCTGGAACGTATCATTGCCTTATAAAAATATCGCTCGTACTGCTGCGGGTAAAAACGGAGAAGTGGTCCATCGTGAGAACCGAATTGTAGAAGTTCACGGAAAAGATGGATTAGTTCGTAAGTTTGGAACTGGAAAACATATCTTCCTAGTTGGTCCGGATTCTCCTCAGACTTATGAGCAAACCGTTACTATCGCGAAACAAGCGGTGGAGATTGGTAAAAAATTTGGGATCTTAGATCGTATCATCTTTAGAGGTGGAGCATTCAAACCTAGAACTCGTCCGACTGATTGGAGAGGAATGGGTTGGGACGGAATCAAATTACTCGATAGAGTAAAAGAAGAAACCGGACTTCCTTATGTAACCGAAGTTATGGACCATACCATGGCGGAAGAAGTTTCCAAACATGCGGACATGATCCAGATCGGAACAAGAAATGCTCAAGACTTCGAACTTTTAGAAGCAGTTGGTCGCACTGGTAAACCTGTGATCTTAAAAAGAGGTTTCGGTAACGAAGCTATCGAATGGTTTTCCGCTGCAGAATATATTGCTAATCAAGGAAATTTGAATATAGTTCTTTGTGAAAGAGGAGTAAAAACTCTTTTCATCAAGGAAGGATATTGCCGTAACACTCCGGATCTGAATGTGATCACTCATGCTAAGAACCAAACAATTCTTCCTGTGATCTTCGACCCAAGCCATGTTGCTGGTGACGATAAGATTGTGGTTTCTAATTTATTGGCTTCTCTTCCGTTTAATCCGGATGGATCCATTACTGAAACTTTACATGTAGAAGAGTTCCGTAAAGAACAGATGTGTGATGCGGCTCAGGCACTTCTCATGACTCTTTACGAAAAAACAGTAGAAGCTATTTTAACCTACGAAGATAAAATCAAACCTATAACTGATAAGGTAGATTCTTATTTTTTGGAACGTAAGGGGAAAAAATAAGTCGGAAAGTTCTGACTTATTCCGGAAATTTGGGAGCTAATTCTTTTTTGGTTTGCTCCCAAAGACTCGGAAGTTCCTGACAAAGAGCTAAACAAGCTTCTAAGTTTCCTTCCTTTAATTTCAGTTCAGCCTCCGTAACATTCTTCTGAACCGCTGCGAGCCCGAAATTTGCTGCGACACCTTTTGTTTGGTGTAATTCTGCTTGGAGTTCTACGTCTTTCTTTTCTTCAGTGAAAGTTTTGATATTCTCTAAACGGCTGTTCATGTTCTTACGTAAAGAACGTACCATTTCTTCCAGCCAAATAATATCATCTTCATCATCGCCTTGTTTTAGGGAATCTAGACGAGACCAATCCACTAGCATAGAATTCTCCTTCCCGAACCGCGTTTGGTAAATGGTTGCGGCTTCCCAAATTCGACGAAGCGCTAAACCGTTTACCGACCCCAATTATTTATAGCTTGAATAAAAAATCCACGTCGATTTTCGTATTATGGAAGATTTAAGAGGCGAAACTTAATGAAAATTCACCCAACAGCCATCGTCGATTCGAAAGCGGAACTACACGAGTCCGTCGAAGTCGGTGCGTATACAATTATAGAAAAAGATGTGGTAATCGGCGAAGGAACCGTAATCGAAACCGGAGCCCGAATTTTCGCAGGTACTAAATTAGGTAAATTCAACAAAGTACATCATGGAGCGGTAATCGGAGTAGGTCCTCAGGATTTAGGTTTTGATCCTAGCACTCCGAGTAAAACAATCATCGGAGATAATAATACTTTTAAGGAATATTCCAATATTCATAAGGGAACCAAGGTAGATTCTCCCACTATTATCGGAAACCGGAACTATGTGATGGGAAATGCTCACGTAGGTCATGATTGTATTTTAGGAGATGATAATATTCTAACTCATGGTCTTGTTTTGGCAGGACACGTTACAGTTGGTAATAAGGCATTCATTTCAGGTTTAGTTGCAGTTCACCAATTTTGTTTTGTGGGTGATTATGCAATGATAGCAGGTTGCTCCAAAGTAGTGCAGGACGTTCCTCCTTTTGCTACTGCAGATGGAAACCCTTGCACAATCATCGGTTTAAATACTGTTGGTTTGAAAAGGGGAGGATTTTCTCCTGAAACCAGATCAGCGATCAAGAACGCATACAAGACGATCTATCATTCAGGATTGAATTATAGAACTGCATTGGATCAATTGGAGAAGGAATCAGGCCATCCTGCTGAAGTTCTGCAGATCATTAAATTCTTTAGAAATAGTGATCGTGGAGTAATGAACCACAGATAATCGAAAGTTTCTGCGTGTTGGAACTCCGACACGCTCGCTTATCTCAATCTATCCTGGCACAGTCCGGATTAATAGATGTTACATATTCCAGGGGAAGATCTCCTAAAAAGTCGGATCCCTGGAATTTTCCTTTAAAATTCAATTTTCCCTTTTTATAAGAATCTACCCAAGCTTTTTGGAATTTATTAGATAAAGGGGCATAAGACCAATGCCATTTCTCTTCATTATAACCTTTTCCTGCTCTTTCTGATTTGGGAGAATAAGGCTGGCAGAATCCAAATCTGTGCGCATTCTTCTTCATCCAAGTATAGAATGTTTCTCCTCTTCCTCCTTTTTCAAAATAGGAGTTTTCCAAAGCATTGATATCAATGTCAGTTCCCCAGTGATGTCGAGAAGTTCCAGGTGCGCTGGAAAATTCCAATATTAAGGAGATGATCTGAGAAGGAGTTTTATCTTTTACTGGTTCTCTCATCTTCTTCTTTCCAGAATACTTATCGTCCCAGATGGATTTTTGGTCTGCAAAAGATCTATGAGCGGAAATTAAAAACGGCTCTTGCCTTTCTTGAGGATGGTCTTTTTTATATTCTTCTTTTAATTTTATAAATGCAGCTTTGGTTTCCTTTCTTAGAAAGAACTGTCTTGGATCTCCAGGGTTTGTAAAAGACACGAGAGCTTTTTCCCTAGGAAAATCTCCAATCAGGTAAGAAGTTTCAGCGATACCTTGGTAGATTTCGTCTGTTGTTTGCGAAAATAAGGAGAAGGTACCGAAAATCAGAACAAGTACTAAACATCGGAATAGGAACGGCATAATTCCATATTCTTCTTCGGCGACTTGGAGAAAAGGGATTTTCTAGTAGCCCTAATCTGTTAAAGACACAAATGCTACTACAGAAATTTCTGGGACTTTATGACAAACTCCGGCCTTGAAATCTGGAAATTTGTATTGCATTACTTATGAAATTCGGTTGAAGTTAAGCTCTAATTGGAAATTTTTTGTAAAAAACAAATTGGGAGAACCCTGGATGAAAAAAATCATCGCTCTTCTTCTGCCCCTGTTCCTAACTTTTAATTGTGTTCTATTCGATGCAATTGGTCTATCCTATCCGGATACCGTAGATGGAAAAGAAGCAAAAAGTATTATCCTGACAAGTGCAGTTATTGGATCCGCAGTGGGCGGTTTCGAAGTTCTTTCTATTCTTGCTCCTCAATTAGCAAAAGTAGAAGAAGATAAATACTATAACAAAGCAGATGTTGACGATTGTGCAAATGAAGCATTGATCATTAACATACTTACTGTGGATTTAGGTGGTTTTACTTGCGATCTAAACCCTAGACCGACAATTATTCCGTTTATCTACTGATCCGTTCGCGGATCGTTAATTTTCGGTCGACTGAACATTCTTAGTCGGCCGGAAATTTTTCCTCTTAATTCGAAAACAATAAAGCGCCTTCCGAAAATCTGGAAACGATTTCCGATTTTTCAAGATCTCCCAAATTCCCAAATTGATTCGCATCTTCTCTGGAAATCTCAATCCATTGGCTATCTTCTCTTAAGTCAGCGATCTTAAAGTCTGGCAGTCCACTTTGTCTTACGCCTAAAAGTTCTCCGGGGCCTCTCAATTTTAGGTCAGCTTCGGATAAGAAGAAGCCATCATCAGAATCGACTAAGGCTTGGATGCGATATCTTGCTTCTTCTGTAATTTTGGAGTCTGAAATTAAGATACAAAAGCTCTCATGTTTTCCCCGGCCCACACGCCCTCTTAGCTGGTGAAGTTGAGAGATCCCGAATCTGTCTGAGTGTTCTATTACCATTACAGAAGCATTCGGAACGTCTACACCTACTTCTATAACTGTGGTGCTGACTAATATTTGGATCTCATTTTGTTGGAACAATTTCATGACCCTATCTTTTTCGGAAGTTTCCATTTTCCCGTGAAGAAGTCCCACTTTGAATTCTGGAAAAACATCTTTTCTTAATGTTTCGTATGCTTCTATACAGGATTTAAGATCCGATTTTTCGGATTCTTCTACCAAAGGGTAAACAATATAACATTGTCTTCCTTGGGAGACGTATTTTTGGATGGATTTATAAACTCCGGATCTTTTACCTTCTGTGAACCATAATGTTTTGATCGGGATTCTGCCAGCAGGTCGATTTTTTAAGGTCACTAATTCTAAGTCGCCGTACAGAGTAAGACAAAGTGTTCTTGGAATAGGAGTCGCAGTCATCGCGAGAATGTCCGGATTTTTTCCTTTGGATCTTAATGTTTCTCTTTGTTCTACTCCGAACTTATGCTGTTCATCTATGATTGCAAGTCCCAGGTCTTTGAAGATCACGTCTTCTTGGAAAACACTGTGAGTCCCTATAATAAATAAAGATTCTCCTGTTTTGATCCTGAATAGTTTTTCTGCCCTGGTTTTTTTAGGTTCTTTTCCTACTAAAAGTTCTATTCGTAAGAAAGGCATGTTTCCTAAAAAATTCATTACAGTTTGGTAATGTTGTCTGGCTAAAATTTCTGTAGGTGCGACCATACACACTTGAACTTGATTATCCGTATATTTGAGCGCGGTTAAAAGTGCTACCAAGGTTTTTCCGGAACCTACATCTCCTTGCAATAGGATTGCAGCCGGAGTATCTGACTTGGTCCATTCTGAAATTTTTGCGATGCTTTCTTTTTGGTCCGGAGTTAATTCGAAGGGTAGATTTTTGATCAGATCTTTTGCCGTTTTAGATTCAGGAAGAGGCCATAAAAGCCGGGGAACTTTTGCTCTTTGAGAACGTTTATATTCTATCAGAAGATTGAAATAATATAGTTCTTCGTATTTAAATCTTGTCCTTGCTCTTCCTAATTGTTCATCTTCTGTAGGAAAATGGATCTCATTATAAGCCTGGGCTCTATCCATTAGATTTCTTTTTTTAACGACTTGTGCTGGTAGGATTTCCTGGATTCTACCTTCTAAAAGTCTTAAAGCAAAGTGTATGAGTTTGCGAAGTTCTCTGGAGTTAAGATGTTCATCTCTCATCGCTTCCGTTGTAGGATAAAGAGGAATGATACGACCAGTGTGAATGCTTTCCGGAAGATCATCTTCTGAAATGTCGGAGTTCCCACCATAAGATAGAACTTCGTAATCAGGATGCATGAGTTGGAATCCTCTGAAATATTCCAATTTACCGGTTACAGCTACAAGAATTCCGGGTTGGAAAACTCGCCGAAAAAACTGGATACCTCTGAAGAAAACTAAACTGATAGGTTCGTTGTTTTTTGTTTTTGCAGAAACTACTAGTCTGGATTTTTTTCCATGAGCCAGATAAGAATCGATTACTTCTAAAATTAAGGTAACTGATTCTCCTTGCTTGAGTAGAATGTTTTCTGTTAAGTTCCGATCTAAGTATCTGCGCGGAAACCATCCTAAAAGATCCTGAATAGTTTTGATCCCTACGGATTCCAAAACTTCCTGCTTTTTAGGACCAACACCTTTAACGACTCCGATGGAGCTAGTTAGGGAAACGGTAGAATTTTTTTTATCAGAGACCGAGTTCTTCATCCTGGACTGGTTTCGGTTGAGGAGAATTTTGCACCATCTCCTCTGGAGCCGAACTTGAATCATCCAATCCTAGGTAACAGTAACGGCAACCATAAATCCGCGCCTGTCGTTTTGCGCCAGGAGTTGCAGGTTCAAAAAGAACTGCGTATAAGTATTCATTCTTATCCAAGAACCGACCACATACAGGACAAAGTCTGGGGCGAGGAATGTTCGGGTCCCAATTTCCACCGTATACTTTTCTTGGATTTCCATAATCTTTGTCTTTAGGTCGTTTGGAATCTTTTTTATCCAAACGTTTTGTATCTACAGTATATAAAACATGGAAGAAGATGGCGGCGGCGGCCAAACAAGCAACTAAGGTGAGAAAGGTGATCATTGTTTTAGATAATCCTTTATTTTCTCCGCCATAGAACCGGGCAATTTGATTCCCTTGTCTGCTAATCTTCCTGCGTATTTATGAAATGAATAAGTATGCTGAGAAGATTTAATAATTCCTTCGAAACATTCTTCTAGTGACTCTGAAATTTTTTCCCAAAGAGGAAGGTTCTCTGAGATCATATTTTCGTATTTATGAAGAAGCCTACGATTCACTCCTCTACAAATAGATCTGTAAAAGCAAAAACGAATGAGTAAAGCAGAATCAGCATTCTTATCTTTTATATCTTTTTCTAATTGGTTTAGATTGATACAATCCACGATTTCCAATTTATAAGCTTGAGAATTATGTTCAAAGGTAACCAGGTTCAAGAACATATGTTTGAAAAGTGCAATTTTATAACAATTTTCCAGTCCACATTCTCCCATCTTACCTTCTTCACATCTGGTATACATTACTATGTCTGTGTCAGAATCAGAAGTGGCCTGGCCGAAATTTAAGGAGCCTAAGATATCGAATGCTACTTCGTCTCCTCCGTAATTGATGAGTTTATTAAATTTTTTGAAATCTTCTATTCTTTCTCTGGAGACTCCAGTTTCGTGAGATCTGAAAAACTTTTTCAGACCTAAAAATTTTATAATATTGGAGTTTGAACTTAGTTTGGGAAGAGTCATAACTATCGGATAAAATCTTCCGCCGAAACTTCTGAGTCGCTGCTTGCATGGACAAGCTCTAACTTGTCTCCAGAGCAATCGACTTCTAAAAGGTGGCGAATTGAGTGATCCGATAGTCTATTCAGTTTTACATTTTTTACAAGATTGTTTTCTATTTCTATTTCAGAGAAGAAGCCTCCAGGTTGAAATCCGAAGACTGAATCAACCGGTCCAAAATTAGAAGGATTCAAAAACACTGTTTTTCCTTTTTTTACGATCCCTTGGTCTTCGTGAACATGGCCCGAGACAACTAAGGCAGGAGAATAATCGTCTAAATATCTTCTGATCCCCTGGGAGCCTACATTACCAAAACTTGGGATCTTATCTAAAAATCCATAAGCTGGATTATGGATCACAACCACATCTGGATTTTCTTCTTTGAAAAAGTCTTCTGGTTCGCTGTAATTTTTTCCGTTACGATTGTACTCGTGGAATTTTACTGCTAACTTTTCTGGAATTCCAGAAGTGATCACTGGAGCTCCACCATAACCTGCAAATTTTAATCCTCCCATATCGAAGGTTTTTCTGTGCAGGTCTCTTTCGTATAACGCGGAATATTGAAGATCTATATCATAATTTCCTGGTAGTAACCATACAGGAGCTTTTGCGTATTTTTGGATAATGATCTCGATGAGTTCGTATTTTTCCTTCATCGTTTTTGCGGCTTGGTGGAATAATCTTCTGTAATCGTGGGATTTTTCTACCACGTTAGGCTGGTACTTCTCCGGAAAACGTACCGCTCTTGTTGCGTAATCATAAGGATTGATCTCTTCTTTGATATCATCCATGATCCGATACATATCTTCTTGAAGTGTTACAAATTCGATAATACGTTCTGGGTTAAAAAAGGCTTTATAGATTATATCGCCGGAGAATAGGTACAAGTCGCATTCGGTTCCTAGAAGGACTTCTTTCAATCCTCTGAGTCCGTCGTGGATATCGGTGAGGTAAATGATCCTCATTTGGACTTATCCTAATTTTATGTTAAACGACTTAAAGCCGTTCGACCCTTTCTATACTGATTCTTGAAAAACCCACGATAATGTCCAATCTTTCTAATCCCTCCACAGCATGAGCATGCTGTCTTCGTTCTCCGATATCGGTTCTATTCTCAGATAGTCCGGACCAAAAAAATCCAATAATGGTTTTAAAATTGTATTAGAGCGCACGAATAAGAATACATTTCCTTTTTCGGGGATTACCTTTTGGACTGAAACAGCTCCTGCTACTTCCGGAATTTCTGCTAAAAAATAATTTAAGTCGACTCTGATCTCATTCCCGACTTCCGTAAGGGATAATATTTCAGGAATTTCTTCGACTATTTCCTCTAATATTAATTTTCTATGGAATTTGAAAACTTTAGAAAAAATCCGTATTGGATCTATGGATCTTGGGTTATGATCATAGAGTCTAAATGCTTCTATTCGAAACACCACTCTGTTTCCGTCCACTTTTACAGGTCGTAAAGAGAGTTTGTATCTGATATGATTTGTTCTTAAAATTTTGGACCAGGCCAATCCTTGGATAGAATAATGTCCGGAAAGGTATAAGACACCCCGACCTGAATCCATTACTAGGGACTCTAGATCTTCAGTTCCCTCTACCACTTTTTTTTGCAGAACCTTATTCAAAGAATGAAGTAAAACGGCGATCCTGTAATTGCTCTTTAAGGCTTTTTCTTCCAAGGAATTTTTCCCCGTCAGAAAATCTAAAAGATTGAATCCCGAAAGTTTCCGCAAATCGAGCATGGAGAACAAAATTAATCCTTTGGATTTGGTCGGTAAACTTCATTTCTGTTTTATGCTAAAATAAGAATGGAATGAGCTTCCTTTTTCCCTGCTTTTTTTTCTTGCCGTTTAGGCTTTCCAGGTCAGGATCATCACTCCTTAGGGTTAGTCGGGGAAAGGGTATCTCATGCAAATCGGCGTTATCGGATCTGGAAGTTTTGGTTCTTCTTTAGGTGTGTTGTTAGCAGACAAAGGTTATGATGTTACCATTTGGGGAAGGAACTCTGGACTGATCCAAGAGATTAACGAGAACCATCGGAACGAAAAATATTTACCAGGCATAGATCTTCCTAAAAATTTAAAAGGAAGTACAAGTTTAGAAGAGGCTGTTCGGGACAAGGACATGATCGTTTCTGCTCCTCCTTCCCACGCAATTACTGATATTCTAAAAGAAATTAAATCCTTTCTACCTGAAAAGGCTCCTATTGTTTCCGCAAGTAAAGGAATAGAAAATGGAAGTCTTAGATTGGTTTCCGAAATCTTTGAAGCAGAACTTCCAGGCAAATTTCATAGCAAATTATCTTATCTTTCTGGACCTAGTTTTGCAAAAGAGTTGGTCAAACGTGTACCAACGATAGTGAGTATCGCATCTAAGAATGAAGCAACTGCAAGAAAGGTACAAGAAATATTCAGTTTCACTTATTTTAGGACCTATTGGACTCCAGATGTGGTCGGAGTAGAAGTTGGCGGTTCTTTAAAAAATGTGATCGCAATTGCTGCAGGAGTTTCTGACGGATTAGGATTCGGACAGAATACTAGAGCTGCTTTGATCACAAGAGGATTAACCGAAATTTCCAGGTTAGGAGTCAAATTGGGAGCGGATCCTCTTACATTTTTAGGGCCTTCCGGAATGGGAGATTTGATCCTTACTTGTTGTGGAGATGCTTCCAGAAACAGGACAGTCGGTTTTAGATTGGGACAAGGAGAAAGTTTGGATTCTATTTTAGGTGGAATGGTAGAAGTTGCAGAAGGGGTTAAAACCGCAAAAAGTGGATTCGAATTATCCCAGAAATTAGGTATCGAAATGGCAATAACCACCGAGGTGTATAAAATGCTTTACGAGCATAAGAATCCGAAGGAGGTTGTTAGAGATTTAATGGGCCGGGACTTAAAAAGAGAAGGTCTATAAACCGCTCTTAAATCGCGATCGATTCCCTTGCAAAATGCAATTTTAAATATTCGTAAACTAGGTGGCATTAGCCTAATTTTCAAGTATATTCCATTTTTATTAATTTCGTTCTGTTCTTTTTGTACATCCCTCTCTGCCCAGACCCGTAGTGATTACGGTTGGACAGGTTCTCCGGGTAATTTTTATCTTTTGATGGATGGCAAAAACGTTCTTACAAAGGAAACCGATTTTAATTCCTTTCCAGAAGGCCTGAACTCAGTCCAAAAATCAGAGTTTGCACTTTTAGCTGGTGAATATTTACTTCTTAATAAAGATTCCGGAAAATTTTCTAACCTGATCAATTCCATCCGAAAGGAAAAAGATCTAGGCTTCGCAGAAGTTCTTTTACTTTATTTTCAAGATATCTACTTTTCCAAAAAATCTAACGGGGAAAATTTCCTAAAAGTTTGGAATCCTCCCGCAGGCGACACATATCAAAAAGAATTGGTAGAATCGACGCGTAACGTTCTTCTTCATAAGAAGCCTGCAGATAAGATCAAATGTTCTCCCAAAAAACAATATTATTCTCTTTGTAGAATGCTTCGTTTAGGAAGTTATATGGCGGATTTCAAACTTTCTGATCCGAACCATGATAGAGAATATACAAATCTGCAAAGAATACTTTCTCCTTTTCCTGGAGTTACTGATCCGGAGGAGAAGGAACTAAAACATATTCCTTTCTTATCTAATTTTCTTCCTAATATTGCGGATTATCTTTCGGAGTTAGGATTTGCCAGAGATGCGATCCAATTTTCTAAAGTTGGTATTGTTTCAGAAAATTTAGGTGGAAGAATGTTTTCTCATTCTTACGAAAAATTGGCGTATTACTATTTGGTAGATGGAGATCCGAATTCTGCCGAAAAAGTTTTAAAGTATATTATAGAAAGACAAGGGGAGATGGCTCCCGCTTATAAAAACTCATTATATCTGAAGTTAGGAACTCTTGCTTACTTGCAAGGTGAACCTGCAAGAGCGCTTGAATATTATTTGAATTTAGATTTTTTACATTGGTCTACTAAAATACTTCATCCATTTTTGGGAGAACCTATTCCGATCAATAGTGCTCGCGATTTAGTATCTGTTGCAGTTTGGAAATCTAAAAATTCTCATAAAGCAGTGGATGCTCTGCAGTCAGTCAGTACTCCAAAAAATCTGACCGAAGACGATCTATTTACTAAATTGAGAATTATTCAAATACTTTCAGAAGACGAACCAGAAGTTGCTTCCAAACTTGCGATGGACCTAAGCTTTCTTGCACAAAGTAAAGGTTGGAGAAGAGTAGAATATTCCGCCACATTGCTCCACGGGTTTTTGCAGTTAAAAACGAATAATCTCAGAAAAGCGATCATAGAGTTTACCAAGGCAGGCGGTATTTTAAAAGAAGATCCTTCGTATAAAGAAGAATGGATCCGATTGAATGGATTATTTCTTTCTCATAAAGAATCCTCTAATTTAAGAGGAGTAAAAAGTTTCTTAGACCAAGCTCTTAAAATTTCCGCGTCTGGTCATACGGATGATAAAACTTTCGAGATCAAAAATTATCTTCCTCCTTCTTTTGGAAGTAAAAGTTTAGAAAATTCCGCCATAGATTTTTATACCAGACATGGTTATACAAACGATCTACTTTCTTTTATGATCCATTATGAGGAAAATTCTGAACTTCAGGAAGAGGATTCTCCTCCTGACCTTGCTATCCTTAAAACTCATAATAGAATTTCTAGATATAAAGGATTTTATCCTCCGGGAAGAGAGCCTTGGAAATCCGCTTGGTCCGAAATGAGAACCAAAGAATCTTCTCGCATCAGAGAAGAATCAGATCCTCTGAAAAATGCGAATTTCAAAAAGTTAACTCATCCACTGATCGCGGTCTTTGTGAAAGATAAGAGAGTATTTCTATTTCATAAGGACGGAGATTCTTCCGAGCTGGAAGCAAGAGAGTTGAATACAGACAATCCTACTAGCTACACTGCTCAATCTGCTTTTAGGAGTACATTGGAATCATTTTCTAAGAAGGATAAAATTCAAATTTATCTGAATTCACCTGGAGTGGAAGCAGCAGAATATCTG
Organism: Leptospira saintgironsiae; assembly: GCF_002811765.1. Lineage (NCBI taxonomy): Bacteria > Pseudomonadati > Spirochaetota > Leptospiria > Leptospirales > Leptospiraceae > Leptospira > Leptospira saintgironsiae. The sequence goes on along the minus strand of NZ_NPDR01000001.1, from coordinate 90,902 downwards.
AGAAAGGAATTCCCTGATTCTGAGATTAAGTTATTTTTAAGATTCGATAAAAGAGACGAGTCAGATTCTGCTAAAAAAGTATTCGGTCCTGCTTGTGAGAATCTTTTCCCTAAAAACCTTCCGGAAGGGGAAAGTCATTTGGGCTGGCAATCCTTTCCATTACAATATTATGATGGATCTAAATTGCTCCAAGGAAAGTCTGCTTTGCTTGTTTGGAATATGAAGGTGACTTCTAAATCTCCTAACGGTCTTAGGGATTATGAATGGACCTGCGGATCTGATTCCATTTCTTTCAGAAAGGCAAAACGTAGATTAGATTTTAGGAATTTGCCGGATAGGATTGTATTTACAAAGGACTCTCTTAGCGGCACGGGCTGGGGAGATAAATCAGAAGACTTTCTGGACTGGGCAAGGTTCTGGTTATCAGTAGGAACTTCTCGCCTTTATTTTGTTAAATCCTGGAATCCAGAGTCGGAATCCGACATAAATTTAATAGAAAGACTCGCGAATGAAAATGGGGACCCAAACTTGAATTCTAGAGTCCTTAAAATGGTTCGAAACGCGGAATAACCCGCTTAAATCCCGCTCCGTAAAAGGGGAAATTTTCATTTTTTCGTCTCCAAAACACTCGACAATGCACCGTTTTTCATGGATCGTATCACAGATAGATGGACCCCGACAGTAGAAGCCGGAATTTTCCGGACCAAAGCGATATTTTACCCTCCTTGTTTTATTCTTTCGATCTAGCAATCCGCCTAAATCTTACATTCGGAAGATTTTGTCGTTAATGGACGTGATTGGATTTTTAGTAATACTTCTTCTTATCTTTGCGAACGGATTTTTTGTGTCCGCAGAATTTGCTCTGGTCTCGATCAGACCTTCTCGTCTGGAAGAATTGATCCGAGACGGCAGACCTATGGCTGTTCTTACCAAAAAAGCGGCCACAATGTTGAACGATATGCTCTCCGTCTGCCAGGTGGGGATCACAATTGCGAGCTTACTTTTAGGTTGGGTGGGAGAAGGTTATCTTTCCAGTTGGATAGAGCCTATTTTTCATTACGCAGGATATCCTGATTCCGATCTAACCGTTCATGGTATTGCAGTAGCGATCTCATTTGCATTGATCACATTTTTGCATATTCTTTTGGGAGAACTTCTTCCTAAAACAGTTGCGATACAGAAAACAGAAACCATGGCCTTGGTGACAAGTGCTCCTATATTCTTCTTTTATTATTTATTTTTTCCCATTACGTTTTTCTTAAATGGAATGACTTCTTTTATCTTGAAGAGGATCGGGTTTAAGGAAGATTCTCATCGTATCATTCATTCTCCCGAAGAATTGATGATCCTGATCCAGGAACAGAACAAACAAGGAAATATAGATCAGGAAGAATTCCAGATCATACAAAATACTTTTCAGTTCTCTGAACATTTGGCGAAAGATGTAATGACTCATCGTTTGAGTATTGTAGGAATTCCTGCCGACAGCCAAATGGATGGAGTTCTTTCTATTATCGCAGAACATCATTTTTCCAGATATCCAGTATATGATGGAACAACTGACAATATTGTAGGTATTATTCACGTTCAGGCTTATCTTGCTTGGCTTTCCGAATCCAAACGAAATAAGAAAGCAAAAGTTACTACAATCATGCAACCTCCTATCGTAGTTCCAGAAGGTATGTCCATCGAGAAGGTTCTCCAGAAATTACGAGTCGCAAAACAACATATGGCGATTGTGATCGATGAGTATGGCGGAGTTTCCGGACTACTAACTATGGAAGACATAGTGGAAGAAGTTTTCGGCGAGATCAGAGATGAGACCGACGATCATGAAACAGATGCGGTTCCATCACATTCTCCTGATGCATTTGATATAGATGGAGAAACCGAACTCGACGAATTAAAAGAGATCCTAACTGGAATTGAAGAGGACGAGTTAAACGATATTCGCACTATCGCAGGTTTTATTTTAGAGAAGTTAGAAGATATGCCTAAGGAAGGGACCGAAGTCGCCATCCCTGAAGGTAAGCTGACTGTAGAAAAAATGGATGGGAATAAGATTATGACCGTTCGTTTTACTAGACTTTCTGCTCCTTCTTCTTTTGCGATTTAAGTTGTAAAACTACGAGATCGGTTTTGGATCTGCACTATGGATAAAAAGGATATTCTAATCGCAGTCAGCGGAAGTATTGCAGCTTTTAGGGCCTGCGAACTGGTGCGTAATCTTACTAAAGAAGGTTATCCTGTTTCTGTGATTATGACCCAGAATGCTACCAAGTTTATTGGTCCGATCACATTCGAAGCACTTACGGGTAAAAAAGTCCAGGTAGATGAATACGAGCAAGGTATGGCTCACATTGATGCAAGGAATCGTGCAGCTGTAATTGCTGTTGTTCCTGCGACTGCAAATATTATCGCAAAAATGGCCAACGGAATTGCGGACGATCTTGTAACTTCTACATATCTTGCCGCGAAATGTCCTGTATTAGTTGCTCCTGCAATGAATCCGAATATGTTCACTCATCCAGCCACACAAAGAAATCTGGCGCGTTTGAAAGAAGACGGAGTCATTATCTTGGATCCTCAAGAAGGAGTTGTGGTTTGTGGTGACGAAGGTTACGGCAAACTTGCTGACGTTCCAGTAATGCAAAAAAAGATCCTGGAATTGTATCTCAAAACTTCTCAATAAGATGTTTTATCTTGGCTAAATATTCAAAAATTATAATAAGTTCAGGGCCTACTAGAGAGTGGATTGATCCTGTACGATTTATTTCTAATGCTTCCTCAGGAAAAATGGGATATTGTTTGGCCGAAGAAGCGGCCCATTTAGTAAAAGATGTAGTTTATATTCGTGGTTTGACTGAGCCAAAATATTCTGAACCTAAGGGAGCAAGAATTCTTAAGGTAGAAACCACTCTGGAAATGAGAGACGCAGTTCTGAAAGAAGTGGATTCTTCTTCTATCCTTATCATGGCAGCAGCTCCGGCTGATTTTCGTCCTAAAAATGCAAACGATTCCAAGATCAAAAAAGAAGAAGGTAGCGATACCTTAGTTCTGGAACTGATCAAAAATCCAGACATACTTGTTTCTGTTCATGAAAAGATCCAGGAACAAAATCTGAAAGATGTTCTCCGTATAGGCTTCTCCGCGGAAACAGATTTATTGGATCAAAATGCACTTGGTAAACTTAAAAGAAAAAATCTGGATTTTATCGTAGGGAATTACGTGGGTAAAGACTCCAAAGGTTTTGGAGACCTGGATACAAGCGTGATCATTTTTGGAAAAGAAGGTTTTAAAAAGGAAATAGGTCCCGCTTCTAAGGAGACCATTGCAAAAGGTATTTTAGAATATTTGGATATTCTTTCTAAACAAGAAAGTATTAGATAATATTATTTAAAGACTGCTTTGGCTTCGTCTAGAGTATGATAGATCGCTACCTTTTTAGGTAATTCCATCAATCGGATCACATTCTCTAAGAAGTGATTCAATCCTCCGATCACGATCTTTCCGTTATGCTGGTCTACAGTTTTGATCAGTGTTAAAAGAGTCGCAACCCCAACACTATTGATATATTCCAAAGAAGAAAGGTCTAAGATAATCTCGTAGATCCCTTCGTCGAAAACGAAATTGATCTTTCTGGAAATTTCGAAAGCGTTCGAATTCGTCACTTTTCCGTTCATGATGACGACTAAAACTTCTTTGTCTCCGACGGAGTCTCTTTTAGTTTCTATGTAAAGGCCTTCGAATTCCGTTTTTGCCATTTTGCCCCGATCCGCGTTAAAGCATCATTGTTCCATCTTTGATGGTAGCTGTCAATTCCGTCCAGCTGGAGACTTCTTCCGGTTTGGAATCCGTTTTGGCGGATCCGCGGTAAAGTATCCTCAGTCGTCCTTTCTCTTCGATTTCGCCTTCTAAGTCCAGATAGATCCTTCTGTGATCATTCTTTCTTTGAAAAGTTATTTTCGATCCACTTTGGAGTAATTCCCAATAAGATGCGACTGTTCCGAAGGTGATTAGACGAGAAATTCCGTCAATATCCAAAAATAAATCCAAATGTGAATCCCCGAATCCTTCATGTAAGGATAATGTGCAGGGAAATTCGTTCATACTTTTACAATTTGTCTTCCAAGCGGATCGCAACAGAGGGTTCTAATACCACTTCAGAAGCATCTATCCTTCCTAAAGACGCAGAAATTGAAGCTTCGACACATGGATGTGTGACCACGACTACTTCTGCAGGTTCCTTTTCAGATTCGTTTTGGCGAACAGAAGATATAGATACTCCGTTTGTTCCCAAATCTTTTGCAATTTCCGCTAAAACCCCTGGCTGGTCCAAGGTATTAAATCTTAGATAATATCTAGCTTCTGTTTGGTTGGCTTCAGAAATAGAGGCTTTTGGAAATCTGTTCTTTTCCATCGGAAGATTTTTGCCTCGTCTTGAGCTGTAATAGATCAGATCCGAAACTACTGCAGAAGCTGTTGGTAAAGCGCCTGCACCTTTTCCTACAATTAGACCCGGGCCAGCAAATGCAGTTTTGTAATACACAGCATTTGTCTCATTCATCACACTTGCGAACGCATGATGTTTTGGTATCATTACAGGTTGGACCCTGGCTTCTACCTTGCCGTCCAATTTTCTTACAAGGCCGAGTAACTTGATCCTATAACCCAGGTCAGAAGCGAATGCGATGTCTAATCGTGTAATCTTTGTTATACCTTCGACCACAATGTTTTGTAGAGGGATTTTTTCTCCGAAGGCCAAAGATCCTAGAATGCTGATCTTATGAGCTGTGTCTATACCTTCTACGTCGAAGCTTGGGTCTGCTTCTGCAAATCCCTTTTCCTGAGCCAGTTTTAGAGCTTCTTTATAATCTAAACCTTCTGTTTCCATTTTGGAAAGAATGAAATTCGTTGTTCCGTTTAAGATCCCGTAAAGTCCTAGAACTTTATCTCCCGCCAAACAATTCCGTATAGCTCGGATGATCGGAATAGAACCACCAACAGAAGCTTCGAATCCAATTTCGGTATGATTCTCTTCTGCAGTTTTATATATAATCTCACCTTTTTCGGAAAGAAGTGCCTTGTTAGCTGTGATTACAGTCTGTTTGGATTGTAAGGCACCGAGTACGATCTCTTCGGAGATTGTTGTACCTCCTACAAGTTCGATGATCGTATCGATTTCGGGGTTTCCCACCACTTGTTTGTAATCGTCTGTTATTTTTACTTTAGAAAATAATTTAGAAATAGGGGCGATTTTTGAAGGAGTTCTGGTACAAATTGTATGTACATTTAGAGAGATACCGTATTCTTTTTCGAATCTTGCGGATTCTTCTGAAAGAATTTTAAGAACTCCTGAGCCGACCGTGCCTGCGCCAATTAATCCGATTCGAATCGTCTGCATTCTGGGACAATCCTTTCGGCTATACTGGAAACATTCGACCTTTTTTAAGTATGTGTAGGGGCTTTCCTTTCGACCTGGCGGTTTTTTCTTTACTAAATGAGCTAGTCTTGGTAGAGATTCTTTTACGGACGATTTTAAAATTCGTTTAGGACCTTTTAGAATAAACAGGTCCAAATCCATCGACTGAAAGGATAATCCACTTTATGGCGAACCGTCGTAAGCCTCCTCGCAAAACCTCCGGGAATAAAAAACAAGAATCTTCCCACAAACATCCAGGCGGAGGAAACCGCGGGCACCAGCAGAAAAAAAGACCGGAGCATGGTCGTCCGAATCGTCACCAACAGCATACTGTAGCTACTAAAATTTCAGAAACGATGAAAGAACTTCCAATGAAGGCTCCTCAACAGTCCGGGGGAAGTTCAGGAACTCTTGTAAAAGTGATTGGATTTCTCGCAGCAGCATTGATCGTATTTTTCGGATATTTTATCGTTCAAGAATATTTGGATAAGACCCCTGTTTATGGGAAACATGGTTGGGACGAAGAAGCTGGATCTCCGGTTGCTTGGGAAGATGCAGTTCGTTATTGTTCTTCCAGAAGAAAGAGACTTCCAGATAAGGAAGAGCTTAAGACATTCTCCAAAAGAGCAGATAAGAAGATCAAAACTATCGGATTGTTTTGGTCTACGAGTGCAGCTGGAGACAAAGGGGATTATATGACCGTAAACTTAGGTAGTGGAGATTTTTCTCCAAGTCCCAGCACAAACAAATTCGCTGTAATTTGTGTGAAATGATGCTTTAATACACATCATGGCTGTTTTAACTTTTTCCAGCGTCAGTTATCTTACTGGATTTCTTCTTTCCGGACTCTGCGCTTTTTTTCTTTTAATTAGAAAGGAAAAATACGAAACAACCTTACATTTAGGCTGGGTATTCTTATATTGTGCGTTACTCGAGCTTTCCTTTTTGCTCGGGACCTCTTTTTTTCACCCTCTTTCTTTTTTACATAGATGGCTTTCTTTACCGTCTGCGTTTTTACTTTGCGCACATCTATGTTTATACTTTTTCCTACTGAATTCACAGGCCTCCGAAAAGACAGGAAGGATCTTATTGGGCGCTGGATATTTTCTGGCCCTAAGTATTTTGGTTCTTCATATAGTAGGAACAATATTTGCAAAACCTGTTTATGATTTTGGTGGAGGAGTCTACGACGTAATCCATCGGGCCGACGAAAAAGTTATATTTTGGTTTGGAATCATTTATGTTTCTGTAATATTACTCTTCGGTGTTTGGAGAGGTTTTCAGGCTCATAGATCAGATGTTCAGCTAATGGCGCTTTCTCTTTGGGTGCCGTTTTTACTTCTTCTTGGAACAACGATTCTTTTCCATCTAAAAGAAATTGCTTATCCTTTGGACAGAGCTATCGGACTGTCCTTTTGGAATCCTATTTTTCTAACCGCATTATTTTTAGCATGGCTGATTCATTTGAGAGCCTCTGGAGAAGCTTTCAGTCTTAGATCTCCCATTTTACTCGGGATCGTATTGTTATTATTATTCGTATTCCAAGGAAGCAGTTGGTTATTTTTACAACCTGGATTAGAATCTTTTAATGAAACAGTTAAGGAAAAGTTGAAAGCACAGGATCTATCTCCTGATTCTTATTTACTTTCTGTTCAGGATAATGATGGGTTTGTTCTCACTGCTTCCGGTGGATTGGAAACTTCTTTTTTTGTAGAATCCAAAAGAGATTTGATCCTTTCTTTTATTTGGAATAATCCATCAGCTTTAAATAAAGAATTTCCTTCTTATGCAAAGGTCGCTGAGTCTTTAAAAGGTTCAGAAAAATATTCTGAAAATCTAATTAACTTTTCCAAAGGTTTGGAGAAGGTCCGTAAAAAGGTTAAGAACCTTCCTCCTAAAGATATTCGAGATGGGATTTTGGAACAAATCTCTCCTGAAGGTAAAGAGGAGAAGTTTGCATTATTCTTAAAAATACTTTCCGGTTCTGTTAAAAATTCTTCTGCAGAAGGAGAGACATTACGAAGTTTTACATTGGACCAAATGAGAGAACTTGTCCCTGAAGGGGAGCCTCGATTCAGAAGGATCCCTGGACTTGCCATGGGAGAATATTATTATTCTGTAATCCAGAAATCTCCAGGTAAAACTCAAGTAAAAGAGATAGGAATTCCTTATCAAGAGTTCTTGACATTTGAGACTGGATTACTTAAAAAACCAGTGCTCGCATTTTTAGTTTGTATTCTTCTGTTTTCGATTGCGATCAATTCGTTTTTCTCATTCTTCGTGATCCATCCTTTGGATAGATTATATTCTGCTTTGGAGCTTGCTACCGAAGGAGATTTGCAAAGAGAATTACATCCAGAAGCTTGGGATGAGATCGGAAGTTTAGCTGATCAATTTAATAGAATGATCCAGTCTATCCGAACGGAAGAAGGTTCAGAATATTCTTCTAATCGGGCCGAAACTCCATCCAGATTAAATGAAGGAATTTCTTCTTGGAGAGAAATTTCAGATCGGATCAAAAAGACCAGTTCAGTTTCAGAATTAAGAAGATTCCTTTCTGATCTACAAGGAAGCCAAGATTCACATCCAGTTCGTTCTAAGTTGATCTTAAAACTTGGATTGAAGATTAAAGATTATCAAACCGCGTATCTGGCAGCACAAGAATTGAGAGAGATGGGGATCGTGAAAGATCCTGAGATGCTTTTTATACTCTCTTATTGTGCTAAAAAAATGGGGGATATCCAAGAGGCCATCCGTTTGTCGGAAGAATTGAGATCAATCTCCGACGGTCATACCCAAAACAATTTACATCTTGCGGATATGTATTATCATACAAATCGTTTAGATGAAGCCAGGGATCTTGCTATCCAAATTCGTAAAGAGCAGGGACCTTCTGCGGCAGTTACGAAACTTTTGAATGCGATAGAAAAAAAAGGCGCCTAAGATAAACTGTACTAAATGGCTCTTCAGATTCGAAAAATTTCAGGAAAATTCCAAAACTCCAAAGGATCTTTTATGGGCACAGTGGAATTGGACCCGAAAACAGGCCTCATAGTCTCCATCCAAAAAGACAAAGTATTGCAATCTTCTAATGCAGAAGAATTGTTATTTGATCCGGATAAGTTTACGATCTTTTCTGGTTTCGGCGATATTCATGTTCATGCAAGAGAAGACGAATCTGGAAAACATAAATACAAAGAAGATTTTTTATCCGCGGGAAATGCTGCGATCAATGGAGGTGTGATCCATATCGCAGACATGCCCAATAATCCGATCCCTCCTACCGACGATATTACTTATTCTAAAAAGAGAGAACTCGCAGATCATTCTCCTGTTCGTATCACTTTATATGCGGGTATAGGTCCTCATACAAAACCTCTAAAAGCTCATGTTCCGTATAAAGCGTTCATGGGTCCTTCGATTGGAGAATTATTCTTTTATTCCAATGAGCAGTTAGAAGAGACGATCCGTCATTATAAAGGATGTAATATTAGTTTTCATTGTGAAGATCCTGAAATTTTAGAAAAAAGCCAAAACGAAACATATCATGAGGATAGAAGGCCCGCTATTGCTGAAACTTTGGCTACCGACTTTGCACTTTATCTGATCGAAAAATATGAACTGGTCGGAAAGTTATGCCATTATTCTACGGAAGAAGGTTTAAAGAAAATCATTGAAGCTAGAAAGAGAGGAGTCAAAGTAAAATGTGAAGTGACTCCTACTCATTTGTACTTTGATCGAACCATGCTCACCGACGAAAACCGTCATTGGTTCCAGATGAATCCACCGTTGAGAGGACCTGAAGACAAAGAGGCTTTACTCAAGGGAGTAAAAGAAGGTTGGATTGACTTCCTAGCAACTGATCATGCCCCTCATTCTATTGAAGAAAAACTGAAGGGCACATCTGGGATTTCTCAACTCGACACGTATTCTTTATTCGTGACATGGTTGTATAAGACCGCAGGAATTTCTTTAGAAAAAATTTCGGAGATCTGCGCTGAGAATCCTGGAGATTTTGTAGCAGAATTTTTGCCTAAAGAATATGGAAAAGGTTTTGGAAAGATCGAAGAAGGTTACTGCGGAAGTTTTACTGTTCTAGATTTTGAAACTCCAACTACATTCAAAAAAGAAGATATAAAAAGTAAGAGCGGTTGGTCTCCTTTCGAAGGGGTTACATTCCCAGGGAGTATTGCTTCTGTCATTCACCTCGGAAAAAAGGTAAAGTAGGAGAATCTGAGAATTTTTGCTCTAACTCGAGCAGGAATTTTTTTCTCCAAAGTCCTCCGCCGTATCCAGTTAGGTCTCCACTTTTGCCAACGATCCTATGGCATGGGATCAAGATCGCGATCCGATTTTCTCCATTCGCTTTTGCAACTGCTCGAACCGCATTTTTGTCTCCGACCCGGATTGCCTGGGCCTCGTAAGAATTTGTCTTACCGTAAACTACAGAATGTAGAGCTTCCCAAGCTTTTTTCTGAAAATCAGTGCCTAAGACGACCAGAGGAACATCGAAGTCCTTTCTTTTACCTTCGAAATATTCCTGAAGCTGTTCTTCCAAAGGATGAAAAAACTTGCTCTCTCCCGGTTGGATATCCTCGCCAAAAACTTTTTTGAGCCGAGTAAGTTGGAGTTCCAACCTCTCTTTTTCCGTGAATTCTAAAAGGCAGATACCTTCTTCCACGGCACCCGCGAGAAGTATTCCTAAAGGGGTTTGGATTTCTTTACTGAGGACCATCTCTTTGCCTAAGTATAAAAGATTTTTTGAATTTAGCACAACCCGAAAATTGCTGTAAAATATCTTACTATGGATCTTATGATTTAATTAAAAGCCGACCTAAGGCCAAGTCACGGACTAAAACCCTTTTTGCCTAGATCTGCGTTAGCTTCGTCTAAGTAATGGAAAATAATACATGGATACCCAACTCAAAGATAAAATCGCATTAGTCACAGGATCAACTGCCGGAATCGGCCTCGCAATCGCTACGGGCCTCGCGGCAGAAGGAGCGCAGGTCATTATAAATGGAAGGACCAAAGCCAGGGTGGAAGAAGCCATCTCTACCATTCAGAAAAAAGTCCCCAAAGCAAATCTTCTCGGAGTGGAAGCAGATTTTTCTAACAAAGAAGAAGTAAACAAAATTGCATCAAAATTTCCTAATGTAGATATTCTTGTGAATAATGTTGGGATTTTCGAACCTAAAGATTTTGTAGATATCCCGGACGAAGATTGGATCCGATTTTTCGAGGTAAATGTTTTGAGTGGGGTCAGACTTTCCAGAGCTTACCTACCTTCTATGCTTAAAAAGAATTGGGGGAGGATCTTATTTATATCCAGTGAATCCGGAATTCAGATCCCGAATGAAATGATCCATTACGGAGTCACAAAAAGTGCTCAGATTTCTTTAGGCAGAGGAATTGCAGAACTCACAAAAGGAACCAATGTTACTGTAAATTCTATTCTCCCAGGACCAACTCGTTCCGAAGGTGTAGAAGGATTTTTAGAAGATCTTGCCAAACAACAAAACGTTTCCACTTCAACTGTAGAAAAAGAATTTTTCAAAAACGCAAGACCTACCTCTCTTTTACAAAGATTCGCAACAGTAGAAGAAGTCGCAAATCTTGCGGTTTATCTTTCTTCTCCACTTTCTTCCGCAACAAATGGTGCTGCACTCAGAGTAGACGGGGGAGTGGTCAAGTCTGCATTCTAATATGATCCGATTAAGTGTTTTAGATCAGTCTCCAATTCGTAAAGGTGGGACCGCATCCCAAGCGGTCCAGGAGACTATCGAACTTGCAAAACTTACTGATAGGTTAGGCTATCATAGATATTGGGTTTCAGAACATCATAATATTCTGGGACTGGCCGGATCTTCTCCTGAAGTTTTGATTTCTCATCTTGCTGGCGAAACAAAAGGGATTCGAATGGGTTCAGGTGGTATTATGCTTCCGAATCATAGTTCTCTCAAGGTGGCCGAAAATTTTAGAATGCTCGAGACTTTGTTTCCGGGAAGAATAGATCTTGGACTTGGCAGGGCGCCTGGCGGAGATCGACTAACGGCTGCTATATTGAATCCTTCTAACAGTTTTGTTCAAAATGATTTTATCCAACAATTGATGGATTTACGAGATTTCTTGACGGACAATGCAGAACCTGATTCTATCCAAGAGAAGGTAAAAGCGATCCCTGTCGCAGAAACTTGTCCTGAACTTTGGATATTAACTTCGAGTGGAGAAAGCGCTTTGATCGCGGCCCATTTTGGAATGGCTCTATCTTTCGCACAGTTTATCAATCCAACAGGAGGATATGCTAGCATTCGGGCTTATAAAGAAAGATTCCAACCTTCCGAAGCTCTTCCGACTCCTCATGCAAGTGTAGGTATTTTCGTGTTATGTGCTGATACAAAAGAGAAGGCAGAAGAACTACAGGCTGTAATGGACAGGCAACTTTTAAATATTGAAAAAGGAATTAGTGAAGGTATACTTTCTTACGAAGAAATTAAACCTTACGTATATTCTGATATGGAAAGGGTCAGATTATTACATAATCGGGGGAGAATGATTGTAGGAACTCCCGATACAGTTAAAAAAAGGATTTTAGATCTGACTGAAGAATATGGGATAGATGAAGTAGTGGTTTCTACAATCACTTACGATTTTAAAGACAGGGTTCGTTCTTACGAACTTTTGGCAGAAGCATTCGAATTGGAAAATAGATTATAAAAGCGTAAACTAGGGAAGTGAGAACTGGACTAGGTCCTGCAAACCAAGCGGGACCTAGTCTTTTTTATTATGCTTCCGGGTTTTCCAGGATAAGAGCTATCCCTTGTCCACCACCGATACAAAGAGAAGCGACTCCGTATTTTGCCTTTCTTCTTCTAAGTTCGTAAGCTAAAGTTATAGTTACTCTTGCGCCACTTGCCCCGAGCGGATGCCCGATCGCAACTGCTCCACCATTTACGTTTGTGATCTCAGGATTTAGACCTAATTCCTTTTGGACTGCAAGATACTGAGCAGCAAACGCTTCGTTTACTTCTACAAGGCTCATGTCTGAAAGTTTTAAGCCTGCTTTTTTAAGAGCGATAGGAATTGCTAATGCAGGTCCGATTCCCATTTTCGCAGGATCACATCCTGCGTGTCCGTATCCTCTAATGATCGCTAAAGGTTTTTTACCAATCTTCTTAGCGTAAGAAGCAGAAGTAATGATAGTAGCAGCAGCTCCATCATTTAGACCAGATGCGTTTCCAGCAGTAACTGTTCCACCTTCTCTAAAAGCAGGTCTTAGTCCTGAAAGTTTTTCGATAGAAGCAGCACCTTTGATAAATTCATCTTTTTCTAATGTAACTGGCTTCTTTCCGCCAACGGTTACAGAAAGAATTTCTTCTTTTAGTCTACCTTCTACTGTAGCTTTTTCTGCTCTGGTTTGGGAAATTCCAGCCCATTCATCTTGTTCTGCTCTGCTGATCTTGTATTGGTCTGCAAGATTTTCTGCAGTAGCACCCATGATAAGTCCAACGTATTGGTCAGTTAATCCTTGCTCTAATGAATCTTCGAATTCAGCAGAACCATATTTAACTCCCCACCTTGCGTTACGCACAACATAAGGTGCATTGCTCATGGATTCAGATCCACCTGCAAGAACCGCTTCAGATTCTCCCAAGTAGATTTTTTTAGCTGCTTGTATGATTGCTTCCATTCCGGAACCGCAAAGCCTGTTCAAGGTCAAAGCTGGAACTGTGATAGGTAATCCGGTTTTGAGTCCTATATGTCTCGCTAAGTAGATAGCTTCTTTTCCAGTAGGGACCACGTTTCCGAAAATAGACTCACCTATATCGGAAGGATTAACTCCTGTTCTTTCCAACAATGATTTAGAAACTAATACTCCTAAATCCACTGCGCTTACATCTTTTAATGTTCCGCCGAAATTTCCGAAAGGGGTGCGGATTCCGTCTAACAAAACTGCTTCTTCCATTTTCCAGTCCTAAAAATATTAACATAACGCAGTTATTAACTGCAGATCAATACGGTGTACTACCATTCCAATTTACGCCGTTTCCGAGTCATACTATTTTAATTCGAATTCGGGGCAATCAATAGAGAATGGGACTTCTTTTCCTTCTTTGTTAATATAGAAGGAAGAATGTTTTAACCTATAAACTCCAGGCGTATCATTCTTATCCGTTTCCCAAACCAATCGGATCTTATCATCAAACAAAGGTAAGAATGATTTTTTATAATAGAATTTAGTGGCCCAGCTTGAATCCGTATAAGCAGTTATCCATTTATCTCCTTCTTTTTTCTCCACATCAAAATAGGATTTTTGTTTTGGATAAGAGATGTTTGGATTTATGGAACTGACTTCGCAAGAAACGGTTTCTCCTGTCTTTGCAATATTCTCATTCGGAGTTTTGATTTTAGGTTCGAAAGAAGAGATCCTATCTCTATGAGGAATATCAGTGCCTATAACTGTAGAACTCAAATCTTTAGGAGATGGTCCTTGAACGCTTGTCTTGTTCTTTAAAAGATCATTTGCAAGTCTGTCGTATTCTTGTCTGAAAAGATCCAAACTAAAAGGTCCATGAAGAGTGTGTCCACCCTCGTATTGTTGAGTAGAATATTCTTCCTTGGTAGTGATATATCCTGCAAAATCGTTAGTTAAGCCTGAAAGTACGATCTCTTTGATCTTAGTTCCTAAAACTTTTTTAACCGTTTCTTTCATCCTTCTGCTAGACATCGTAGTAACTTCATTAGGTGAAACGATTAAAGCAAAATCACCGATTGTAGCAAGACCCAAAGGAAGAATTTGAGAAAGAGAAGGATCCGGTTTTGTTTCTCCCATTGGAAATAGGATTGCCTTAGGTTTTTGGCAAACTCGCAATTCATCGCTTGGAGCTTGGAGTAATCTTGCTGCTAACCAATCAATATAGAATTTTCTATCCTCATCCTTCATTCCTTCATGGAAAAGCCAATGTCCTCCACCTTCTTCTGTAGAACCCGCAGCTAAAGCATATCCATATGCGGACAAACAAGTTCTTTCGTCCTTTCCAGTTTCCGAAAATTCCTTACGAACAATTGAGTTAGGCATATCTATAAAAGACTGAGTATAGTTAAGGCCGGAAGGTAATGCTCTGAGATTATCATCATTTAAGATCTTAGCACTTGCATGATATTGTCTTTCTCCAATGATCTTGGTGCTCTCGAACATATCTTTTCCGGGCCCAGTATTATTCAGGTTTAGGTTTGGAGTTACATCCCCTTCGTTTGCTTGAGCAAAGATTGCGATAAAATCTTTTTGTCCTCTTTTCGAAGCTTCAAATTCTGAAAGATAAGAAGCATATCCTTTATTATCTGTAGAAACCAAATGATTGTCGAAGGTCATACTTGTTGTGTGCACCCCGAACCAGTTTACAATCCCGATAACACCTCTTCTTGTATTCACAGAGATTTGGATCATCGTTTTATCAGTATCTGAATTATACTTATCTCTTTCTTCTTTAGGATTTGCTTGGTAAGCTACTAAAGAACGATTTGCTCCAGCGCCTTCTACAATTGCGCTTCCGATCAATAACTGAGCTATTTCTTTTTTAGAATAAGCTTCTTTGATCGCCTGAAA
Source organism: Leptospira saintgironsiae (assembly GCF_002811765.1). Taxonomy (NCBI): domain Bacteria; kingdom Pseudomonadati; phylum Spirochaetota; class Leptospiria; order Leptospirales; family Leptospiraceae; genus Leptospira; species Leptospira saintgironsiae. Next base: position 75,873 of record NZ_NPDR01000001.1, on the reverse strand, counting down.
GATACCATTTGTGATTACCGAATAATATTCAGGAAAAAACTTAGTAGTATATATTGAATTTTGAATATAATGGAAAAATCCGGCAGGAGCGCTATGAGTATGAGAAGCGTTCAAAAGAACGTTTGCCAAATTAAAATTAGGATCTACTTCCTTCTTCAATCGAGCTACTACGTCTCTCTGGACTTCATGAGGAACACCACCTAATTCCGCAGTCACATAAGCTAATACTTTCCCGCTCTTAGGATCTTTGATAACTAGGGCTCTTGCGAATTGTCGGAGATGTATACCTTCTCCTTTTTGACCTTCTTGTGCGTAACCCCAGAACATGATCCCTGTTGGAGGTCCAGTGATGTCTACCTTGGACATTCCAGCCTCAAAATTAAAATCTCTAATCTGAGGTTTGGCTGTTCCGGAAAATACTGATCCGGAAAAAAGCAAAAATAAGAACGGAAGAATAATCGCTAAACGGAATTTCTTCATAGCACACTCCTCGCGGATTTTTTATAAAAGGTATTTTATCAAATTTTAATGTTTAGCTTATTCTACAAGTTCTGCGACAGGGAAGGTGAGATAGAAAGGAGAAGCTCCTATTCCAGTTTTCATTCCTCCACCTTTGATAAAGTCAGGAAAGATTGTTTCATCCGACCAAACGGATTCTATCCTTGCGAATTTTCCTTTTCCTGTGCCTATAAATGCTGTGCTAAGTTTGGATCCATCTTCTGCTTTTTGTAAAAGTACATAAGGAAGAATAGAAGTGCTTACGGGAAAATTAAAACCTAATGTGCGGATCTTAATTTTGAAAAAAGTTTTTCCATCTCTGGAAACTTCTATCTTAGTTACTCGGCCTTCTTTTTTCCAAACGAAGTCTGCTCTTTCTTTTGGAATAGCCCAGTTACGAATTCCTTCGTCTACAGAAGTTTGGCTGGATACAAAAATGCGAGTGATCCTTTTATAATTTGTATCCTTATGTTCGAAATTCCCAGGGATATATAAAAGTTCGTGATAAGGTCCTACATCAGATCTTTCATAATTCACTAACATCAAAGAACCAAGTCCTCCTTTGTAGGATTTACGATCTTCTTCATCCAAAAATGCCATTTCAGAGTTGTAGGACTTCCTACCGAATAGGGGGAATAGGAATCCTTCTCCTGTTAATGACCAAGGAGCTGGAAAATGTCTCTTAGAGGATTGGGCCCCATTTTTGGCGTTTGTGGCTTTTTTGGGTGATTGTTGTGTGTTTTTTGAGGCTTTGGTCTTTGGTTTAACCTTGGAAGAGGCAGTTGCTTTCATTCTAGGGGTCCGTTTCTATTTTTTTTGTATCCTATACTAGGAAAATCCCTTAATTTGAAAAGGAAACTCTTGAACATCCTGCCCATTTTTGGGATAACTGGACAATGGGGACGATATTCGAGCCGTTCTCGGCTTTCGATCGTTCTTAAGGCAAAAATTATGACTGCAGTAGCTGCTCCGCGTCCAAGAAGGCGCACTAGAAATAGTTTAAATAAAGAATCCATCGTCCAGGCGGCGTTGGATATATTGAACGAAGAGGGAATTGATGGGCTTTCCATGAGAAGGATCGCCGAGAAGTTGGATTGTAGTGTAGCGAGTCCCTATTCTCATTTCAAAAGCCAGCAAGATATTATCAAAATTATCATTTCCCAGGGAGAAGCTCAGTTAACCGAAACACTTAGAGCTTCTAGACTGAACGGAAAAAATTCTTACGAAAAATTGACCCTGATCGCAAGGGCTTATTACGATTTTTCGGGAAATAACCAAGAGTTGCATAAGGTAATGTTCAATACAGTTCATGGGCATATGCATAGAAAAGCGTTCCCTAAACTTCCAACCAGTTATCGCGTTTTTTTGGAAACTATCCGAGCGGGCGTTAGATCGGGGGAATTCAAGATCAAAGAAGAAGATTATCCTTCTCTAGCGAGAACAATGTATTCCTGGATGTATGGGATTATCGTTTTGGATATGACTGGAATGTTGAAAAAAAGAGGGATCGGCGATCCTCTCGACGAAGGCTTTTTATTTTTCCGTAAAATTCTTTTAGATAAAGAATGAAAAAGAAATATCTCCTAGGCCTAGCGGTATTTGTACTCATCGTACTTACCGCTTTGCCATTTGTACGCTCTAGAGAAAAAATCGAATTAAACGAATCGATCCGTTCCGGAGTCTCCGGACAATTTGCAGAACTTCCTTTAGGCTGGACTCATTATGAATTGTCCGGGCCTGAAAAAGGAAATCTTGTAGTTTTAGTTCACGGTTTTTCTACTCCATATTTTATTTGGGACCCTGTTCAAAAATCACTTACGGATGCGGGTTTCCGAGTTTTACGTTTTGATCTGTATGGTAGAGGGTATTCTGACAGACCGGATACAGTTTATAATCTGGACCTGTTTACAACTCAGATCTCTGATCTATTAAATTTTCTGCATATAAATGCATCTTTCGATATAATGGGACTTTCTATGGGAGGTCCTATAGTTGCTCATTATGTTTCTAAACATCCTGACCAGATCAACAAAGTGGTTTTAGTAGATCCTTTTACTTCAAAGACGAATACATTCCCTCTGACTATTCCTTTGGTTGGAGAATATTTAAGCTCTGTTGTTTATATTCCTTCTTTGCCTAAAGGTATCTCTGCTGATTTTGTAGATCCTTCTAAGGTTCCGAGCGGTTGGGTGGAGAAATACGAGACTCAGCTTAGCTTTAAAGGTTTTGGAAGAGCTATTCTTTCTACGATCCGAAATATTATTTCTTTCGATCCTAAACCTGAATTCGAAAGTTTGGCCTTAACTAAAAAGCAGGTGTTGGTTTTTTGGGGAGCTCAGGACCATACTACTCCTTTGGAAAAAGGAGAATATGTGAAGGAGCTTTTGAACGCCGAATTCGTTTTGGTGAAAGATGCTGGACATTTACCTCATATAGAAAAGCCGGAAGTAGTTCTTCCGGCCATCTCTAAGTTTTTATCTAAGTAAATGATAAATTCTTAATATTTAGCCAGGGACGGATCCACCTCATCAGAATATAAAAGGATCCCTCCTTCTAAGTTAAATACTTTGGAGAATCCTGTGGATTTTAAAACTCCACACGCATTTGCAGATCTTGCTCCGGAACGGCAATATACTATAATTTCTTTTCCGGAAGATTTCCAAGAATCCAATTCTCCGATTCGACCAGGCAATTCAGCAACAGGAATTAAAAGATCTGTTCCATCAATAGTGCTAATCTCTTGTTCGTTAGGGTTACGTACATCCAGAAGGTAAAAATCATCACTTCCCGATTTTCTGGCATCTAATCTGTTTTTTAATTCTTTCGGATTCATTCAGTCTCCTTATGGATTCGTTATACTACGGAAGAAAGTTCTTCCATTTCGATTTGCAGCTTTTCCCAGGTTTCAGTCAATTTAGAGATCTCTTTTTTGGTCTCGTTATAAGTGTCTAATTCCATTTGATAACTGCGCTTTTTATAAAACTCCGGATCTGCGAGAAGTTCCTCTGAGTTGGATTTATTCTTTTCTAATAGAGCGATCTTAGCTTCGATTTGTTCTATTTCTTTTTGGATTTTTTTAACCCGATTTTTGTCAGCGTTCTTTTGAGATCTGCTCTTGTTCTCGCTGCTCGCGTTTTCAGCTGGAGCTTTTACAGTAAAACCGCCTTCTGCTTCTAATTCTTCCGGAGGGAATTTTAGATAATCAGAGAAGCTTGTATTCAGATCTTTTACTTTTCCGTTGGAAACAGAAACGGTCCTTGTGCACAGATCCTTTAAAAAATCAGGGTCATGGGAGATGACCAAAACTGCTCCAGGATATTCTTGGAGTGCACGTTTTAAATTATCTCTTACTACTAAGTCCAAGTGGTTTGTAGGTTCATCCAAAAACAAAGTATTAGAGGAGAATCTAACTAATAGAGCCAATCTTAATCTGCTCTGTTCTCCTCCGGAAAGAAGTCCTACTTTTTTAAAAACTCTATCATCGCTAAAAGAAAAATAACCTAATAGTTTTCGAGCTTCCACATCCGGAAGATCCGGATACACGGAAAGAATAGTTTCTAAAAGATTTTTTTCAGGATCCAGGTGCTCGTGATGATTTTGGGAGAAGTAGCCGATCTTTGTTTTAGGTCCGAAAGTAACAGAACCTTCAGATAATTTATGAATTCCTAATATGTTTCTTAAAAAAGTGGATTTACCGGCACCGTTCGGGCCGATGATCGCGATTTTATCCCCATTTGAAACATGAAGTTCCGCGTTTGAGAAAATATTCTTCCCTGTTTTTTCATAAGCGAAGGAAGCATTTTCTATTCTAAAAGAAAGATTTCCGCAAGGAGTATAATTGAACCTGTATTCGGTTTTGGAATTCCAGAAAGAATCCTCAGGTTCTTCTACCTTATCTCTTTTTTCTAATCGTTTAATAACACTTTGGACTGCTTTTGCTTTTGTAGCCTTGGACCGGAAACGTTCTATCCACTCAGTCCTTTTCTTTAAGTATGCTTCTTCTTTTTTGAATTGAAGTCTTAACTTATCTAAAAGTTCATTTTTATGTTCGAAATAATCTTCTAAGGTTCCTTTAAATTCCAGAACACCGGAAGGATTTAATTCTGCGATCGTCTCAGTAGTTGCATTCAAAAACTCTGGATCGTGAGTCACCAGAACGAAAGAACGATTTGTATCTACTAAATATTCTGCAAGCCATGCCTTAGAAGCATGATCCAGGTGGTTGGTTGGTTCATCTAAGAGAAGAAGGTTTCCTGGATTCAGAATTGCAATTGCAAGTCCAAGTCTATGTTGGTAACCAGGAGAAAATTCTTTTACCTTCTTCTCCATTTGATCATTAGAAAAGCCTAAACCACCAATGATCTTCTTTGCCTGTGCTTCTAATTCATGGACACCATAAGTAAATGCATATTCTTCTAAAGAGCTTTGTTCTTCTAATAACGCTGTAAACTCAGGAGAATCATGATCAGTGCGGTCCATTCTTGCATGAATGTCTTCTGCACGTTTTATATATTCGTTATAATGTTTATGTTTAGAAAGTGCTGTATCGATTACCCTTGCTTCGAAATTGAAATCAGGGATCTGTTGGAATAAAGAAATTTCAGTATGTTTGGATCGACTGACTAAACCTTCTTCAGGATTTAGTTCTCCGACAGCCATTTTGAATAGGGTGGATTTGCCTGAACCGTTTGGTCCTACTAAGGCAATCTTGGAACCTGGTTTGATATGCCAGGAGAAGTTTTCGAAAAGTGTAGAGCTACCGAACCGGTGCTTGATATCGATGAATTGTAGCATGGTTCCTGAGAATATTGAGATCCCTCCGCACGAGTCCGCGGAGGGTTTTGCGGGTTTTGAAAGTAGTGCTTACTTCTTATTCGCGAGTTCTTCTTTTCTCGCTTTAAGATGTTGTACGTACTTGCTCGTTTCCCCGTTCATCTTCTCGACTGCGTCTTTCAGAGCTTGATCAAGCTCGCCTGCGCTCATCTTGTTGATTTTTTTATTCTTCTTTTCGGCTGTCTCTTCAGACATAGGTACCTTCCGATGCGTTCGTATTGCCAAAATTTACGGAAATACCCCTTTCGACAACCTATTTTGGCTTCTAAGCAGGCTTCCGGTCTCGGCGCAGATAAATTAGAATGGAAATATGTTCGGATTTGGGTTCTATAGGATGCAGATTCGGCATGTTATATAATTTATTTCAAACGAAAGAAGGGTTAGGTCCCTTATTCCTAAGATTGGGCCTTGCTATTTGTGTCTTCCCACATGGGGCCCAAAAGGCATTGGGTTGGTTCGAAGGTTCCGGGTTCTATACCGCAATGGACTATTTTACTGAGACCCTGGGTGCTCCTTATGTTTTAGGAGTAATGGTTATTGGTTTTGAATTCATTGGGACCATCTGTTTTGTATTCGGGTTCTTAACCAGGTTCTGGGCTCTTGGACTTGCAATCACATTGACAGTAGCAGGTTTCACTCATAAAGAATACGGCTTCTTTATGAATTGGTTCGGGGACAAAGGTGGAGAAGGTTTCGAATACCATATTCTCGCAGTGTCTGCTGCGCTTTCTCTTTTATTCAGAGGAGCTGGATCCTTCTCCTTTGATAAAAAATTAGGTGAATGGTCTGTTTGAGTAGGTATAAAAAAACCCGGGAAAGAAATCCCGGGTCTTCGCTTTAGAACTATCTATTAATTTTTCTTAATAGATGATCTTTTCGACTGAGTTCTCATCCAGGATATAAGATCCTTTCAGTGTTTGAACGATCAGTTTTCCTTTCTTTTGAGAAACCACAACACCTCTAAGCTCGCGGCCATCTTTCATTATGATTTGTTCGATACTTTTATCATAAATTTCTTCCAGCTCTTGTTCGGTCTTTGCGGTTTTTAAGTTTTGAGTAGATGCCAGAACTTCTTTGTCCAGACCACTCAAGTTCTTGCGCATATCGCCGTATTCAGGACCTTCTGCTTTTGCACGTTTTGTATCTTCGATCACTATGACTTTTTCGTTTGTGACTATGATCAATCCGCCGGTGATTAAAGCTTTTTCAGTCTTGTCATGGATCAAAGGAGTTACTTCTACAGCACCTTCGACCACGAAGACAGAAGATTCTTTATCGGAAGCATTAACTTCGAAAGAAGTTCCTCGGACCGCAGCCACCACAGTAGGAGTATCTACGAAGTAGTTTGCGTTTTTCTTTTCCTTCTCAACTAAGTTCAGGATCTTACCTGACATTAAGGAAATCCTGATTTGAGAAGCGTCCGTTTGTCTTAAACTTTTGAGAACTAACTCAGAGTTTTCTTTTAAGCGAATGACGCTGGAATCGGTCAGACCGATATCGATCGATCCACCTTTGCCCGTTACGATCTTATCGCCTTCGCTAAGTATATCACCTAAATGTAATGCGACTGGAGTCTCTTTTACATTTTTTGCTTCGCCTTTAACGAATACGACCGCCGCTTTAAGCAGTGTGCCTTCAGCTACAGGTGCGGCTTCTTTTTTGAAAATAGTGAAATAAGTTCCGGCTCCAATTCCTACGAATAGGATTGCTGCCGCAGCTAAGAACCATACTTTATTTTTGGAGCCGCTCAGTTGAACTACATTGTCCTTAGTAGGAGATTGCATAATATTTGCCTCCACAGAGAAGCGAGGAGACATGCCGACCCATTTTGGATCGAAGTCCGGTGCCTTAGAATCCGGTAGAGACTTTTTGAGGAGCTCTGCGAATGTTTGGAATTCAGGGTTCATTCTTTCCATCCTCTTTACCGTATCCTTTAGTTCCGGGCCTGTTCACATTGTCCTGCCCGCTCAGTTGGATCAACAAACTGAAGGAACGTACCTTGCTCATTTTTTTGAGTGAGGATAGCTTTTTTGACGAAATGAATCGATTGTTCGAAATACATATTGGCGAAAATCCTAGGATTTTAGAAAAGAAGAAGGTTGTATGCCTCTCTTCTTTCCCTCTTGTAAAAGCTGTTTTTCGGCTCTTTCCAGAAGTCTGGAAACCCCAGATACGGATAAGTCCAATACTGAGGCTATCTCTTCCAATTTGCATCCTTGGGTATAACGCAGATCTATAGCAGTCTTCTGTTCTTCCGGTAGGGTGCTTAATAATTCGCTTACTATCTTTCCAAGATTTTGAGCTTCCATCTCATCCAATACCTGGCTTTCAGGACCTTGGCCTTTGGAGCTAAATAAAGAAGAAGTTTCCTCTCCAACGAGAGCAACGTTCTTTTGATAATAGGACTTGCCGTGGTTTATCATTAAATTTCTGGAGATCCTAAATAAGATCATCCTGGAGACTTGCTCATCCGGTAATTCCTTGCCGGAATAATGTTTAAAGAAGTTCAAAAAAGTGTCTTGTAATAGGTCCAAGGCTGTGGATTCATCTTGGACGGAGCGCCGAATAAATGAAAACAAGTGATCCTTATTTTTATTGTATAGTTTTTCAAAAAACAAGGTTTCAGACACGGTAGAATAGAAATTTTTTTCTATTGGTCTTTTTTCAAGTAAATTCGGTTTTTTCTTGTAGAAAGCAATCAGTTTTAAAACGGTTATAGGCAGACAATTTTAGTGTCTGTAATCCTAGACCAAAGGGATTTAAGATAGATTATGCCTTATCGTTGGCTTTTTGCAATTTGTTTCCTAATCGTTTCCCATTCCATTTTTGGCTCTAGCCTAACCTTAAAAAACGGAAAGGTACTACAAGGGAAAGTGGTAAACCAAACACGTACGGATGTTCAGATCGAAGTGGATGGAAAGGTTCTAACCATTCCCAAAACTGAGATTGCTGAATTGAACTTAAAAGATACCCCTAAACAGGAAGTGAAAAAGGATCCTGTTAAACCTAAAGAGGAACCTAAAAAGACTGAAGAGGAACCAGCGGTCCAGAGATGGTACCAAAAACCTCGTTGGGATTATTCTCTCAAATCAGCAGTTGTTCCAGGTTGGGGAATTTGGAAGGCAGACAAAAAATATAGGGCTACTGCAGCATTTGTAGCAGTTTTAGGGGCAACATATCTGGCGGTCAAGGCTCAGAACGATTTTGGTGCTGCTAAAAGCGCTTATGAGGAGAATGCAAGAAATTATTTCATATTTGCGTTGAACGACCCTGTTCTTTCCTTACCTGCAAATACTACACAACGTTTGATCGGAGCCTTCTTGGTAAACAAGGGCGCGTTCAACCATTACCAAAATCTTGCAGGAGAATCCAATAATTACCAATACTTGTTTGGGATTGCTTATGGATTACAACTCTTCTATTCCTATTATTTGGGAGTAAAAGCAGAGCAAGGGGTTGCAGAAGGACCAAGCTCAGGCTTTAGATTTAGTTTTGCTCCTTCTTACCAGCCTATGACTGTCGGAGGAAATGGTTTAGGTTGGAATGGAGAATTGAAATACGAGATTCGCTATTAAGTTAAGATAGGAAATAAGTTATTTTAGTGTAGAAGGTCTCTTCTGCCCTAAATAGAAAAACCCGGACCACCGTAAAGAGTGCCCGGGTTTTTTGTTTTAAATGGTATTGCTAATTATTGGATCACAGTTACGGGAGTTTGAATACCGTTTCCATCATTAGGATAAATGGTAGAAGTTCCTCCGATACTACCGTCAAAATTCGGATCGAATAAGTAGATCGTGTCATTGTATTCATCTCCTGTGGCGATAAAACAAGCTGTAGTTCTGCAAGTAATGGAAGAACCCATAGTGCTACTTGAGCCTATTTCGGAGACGGAATAGTCTGTAGGAGTTCCTGCAGCCCCGGAAGTGATCGCCCCGGAAGTGATCGTAACCGGAAGATTGGACACTTCATTATATACTCCCATATCCGCACAGAATGAATCATAGGAAACCAATAGATTCGTGCTGTTTGCAATTGCTACGGAAGGAATCATATATTGGTCCCCACTACTATTGACCGGGTCGCAACCGTAAGGACTTGTTTCCGTTCTCATTGTTGCAGGAGTAACTTGGAAGTTATTAGAACTTTTTAAAGTAGCCGAATTTACGTTTCCGGAGCCGTCAGTATTTGTTTGGCTATAGAATAACCAAATATTAGAACCTTGAGTTAGTAAAGAAGGGTAATCCAAAGCCAGAGAATCTGTTCCGTTAGTAGCCGTATAAGTTTTTACAGAAGTAGCTGCCCCAGTTGAGAAGCTATAAGCGAGTAAAGAATTTGCTCCTCCACTTGTTCTTTGGCGAAATGCAGTATAATAAGTGCTACCACTTAAGGTAACGTCCGCATTAAAATAATTCGTACTAGTTGAAGATGCAATGGTTGTCGTAGCTCCAATAGTAGCACCAGTAGAAGAATTAATCCTTTGGTATTTCGCTGCTCTTGTAGAAGCAGCCTCTGTCCAGACTATTGCAAATTCTCCGCTTGAACTATATGCTGCGGAAACTTTTCCGATAGTTACACCAGTTAATGTATAGATCGTAAATGCAGATCCTATCGCAGTGAGCCTTATATCATAAAACTGTCCTTTGATAGTTGTATCAGCAGACTTCCAAACAAGTAAATAATTGCTTCCGGTCCATACCAATTCAGGGTCAACTGAGCTTGGCGCTCCTCCAACGGTAATAGATAGATTTTTTGTTACCACATAAGGAGAAGCAGAATGATTTACTCCAAACAATTTTAAAACTGGAGTTCCAGCATTTGTTTTCCATCCCGCAGCGATCGCTAATTGTCTTTCGCAAACAATTGTAGCAGTTCCGGTAGTACCAGCAGTGCCACTTGCATTTGTAGAAATACTACAAGACTGTCCTTGAGTGTAAGAATCTAATGTGATCGAATAGGAATCTCCACTGGTAAGTTCTGTGGAGAAAGAATAAGAACCGTCTGCAGTTAATGCTAAGGTTTGGGTTGTACTATCGGTCGAATCGGATAAAGTAAGACTTAGATCGTTAGCAGTAACATTTACGTAACCACTTAAAGAAACATTTACGGCAGAAGTAGCAGCAGGAGAAGTTCCTCCGGCATTTCCGAGATTCCCAAATATACCAAAGTCACCATCGGAGAGTAGGGCGCCTATGGCTGAAGAACTTGCGTCTATACTTATTGCCTTGGCATTATTACAGCCTTGGACCAATAAAAACGAGAGTAGAAAACATCCGTGAATTAATAGGTAAAATCCATTTATGATCTTGTTTGAATTCAGGAATTTTTTCATTTTAGTTCTCCACTTAGAAGAGGGGAAAATTCGGATAGTTTTCCCCATAACAAGGGCAACAATCGATCCTAAGCTCTTTGATCCTTTTTTCCCGAGGGAATAATTTTTTTACTAAAATGTATTGGAATAAGATATAAATCGAAGGCTTGTTCGAAAAAAAAGCCCCTTATTGGAAGGGGCTTTCTCGACTTCTGTCAGATAGGCTTATTCAGTTAATGGAAAAGGCTATTGGCCGACGCAGACAATATTCCGTCTCTGAGAACATAGAGTCGGGATCACAATGGCTGGATCCGTAGTAGTCATTTCTGCAATAGAGTTTCCATCTACTGCAGACAGAACTCCTTGAGTCCCAGTTGCAGTAGCAGAATACCAAGAAGAATACGGCGCTCCGGTTACTTGTAATGATGCACATTGAGTTACTGTAGGAGTATCAGTTGTCCAGTCTATCGAACTAAATCCTGTCCATATTCTACCGGAAGTTCCAAGAGCATTTGTCCATTGTTGTGCATTTGCAAATCCAATAGTAGTGCCAGAAGTAAAACTATATGCCAACTTCTTACCACCCTGGCTATAATACTTAAGGTAGGAGCTAAACACCCAATCTGTAGAAGGGTTTCTGAGATTATTACTCGGGCTATAACTTACAGCAAGCATAGCCTTATAACCTACGTCTTTGTTTACTCCGTCAGGAACATTCGAATTACAAATATCGTCTGCAACTTCTACCGGACCTGCGAAGGTTGTATTATCCATTGCCTTTTTAGCAAAGTTTCCTGCGTAACCTGCTCCGTTATTCGTAGCTACGAAAATACATTTATCAATATCTTTTATTTTAACTTTAAGTGTCTGAGAAATTCCGGAGGATACCTCTACTGTGACAAGATCATATGTTGTGCTTAGGCAATTTGCGTCTTCAGCTCCGTTGATATTCACAGTGGTCTTATAATCGAAGTTAGCGTTTTGAGGATTCGGAGCGAAACTAATTGTGGAATAACCTAAAGATTCACCGGTATTAGGATCTAGATCTGTTGAAAAATAAATATTGTCATTAGGGTAAAATCTATATTCGATCACGCTTCCGTCTGTTGGAGGGTTTTGGATGCCGACCAGAATATCCGATTCATTATTTTCTTCGACGGTAAAGGTAGTTTCTCCTTCGTCATAATAGCCAACCAAAGGGTAAGGGGGAAGAGTAACGAATAAATTCCAGAAAATCGAAGGATCTATTGTAATTGCACCTGCAAGACTGGGCTTACTTCCATCCAGGGCAGTGGATTCTGCATTATTACACTTGGAAATCCATAAAGTAAGACATAATAGAATGAAAGCTGCTCGTCCTAATTTAGATTCTTTCATATTTGCACCCGCCCGATCTCTCAGAGGATAATACCCCTAAAGTAAGAAAACAGACAGGGAGGAAAAAAATTGAACGATTTTTTGGTTTAATCCGGGGAATAAACACAAATAAACGGCAAAGCCATAGGAGAATCGCAACTGGCAAGAGTCATATAGGCAGCATCTCCGGTCACTACGCTTGAAGTGCCTAAGTTTCCGCTTGAGGAACTGCTTGAGTTTGTCCAACTTTCGGAACCATTCAGACAGGTATTACTGTCCATTCTGCCCCAACCTGAATGCATTCCGGTCCAATATTGTCCTGAATCGATCAATGGATTCTCAAAATCTGAACTTGGAGGCCAAGCGCCATAGATAGAAAAAGTTTTTACCCAAGTTCCGTTCCCTTGCTTGCGAACATATCTTTTATTGTTTCTGAAGAAGGAAGTAGAAGATAATGATTCTCCAGGATTTCTATCTCCAAGAGTAGCAGAAAGAGCACCAACCATTGCTTTATAATAAGCCGGGTTTCTAGGAAGTCCTTTTGAGCTGGCTAAGTTTTTACAATGATTATCCATTGCACCTAGTCCACCTAATTGAGCCAGAGTCTTGGCAGAAGATTCGAAAATACAATAATCTCCATCCTTTACATTTACATTATATACGAAGGTATCTCCTGTAGAACCTTTCGTAATTCTGAAACTGAACTTACTTGCCGCATTATCTAAACAGTTGTCATCATCTGCTTCTAAAGAAAAACCGATAGAATGCGTGATTGTATTTGCCGGAAGAGTGAATGTATTGTATCCTATAAAATGAGGTTCATACGTCGTGGTATAAGATTCAATCACCATACTAAAGTTTTCATCCACTGCACTTGTTTCAGAAAAATTTAAATCTATATAAGTGTCTCCAGCATCAAACATAGTGTTAGAAGAAAGTTCTGGAAGACCTTCGGGAACTACCTCAGCTCCGATAATATTCGGTAAAACAACGTTTAAAAGAACGCCGGCAGCACTGCTGCTGCCGTCCAAATTGATCGGGTTTGCCTGATTGCAAAAAGAGAATAGGGAAAATAGCGATACGATCGGGATAAGTCTGAAAAGGATCTTTGGATGCGAATTCATAGTTCCTGGTCGGGTGATTTCTTATGAGGAATTACAGACTAAATTGCGAGTTTTTGCTCACATTTTTAGGAAAAAATAAATTTTTTTAAGGTTTATCCACTTTCCTTAATTTATCAATTTCCTTTCGGAAAGACTCATACGGATCGTCAGATTCGACTTTTCCTTTTTGAGGGGTTGATTTGTCTGCAGAAGATTTGTAAGAAGCAAACCATTCATCTACATGTTTAATTACTTTTGAGATCCTAGTTCTGCTATCTTCTTCCTCTGCCGTCCTGACTTTATTTTGTAGGACTTCCATTTTTTCGGACAGAATACGATGTAATTCTCTAGCTTTGTTCCTGAACGATTCGTTTGCAGGATAACAAATGATCTGATCCATTCTTTCCTTTCCTTTTTCCCAAGGAATAAAAACGAATTTTTCCCGATCCAGAATTTGGTAAAATAGATCTGCTTGGAATTCTACCACAATTCCTTGGATCTCGGATGCAGTAGGTGGAAGGGCACGTCTAAAATAAAATTCATCCATTGCAGAAGAAATTTTAGTTCTCTGTTCTGCAGAGCGGATCTTTTCTTCTTCTTTGATCTTTTCCTGTATTTTGGCCTGCTCTTCTTTTTTAGAAGTCTCGTGGTTTCTGGCTTTGAGTTGGTTTTGTTGGCCTTTTATTTTTTCTTTTGCTTGGGCAAAGAACATGTCTTGGAATATTCTTCCTATCCCGATCAGATCCAAGATGGTATAATACCAAGGGAAATAATCTAAATAACCTTTTCTTAATACTTTTCCGTAAGCTTTGACCAAATCAGGTTCTCGGAATATTGATTTGATCTGAGGTTCGTTGGATTCTACTAGTTGTCTGATGCAGAGAATTTTCCAGGTTTCTACATTTGTGGCCGCTCCCAAACTCAGGATGATCTGTCTGACGCTGTTTGCATTTTTATGAAAGAATGCGTGTATAGTCGTGGTCTTGGTTTCCCAGGTAGAATAACCGATTTCCAGATCATCTATCAGCATTCTTTTTAATTCTTCTGGATAAGATTTAAACTCTTTGTCCGGAACTAATAGAACCTTCCTTTCCCAAGAACCTGATTCGGAGAGAAGATTTCTTTTAATATCATGAAATTTATTTCGATCTCTTTCTGCGGACTGTTTATGAAGTTCTTTTTCGGCGAGTTCAGAAAGGCTACGAATCAAAACTACACTTAACATTCCAGGAGTTCCCGGGCTTGGAGTGCCAGGCAGGGCTCTTGCAAACGCTTCCGCTCTTTCTATTTTGAACTTTGTAGTCTCAGGATTGGAAGTATTAGAATAATATAATTTTTCTTCCATGGCGATCTTTTGAAATTCTTCTATCAGAACATGACGTAATTGTTTTGTTCCTTTAGATTGAATAAAATCATCCACATGATCCATGATTTGGACTGCTTCTTTGGAATTTTTGATCCCGAATAATCCATAACCTGGAACATCTATTACTCTTCCTTTTTTATGAAGATCGTCTTCTAATTCAAATAAGAAATCTTTAACAAACTCTGGATTTGCAGCAATTCGAAAATGTTCATTATGGAATGCTTGTCTCAAATACAAAAATAACTGAGGAAAAGGAGATTCTTTCCTTGCTCCCCATTCTAGATCCGATTCCAAATTTTCCCAAAGTAAGGTTTTACCTGTTTCTTCTTTTCGGTCTAGATAATTCAAAAGAGAAGATACTGAATAATCCAGAAGTTCAAGATAGATCCTGCTCAGATCTAAAGATTCTGCTTCCGGAAAGGACGCATAACAAGGAAGTGCTTCTGGTTGTTTTTCTGCACTATCGCTGATCAAGTATGCTAGCTGAGAAATTGTGCCGTCTTCTAACAGACGTTTTAAGTGAAGGTCTATGTCCTTTGGACCTAATTCTCCAACTTCAGGTACTTTATGATGAGGTTCGAATAATTGCCTCTTCTTTACATTTTTAAAAGATGTCGCAGCAGAAATGGCTTTGTAAACTGAGTGAGTTATCTTGTCGTTCATGTAGTAACTCACTACTTCGTTTAACTTCTTAACTTTTAAGAAGCTAGGAACGGCTACGTTGCCTGTGTTCGGATCTAAGGGTTTGGGGCCTTTTGCGTTCATCTTTGTCTATAAATAATTAAATATTAAAAATTTAGCATATAGTTACGGAAAGATATTCGCATGAAGATATGAGTATCCTCCCGGATATTCAAAACCATGATATAATGCATTCTAAACGCTTCCACCGAAAAACCTAAATCCTACTTCTTTTTCGATAAAACCTGCATAAACCGAAATAAGTATGCCAAAGGCCCTACATGAATCCTCTTGACGAAGCATAGGGAAGAGCTTTCCTGGAATAGAATGCAACTGAAGAAAAAGACTCCCTTCTCTCCCAAAAAGCTATTATTCGTAATTTTAGACGGCGTAGGTTATACTCCTAAAGGACCCGAATTCGGGAACGCAATCGCTGGTGCCAATCTTCCTTTTCTTAATAAACTTTGGAAAGAATCCCCTACCATACTATTAAAAGCACATGGAACCGCAGTTGGTATGCCTTCAGATGAGGATATGGGAAATTCAGAAGTAGGTCATAATGTTTTAGGCTGCGGGCGTATTTTCGATCAGGGCGCTAAGCTAGTCAATAACTCTATCGCCGAAGGACTGTTATTCGAAGGAAAAGCTTGGAAGGAAATTGTAGAAAATACAAAAACTAAAAATTCCACTCTTCATTTAATCGGTTTGTTTTCTGACGGAAATGTTCATGCACATATAGATCATACAAAGTCTTTAATACAAGCAGCAATACAGGACAAGGTCCCAAGCATCAGATTGCACATTCTTCTAGACGGAAGGGATGTGCCTGAAAAGTCCGCTTTAGAATATTTGAATCCTTTCGAAGAATGGCTGACCACACTCAGATCAAATGGTGCTGACATAAAGATCGCGTCCGGTGGAGGAAGAATGACAATCACCATGGATCGTTACGAAGCAGACTGGTCCATGGTAGAAAGAGGATGGAAGATTCACGTCCACGGAGAAGGCAGAAGTTTCCCTGATGCAAAGACGGCAATCGAAACATTTAGAAAAGAAGAGCCTACAGTAATTGATCAATATCTTCCTAGTTTTGTAGTAGAAGAATCAGGAAAACCCGTTGGGAAAATTCTAAGTGGAGACTCTGTAGTATTCACAAACTTCAGAGGTGATAGAGCAATTGAGATCTCCCAAGCATTCACTCAGAAAAATTTCGACAAATTCGATAGAGGAATTTTTCCTGAAGTATGTTACGCGGGGATGATGCAATACGACGGAGATTTGCAATTACCTGAACGTTTTTTAGTAAGTCCACCCGCGATTGATCGTACCTTGGGTGAATACATGGCTAAATCTGGGATTAACCAATACGCATTATCCGAAACACAAAAATATGGGCACGTAACATTCTTCTGGAATGGAAATCGTTCCGGTAAGTTTGACTCCAAGAGTGAAGAATATAAGGAAATTCCTTCTGATGTAATTCCTTTCGATCAAACTCCTGAGATGAAGGCGCAGGCTATCACTGCGGAACTTGAAAAAGTTTTAGGAGAGAATCATTCAGACTTCTATAGGATCAATTTTCCAAACGGTGACATGGTAGGTCATACTGGAAATTATAAAGCTACAGTCGAGGCAATGGAATTCCTGGACGGATGTATGGCTCGCCTTGCAGAAGCATGCAAAAAAAATAATGTAGTTCTGTTAGTGAGTGCAGATCACGGAAATGCAGATGAAATGTATCAACTAGACAAAAAAGGAAATGTAGAGAAGGACAAAGAAGGTAAACCTGTTCCTAAAACTTCTCATACCTTAAATCCGGTTCCTTTCAGCGTTTTGGACCCTGAAAACAAGATTAAATTGAGAACAGATCTTCAAAACCCTGGGCTTGCGAATGTTGCGGCTACGATATTAGATATTATGGGATATGAAACTCCAGAAGGGTATCATCCTAGTTTAGTAGCGAAGTAAGATCAGTCGCTTACACAGTGAATTGCATAACTTAGGCTCTTATCGAATTCATTTAAGATTCCGTACGCGAATACAACGGTTCTAGCAAATTGTTCCAATGGAGAGCCTGCGACACCTCGGGATGATGTCCAAGTTGCTGGAGATACCGGATTCGGGAATGCAGTCGTGTTTATGTATGGATTAGCACTTCCTTCTACCAAAGAATATAATTCTTCTGCACGAGGGAGTCTCCAGTTTTCTCGATCTGCATATCCTATCCCTGGGCCATGGATATAATTTAAGTAGGAGCATCCGTCTAATGCGTCCGCCCAAGAAGAATTTGTGGCAGAGCCGGAAGCGCAACCGGCACCCATTTTTCCTTCCCAACAAGTTTTCCAAACTAAACCTGTAGAAGTATCCGTAGTGGTAATATCTGCTGTATAAGTTCCATGCGCAGTTGGCCCGGAATATGTCTGGGCTCCCGTGATTGCGGCACCGGTTATAGTAGTAAAGGAGGCTTGTTGTGAGACACCATTGCCAGCTAAGTCTTGCAAAGAACTAGAAGGAATGGTCCAACGAATTTGCGAATCTTCTGGAAAGTATGTCCAACTGATCGTAATGACTAAAGTTTGGGAATCCTGCCAATCAAATATAGTATTGTTGTTTGGAATAGTTACCCAAGATGTTCCATTATAAATTTCTGTAGTCATGGACATGGTAAGAGATGTGTCCATAGGTTCTGCAAAACTTAAACTGATTGCTCCTGGAGAAAGAGCTACTCCAGTCGCATTGTTACTCGGATTAGTAGCCGAGATAGTAGGAGTCACGGTATCCACTGATATATCGGCGCTATCAACTGAGGTTACATTCCCCGCCTTATCTCTTGCAACATACTTAAATGAAGTAGTAGAATTTGCAGGGACATTGATAGGAGTAGAATATTGAGTTCCTACATTTATGGTCCCAGTTGCCCCATCAATATCTGGGGTAGAAGTGTCAGTAACATAAGAGATCTTATCACAACCGGCTCCCCCAGTGTCCGAACAAATAATAGAAACATTTCGAGATGAATTATAAGCTCCGGCTACTGGATTCGTGCTCAGGGTAGGATAAGTATCATCCCGAACGATCTTGAAAGTCCCGGACCCAGTTATATTTTCTACCGGATCAGTAACACAGACTCTGATATAGCTCGCGCCAAGAGGAAGGAAGCTTGCATTGACTGAGGCTAAATTGTCTGTGTTTGCCGTAGCAGTTCCAGTAATTAGGCTTGATCCACTTGTACAAGAACCGGCGTCTATCCGGACATCATAAGTTCCGTCAGTATCCGACCTCCAAGTAAGATCAGAAGAATTAACAGCACCTGAATTATTGCTTACGAATTTTGCAGTAAGGCTCCCACTAATAGCCGGTCCCGGAAGGCAAATATCTAATTCTCCCAAAATGCAACGAACAAAGGTGGTTTCCCACCAAGCATCCGAAAATGGGATGGCCGGGTTATGCACTTCGATTGGTTTGCATAACAATTCAAATCCAAGTAATAAAAGGGCAAAACGAGTTCGCATAATAAAGTCCACCCTTAAAGGGATAGATCGCTATAGGGGACGAATTTATATTTCGATCTATTTCCAGTTAGTAAATAAGTTTTTAACAGTTATTTTACTTATCTTATCCGAGATAGACCTCCGACAAAAAAACTCATCCCATTCCCGATTTCAGGCTTTTTTTATCTGTTTTTCTTTCTTTTTAGTTAATGGCGATTGCCCGACTTTTGAAAACCCTTCCCATAACATTTCGGCGGACTGTTCCAAAAGAGAAGGGTCTATGTTATTTTCTTGGATCCGGTGATAGCGTAAAATCCCGGTAAAGGAGCCAAGTATAAGAGAAGGATAAAGTAATCTCAAATTTTGATCATTCTCAGCTGGTGCAAAGTATTCTGAAATTTTTTCTTTTAATATTAGAGCATCTTTCGCACTTTCTTCATCTAGTATATAAGAAGTTAGATTTCTTTCTATCATGATTAACTGATCAAATTTGCCTTGAGAGAATAATCCTAACCCTTTCCAAAAATCAAAAAACTGTTCTTTTGGAGATAAGTTCTTAGATGTAGATCTATCTAAAAATTCTGAAAACTCTTGGACAGAGATCCGAAACGCTTCATTGAACAGGTGATCCTTATTTCGGAAATGTCTATACAATGTTCCAACTCCAACTTTTGCATGAGCAGAAATTTCAGGGATCCTCGTTTCGAAAAATCCTCTTTCCGCAAATAATTTAAGAGCTGAACGAACGATCCTTTCTTTGGATACATCTGGTTTCTTATGTAGTTGAGTTTCGTTATTTGTTTCGTGTATGGGATCCTGATCAGGTATATGTTCTGGATCCGAGGAAATGCCTAGGGTTTCTATCAGGGAACTATTTTCCATCCGGGTAACCATTTTCAATTTCTTTTTAGAACCAGTGGTGCGAATGGGACTATTAGCAAATTTGAATGTTTAACTAATGGAATAATTGGAAATATATAATTTACCAATATTCATTAGCAATACCGAATTAACAATATGCAGAATTTATACTCTTTGAAAAATAATAAATAATTCAATTTTGCAGGTTGAATTATTTGGAACAAAGATTGTAATAATCTGAGGATCTATAACATTAGTTTTCCGGAACCGACATTCTAAACCTATAGTAACAAATCAAAAAATAGATAACTTAACTGAAATTTGGCGACAGTAGTTATAAATATTAATAAAATTTGCTCGCACGACAGGATTTATCTTGGTTCCATAAAAGGTACAAAATACACGTAATCAAGTAAAAAAAAGTACAAAATGTACTTTTTATCTAAGGTTCAAAAATGAAGAAAGTTAAGGACCCTGAAACATTAAAACCCTCTCGGGCCCAAGGATCTGAAGGTAAACGGCTGTTATATGCAGTGCAGCAATATGGAATACAGGGAGCAGTCGAAAAAGTAAATATTACCCAGCATACGTTTCAAAGATGGGCCAGAAACGATGATAAAATAGAGGAATTAGTCTTAAATGAGCTCTTAATTCAGCTAGGAATATCAAAAATTTACGTTAAGACTGGCAAAGGGATCTGGCAAGCTAGCTCCGAAGAACAGATGGCAATTTTTGGCGATATAGTGACTGATCTTGTTAAGTCCCAAAAAGTAAAAGAAGACATTCAAATGAAAAGGGTTATTGATTTAGCCTTAAAATTGGAGTTAACTGATAAAGAACTGATAATCAATTTGTGTCATAAGCTATTACAAGAAAAGAAAAACAAAGATTTACGATCGGCAATCTCACTCATTCTGAGTTTACCTCGCTCCTCTTATGAACTAGCATATAAACAATTACTGAGCTTAGAAAAAAAAGTGTATGATTAATTAAAAGTGAGGCTTTCTTGCGTGGATCTAATTAAAAAACAATTTTGTTATCTTCTCTGAGGCCTCTGCTAAATATTCAGAGGGTGAAACCTTTCCTAATAAGAGGCGCTGAATGCCGGACATTTGGATATGTTTGAGTTCTTCTGCTTTTAATTTTTCATATCTATCGCAGATTTCTTTATATCCGATTGGATCGATTTTATTTAAAAGATATCGGTTAACAGTTATAACAATCGAAGAAATTCTAGGACTTCTTAGATCTTTCCCGAAGTCCTCTATATCTACATTAAATAATTTGTATTTTGTAACAGGTATCCAACTGAACCATAAGAAGAAGATTAACCCAATGGCCAAAATCGAATTATGGATCAATTCGTCGGAAGAACTGAATAATAAAAATCCGATGGAGAAGAGACAGGAAAATAGAATTCCTGTAAAAAGATAAATAGAATGAAGTTTTTCGAAATAATTTCCTTGGAACATATTATAAATAATCCTACCCATCCCCCAAGCAAGAGCAGAATAAATATATAATATAGAAAGATTATATATACGACCTCCGTGAAAATAAAATGAAGATCCATTTACGGAGAAAGGGGATTCTATCCCCAGAGCAAAAAATATCGAAAATAGAATAATTGCAACGGTATGGGCGACTGCGAAGCGGCGTGGGATCTGAGTTAAGTTATTTGGATTTGAATAATTTCGAATAATATAGTTCACTAGATATGGAATAAAAAGAGGAGGGATAGGTATTAGATTCATTATGACTAATTTATATTCAAGGTTTAGTCCCGATTCTAAACAGAATAACAATATTGACCACAAGGCCATTAAAGAAGCAATTGAAGTGAAGGCTAAAGAGAGCTTTCGTCTGTCAGATTTATAATAAAAAAATATCGCTGAGCACAGAAGAGTTATAGAAGGTACTAGGGACAAACGAATTCTCCTAACTATCGATCAATTATATAAGCATACTAGAAAGAGATGTTATTTGAGAAAAGATAAATTGGGATTTGAAGATTGTATAATTTAGAATATTGTTTCCGTTTTCGGAAAAAACCTATTTTGGGATGATTCTTGTCCCTTGGAGAACAAGTTTTAGAACAGAGAATTCTTTATTTTGCCAATGCTTTCCAAAGAGTTAAACCAGAAGCGTGTAACGTCTCAGTGGTAAGCTGGATATAGCCACCCTTGGCCATCTTTACCATTCCCACAAAACTTCCATAACATAAGGAAACGAGTTCCATGGAACCTAGGTCGGATTTGATATCTCCCTTTGCTCTTGCTTGTTCTAAGAATGTACAAATGAACTCCATAGTCTGAGCGGTTGCCTTTTTGCTAGCTTGGTCCAAATAAGGGGAATGATAGTGTAATTCTAAAAATTCAAACGCATCCGGGTAACGGTGGTAGAAGGTTGCAAGTGCCTTCCATAAATGAACGAATAAGTCCTTGGATTTAGCTTTTTCAGGATAATTTTCTGCGAGAGTTTCTCTCAGTTTGTTTTTCCAGAAACGATAGAGTTCGTTTACTAGTTCTTCTTTGTTTTTATAATATCTATATATGGTTCCAGCGCCTATGCCTGCATCCTTGGCTAGATCAGGTATAGGAGTTCCTTCAAAACCTTTTTCGGTGAATAACCTTAAGGCAGAGGTGAGTATTCTTTCTTTTTTATCTTCCGGATCTCGAACTACTGGCATTTGATTTTCCTGGAATTAAGGAATGGAACCGAAGTATTCCACTTCTCTTTGTAATAGTACACCTGTTTCTTTTTCCACTTTTTCTTGGACAGTATTTACAAGTCCATATACATCGGAGGCCTTTGCTCCTCCGGTGTTCACTATAAAATTACAATGTTCCGGAGAGATCTGAGCTCCACCTATTTGCAAACCTCTTAGGCCTACTTTGTCTATGAATTGCCAAGCTTTGATCTCTTTTCCTTGTTCGTCGAATACCTTTGGGTTTTTAAACATGGAACCAGCGCTTTTTTTATTTTGAGGCTGAGAAGAATTTCGTTTGTCTCTTTTTTCTTTGAGAGATATTTCAATCTCTTCTAGGTTTCCGGGTTTTAATTGGATTAGAATGGAAAGAATAATGGAATCTTTCCTTTTTAAGAATTCTGTAAATCGATAGCCGTGTTCTATTTCAGTAGGTTTTCTTTTAAGAACTTCTCCGTTTCTTAAGAATTCTACTTCTTGGATAAGATCAAAAAGTTCTCCTCCATAACATCCTGCATTTTGGATGACTGCTCCACCTGTCCAACCTGGGATTGTACTTAGGAATTCTGCGCCAGTATATCCTTTCTGGGAAATTTGGCGGAAGATTGGAGTGGTATTAGTGGCAGCTCCTACTTGGAAGAGACCTTCTCCCATATCTTTATATTCTTTAAATCCACCAGAAAGTTTTAAGATCACAAAATCATCTGGATGATCTGAGATTAGAATATTTGTGCCACCACCTAAGATCTTCCAAGGCAGGTCTAGTTTTTTGAATACAGAAAGAGTTTCTAGGATTTGTTCCTGGGTTTCAGGCTCGACTATTAGAGGAGATATTCCTCCGATCTTAAAGGAGCAATGAACGCTCAAATCCTGATTTTCACGGTAGGGTAGACCGGAATTTTCTAGGGAATTCTTTAGTTCTCGTATCTGTATTTCAGAAAGAATGGCCACTTTATTCAGGTTTCCCCGTTCGGATCTAGGAGCAAGAAAAAAGTCTAAGGCCTAAAAAAGGCTTATGAGAAGAGTAAGTCGGTCCGAACATTCTTTTAGGGGCCGAAAGAATATGTTTTATTTGCTCTTGCAATCCGTGTATCAAGATTATATCACCGGAAGATCGGACAGGGAAACTTATATCAATTCTGTGATCCGATTGGCTTTAGACCAAGAAAAATTAGCCGGTCTAGTTTAAAGTCCCCTTCTTCAAAACGTTTAAACCTGCGTTAAACGTAGGTTTTTTCCGTTTCCTCTTCCAATTCTTCATCTTCTTCCCAAAGTTTAGTGCTAGAGAGTTTTGCCTCTGCTTGTGAGTACATTCTCTCTTCTATTCGGTTTAATAGAGTTTCTAATCCAAAACCTGTAATCGCTGAGACATAGATTGTGTCCAGATCAGCTTCTCTGAGGAGTTCATTCCGTGCTTCTTCAGGTAATCCGTCTATTTTGTTGAATACTAAGATCCTTGGGATATCAGATAAATTCAAATCTTCTAATATAGTTTCGACTGCTTCCATCTGTTGTCTGAATTCAGGATTGGAAACATCTACCACATGGACCAAAAGATCAGAATCGCCTAACTCTTCCAGTGTTGCTTTGAATGCATTGGATAGTTCTGGGGGAAGATCATGGATAAAGCCCACAGTGTCGGAGATAATGATCTCTCTTTCTTCTGGGAAGCGGATCCTTCTGGATGTTGGATCTAATGTTGCGAATAACTTGTCTTCGGATAGTACGGTAGAATTTGTCATCGCATTCAATAAGGTAGATTTTCCTGCGTTTGTATAACCTACGATTCCGCAGACTGGGATCTCGTTCTTCTTACGTCTTCTTCTTGCGATCTCTCTTCGTTTTTTCAAGGACTTAAGTTCTTGTTCTAGTCTGGAAATTCTTTCTTCTACTCTACGTTTTCCGATCTCGAGTTTTGTCTCTCCTGGTCCTCTTCCTCCGATTCCCCCGGTGAGCCTGGACATATTATCATCTAACTCTGAAAGTCTACCTTTCAGATATTTTAATTGTGCGAGTTCTACTTGCAGTTTACCATCTCTGCTTGTTGCATTTCTTGCAAAAATATCCAAGATCAATTGGGTTCTATCTAAAACTTTTAGATCTGCATAGTCTGAGATCTTCTTTGCTTGAGAAGGTGTAAGTTCCAGATCAAATACTAATAGTTCAACCTGCTTTTGGATCGCTTTTAGAACGATCTCTTCTAGTTTACCTTTTCCTAATACTGTAGAAGGATCTAAACGATTTTTTCTTTGGATGAATGAATCTACTACATGAACTCCTGCGGTTCTGCAGAGTTCTTTCAATTCGTTAATGGATTGTGCAGGAGGACGTATTCTGTTATTTTCAGGATATACTCCTACTAAAAAGGCTCTATTCTCTTTTTGAGCATCTTTTAGATTTTTGCGATATCTGGTCATCCTGCTTTCGATGTCCAGAATTTCGTCCAGTATACCTTCTTCCAATTGTCCTGGAACTTTTTTAGAAAGAACAGTCCAAGGTTCTCCCTCTTCGTCTTCAGGATTTACATGTGCGGAGTAATAGGATCTGGGAAGACCCTTTTCATCCATGGTAACTGCAGTTATATAATCTAAACGTAATAAAGCTAAGTCAGTAAGATCTTCTTGGTTCAGACTTTCTTCTTTGAGATGGCTATGTACTAGTCTTAAACCTCGTAATCTGGCTTCGGATGTTCTGATACGATCCAGCCAAGGGATATCAATTGAACTATCTGATCCCACGATCACGTGAGTTACGTATCCGTTCCTATCAATTAGGATTCCGATTTGTCTGCTGATTTCGAAGGAAAGTTCTGTGAGTGTTCTGGAAACTTCGGGCGTGATAATCACGTTTTCCCGAATTCTACGCTCGGAGAGTTTTTTGAGTCTTTGGATCTGATTGGACTTGAGTCCGGAAAGGTTTCCGCTGAGCTTACTGATAAATTTGCCTCTTCTCTAAGAATTAGACGGTACCATTTCTCAAAAAGAGAGTCAAGCAGTTCCAATCGTAAAAAGTGTAAGAAGATCGAATTCTATAGATATAAAGGTATAGATGGCAAATCTGTATCCTGTTTTGGAAAGAAATTATTACTTTTACGGTTACATTACTTGCAATAGAGGATTTAGCCTTAAAAAAAGGTAAACGGCCGATAACGGATGGTCGAAAAAAAGAATAGAGGCTGGCACAGGGAAATGTTTCTTGGACCAAAGCTTGCTTTTCGATTAAAAGAATGTTTGCCCTATTGAATTTCAGATTTTTATTTCCAGGCTTATTACTGATTGCCTCCTTTGGAGTCTGGTTTTCACCAATTTTTGCTCAAACTCCAGAAGATACTAACAACACTTCCGATGAAGGGAATAATTCCTCAGACGCCGAGGATCCTTCTGCTTCTGAGGAACAGCAAACTGATAAGAAAAAACCGAAAAAGCCGGTTTTAGATCCTGAATCTAAACGTTATAATGACCTTTTAAAAACCGGTTTATTGAAGGTTTTTGAAGGGGAAGCCACATATAATTACCCTCGCTTAAAACAGTATGGACTGACACATCCGATTCCGAGAGTTAGAGCAGCAGCAGCTTTGGCTTTGGGAAGATTGAAGAGCCCAACTGGCGTTGATATTTTACATAAGATGATCGATCGCGACGGAGAATGGGTGCGCCAGGCTGCATACAAGGGACTCGCGGATATCGGTTCCAGACGTTCATTAGATTATTTTTATATAGGTGCTAAATCTTCAGATAGAGAGATCAGAGTAGCTTCTTTCCGTGGAATGGGAAAAACATTAGATCCTGGAGCAAGAGAAGTTCTCTTAAAAAAAGGTCTTAAGTCAGACGATAAGGAAATCGTAAAAGCAACTCTTTTAGGTTTAGGATATTATCAAGTTCCAGAAGACCTTCGTATATTTATAGATTATTTAAATTCAGAAGATGAAGAATTCCAAAAGGCAGCTGTAGAAGCCTTGGGAAGGCATAAGACCAGAACTTCTATGAAAATTTTGGAAGATTCTTTTAAAGATAAAACAAATCTTCGAAACCAAATCCTGGATACTTTGACAGAACAAAAAAATTCATTCGCGATCTTTGCATTATTAAGAATTTTGAATGCAAACTCCGGTTCGGAAAATATTGTAAATGAGATTAGCGCAAGATTATATAAATTAAAAGCTGTCGGAAAATATATGACCATCATTTCCGATAATACTCCTCTCTTAAGAGAACCTTATGTTGGAGCTCCTAAGATCCGCGACCTGGAATCTGGAGAAGTTGGAAAAGTAATTAGCAAACATTCAGTAGCTTATATCATTCCGATTGAAGGCCAAAGGATTGAAGACTTTTATTATAAAGTTTTAGTAAATACCAAGTATAAGGATGCATTTACTGAAACTGTCCAAGGCTGGGTGTTTGGAAAATATATCCAAGTTAGAACCATTTCTATGCCTAAAGAAGAGAAAGAAACTAAGAAGAAGAAACCGAAAAGTCCTTCTATCTTGGATGATATGGAAACTTCTGAACCGGCACCTAATCCTGATAGCGAAAATCCGAATCCTCAATAAAGTTTCGTCTTTTACTTAAGACAATGGATCTTTCTAAAATCCTTTCTGTTTTTAAATTTGCATCTAAATCTGCTGGAACAGAGATCCTAAAATTATTCGGAAAAGAATCTGCATTTGATCTCAAAGATCCTATGCAAGTTTTGACTCAAGCCGACTTAGATTCCCATCGTGTGTTGGAAGAAATTCTAAAAAAGGAATTTCCAGGAATTCCGCTTGTGATGGAAGAACAAAATAATATAGAGCCTCTTCCTCGGACTTTTATCGTATGTGATGAGTTAGATGGGACTACTTTATTTTCCAGAGGGATCAAAGAGTTCAGCGTAATTTTAGCTTATATAGAAAATGGATCTCCCAAAGTAGGATGTATTTATTTTCCTGCATTAGATACGTATCTTACCTCTCAAAGAGGGGAAGGAACCTTTATCAATGATAGAAAGATCCTTTTGAAAAAGGGGGGAAGCCTAGATCGTTCCGTTCTTTCCCTTGAGATCAATAATACTTTCCAAGACGAGGACTATCGTTGGATCGCAAACGTTAGTAAAAATACTTTAGCAACTCGTGCTTTGGCTGCGACAGGTGCTGGATTTTTAGAATTATTAGAAGGCAAGACTGATCTATTTATGAACTTAAGTGGTGCCAAGATCTGGGATTTTGCTGCTGGAGTCCTTGCATTGGAAGAAGCTGGAGGAATTGTTTGGGACAAGGAAGCTAATTCGTTAAAATGGGATAAGATCCGTATGTCTGCATTGTTAAGTAGAGATCAAGATTTCTTAAAAGAAGTTTACCGACTGAAACCTTAGATCATTCCTTGGCTTATGCAGGAATTTCTAACCATTCTGGATTCTAAAACGATCGATACCATCACGGTAAGTATTCGTGTGGCCTTGATCATTATTTTTGCTGGTGCAGTAGGCTGGAACAGAGAAGGCAAAAATCATGGAGCCGGTTTCAGGACGCATATTTTGATCGGTCTTGCATCTACTGTTCTAATGTTATTATCAATTTTTATTCCTGAATTTTATTCAGTGGTGGGAGGAGATCCCTCTAGAATTGCGGCTCAGGTAGTTTCCGGAGTTGGGTTTTTATGTGCGGGTGCAATCATGAAGTTCGGATTGACCGTGAAAGGATTGAATACCGCTGCTTCTATCTGGATTGTTTCTGCAATTGGTTTGCTTGTGGGTGCAGGTCTATACTATGCGGGATTTTTAACCACAGTTGCTACTCTGATCATTCTGGTCTTATTTGATCTGGTAGAAGAAAGGTATTTTGGAAAATACGAATATAAGGTTTTGATCCTGGACCTGAAACAGAAAAAGTTTCATCGAAAAGGGTTTAAAGAATTATTATTAAGAAATAAGTTAAGATTGGTCTCCGAATCCTTTATGCAGGATTACCAGTCTAAAAGTGCCCAGATTAAACTTACGATTGCGATGCCTAGAGATTTCGATATTCTAAAGATTGTGGATGAATTCAGAAATCTGGCGGATGTTATAAAAATCAGCATTGAATCGACTTAGGTTTGATAATGGCCGATACGGAGTCGATTTAAGAACTTAAGAGATCTCTAAATATTTTCCGATCATAAGTGCAGTTTCTTCTAAGATCTTATCGTCAGGAATATCGAAGCCTTGTAGAACCATATACGTTATGATATCATCCATCGCTCTTTGAGCAATTAAAAGTGCCGCCGGATCAGATCTAAGGTTCCGATTTTTGCCGAAGTATTCAAACAATTTGAAAACTTCGGTTCCGATCCTTTCTCTTTCTATTTTTTTTACAGCAATTGCAAGTGTTTGATCTGAAAGAGAAAGTATCGCAAATTCTTTATGTAGTTTTTTGTTTTTCAGGGCCGATTTGCGCATTCTGGTCAAAATTCCTAAAATGATCCGGGTCATATCTGCGTTTTCAGGGAGGGATTCGATAGTTTCGGTAGCAAGGTTGCCGTAAAATTCCTCGCTGTATTTCCGGATCACTTCCAATGCGATATCGTTTTTATCTTTATAATAGGAGTAGAATGTTCCAATAGAAACGCCTGCTTCTTCCACTATGTCCCGTATTCCTGTCTCATTGTATCCATTACGTTTTACGAGCTTATAGGCGGCCTCTATAAGGTTTTCCTTTCGGGCAATGGAGCGATCTTGCACTGGATTTCGGACTATTTTTTTCTTTTGGTCCATCTCTGAAAATGCTTTGGGTTGCGCGGTTTGCCAACAAGCGTATTTTCCATTTTTTGTAAAACATGAACAATGTTCAAATTTTTAATTTGCATTTTGTTTTTGGTTCGTCATATATATGAACAAAGTTCATGTTTTGGAGAATAGAAATGGGATATCTAATTGGCAAATTTAGCACTTTTTTGATTTTGGCGGTATTTGCAATTTTGGCTTTGGATTGCGGGAAAATTGAAAAGGGGCGCTTTTTTAACGACCAAGCTTATCATTTTCAAACCTTAAGGGCCTTAAACGATGCACGCAGTGATGGAGCGGAAACCGGAGAAATTCTGGAGGCAGTTAAGAATATCAAGGAAGGAGATCCTCAATCTTGGTTCTATGGATGGGAGAATGCTGGTAATCGAGTATTAGAGAGAGCGAATAAGACGGAAGATCCAATGAGTAAGGGTCAGGCATATTTAAGAGCACATAATTACTTACGCACCGCAGAATTTTTCTTAGACCCTGATGATGAAAAAAGACCGTCCGCTTTCGATAAATCCGTAGAAACTTTTCATAAGGGTTTGGATAGTCTTGGAGTAAAATATGAAAAGATCAATATTCCTTATGGCGAACACCATCTAAATGCAATTTATTATCCAGGGCCAGCAGGTGCAGATAAAAAACCTTTGATTGTTTTTGTTGGA
The DNA here is from genome assembly GCF_002811765.1 of Leptospira saintgironsiae. NCBI lineage: Bacteria > Pseudomonadati > Spirochaetota > Leptospiria > Leptospirales > Leptospiraceae > Leptospira > Leptospira saintgironsiae. The sequence continues at coordinate 46,263 of NZ_NPDR01000001.1, read as the reverse complement.
GGTTTTGATTCCACTTTGGAAGAATTATATTTTACCATTGTACGAGCTGCCTATGAAAGAGGATTTAGCGTACTTACATACGAAGGACCAGGCCAAGGTTCTGTTTTAAGAAAACAAAATTTAGGTTTTACTCCGGAATGGGAAAAACCCACGAAAGCGGTATTAGATACTTTCTTAGCTTCTCATCCAAAACCTTCTAAAACTGTTTTGGTCGGGATGAGTTTGGGAGGATATCTTGCTCCTCGCGCAGCCGCTTTCGATAAGAGGATTGATGGAGTGGTTGCTTACGACGTTTTATATGATTTCGGAGAAGTAGCAGAACGCACAGTTCCAGGAATCGTACTTTGGTTGGAAAAACAGAATTATAATAATCTAATTGAGTTTCTTGTTAAGATTAAATCTTCTTTTTCCCCAAGTTTTTCTTGGGGAGTAAAAAATGGAAAATGGACTATGAAAACCGCAAACTCAGGTGAAACCTTGAAATCTTTTAGGAATTTCACTTTGGAGTCTTCTGCAGAGAAAATAACCCAAGACGTTCTGATCTTTGCGGCGACCGAGGATCATTTTATTCCACTTAAACAAGTCGAAGATTTTAAACGTAAATTGACGAATGCAAAAAGTGTTACTTCAGTAATCTATGATCGGGCATCCGGAGGAGCGGAACATTGTCAATTGGGGGCTCAGGCTTTATGGCAGGCGGACTTTTTTGATTGGATGAAAAGATTCGAAAAGAAATGAGAAAGTGAGGAGTCGCCCCAAAACCTAATATTACAATTCTGAAATCTGTTTTATGTCCTATTACTTTTTACGGGAATCTATTCGAATTTCGGAATTTGCTATGCTTTTTTATGACCTTATAAAATGATTCTGACCTGGGAATATGGCCGAAAAAAGAACATCGATCCCTTCGGATCTCGCACAAGAACTTGTAAAAATTATCCGACTTCTTGCTATGTCCGGCAAAAAGCATTTTAAAAAATATCTATACGATCCGTTTATCTATGCGGGTTGGGAAAAAGAAAAATCCCATTCTGCACTTGCTGCAAGCAAGATGATAGATAAGATCCAAGAGGATTCTAATAATCCATCATATCTGCATACTATTCCTCATCAATGCAAACGTTTGATCTCTCAGGCAATTATAGAAAGTCTTTCTGCTTTAGGTGACTCTTGTATTTTCTTTTTGGAGAGGATACAAGAAACAGGGAGTATCGCTGTTTCTCCGGAAGCTTTGGAGTTCGTTGCTGTATTAGAAAAACCTTTAAAAGAATTCGAGAAAGTAACAAGCAGCAATAACGAAAAACTTTTCGAAGATTCCATTAAGAACTTTTCCAAAGAAGAATTAAAATCCGCCTTTGAGCCGGTTAAATTGGATGGGACCAGGCAGAAAGTATATTTGGATACGGAAGTTCACACTTTGTATCAACAGATCCTTTCGGCTGCAAAGGTTAATAATCTGGTCCGTTGCAAAAAATTACTTTCCAGATATATAATTAATTATAGCGATTCGGAGACTTACAGCGAGCAAGAAGTTGAGAATCTTTTGGACGCATTAGGAAAACGTGAAGCTGGATTTAAAGAAACTTTGAGAGATTCTCTTGCAATCGAACTTTACTTTTCTATAACAAAGGGTATATTAGAAGGGAACGCTAAAAAAGCGATCCAAGGTATTCGGAAATATGCTCACATTTTCGAAGGAGATCCGAATACAAAGTATTACTACGAAATAGACTCTTTAGAAAGAAAATTATATGGAATCATCCAAGCAAAGGATTTAATGAAAGAATTAAGGAAGGGTGTGTAAATGGCGAACCTTACATTTAACGAAAAAGTGGACGGAAGCAAATTGATCCTCACAGTCGCAGGCGAGATTGATGCTAAAACTGCTCCGGATCTGAAAATTAAATTAGAAGCTGCAGTAGGGAACGGGATCAAAACAATTATTTGTGATTGTTCCGCTCTTACTTACATTGCTTCTGCTGGGATCGGTGTTCTAAACTCCATCCAAAAATTTTTGAAGGAAAAATCTGGCGAGATCGTATTCTGCAGCCTTAAAAAAGAAGTAAAGGATACGATGGAACTCATGTACTTCACCAAAAAGGTGAGAGTATTTCCTTCTTTGAATGATGCGTTAGGCGGAGTTTAAATCCTCTCATGGATTTCTCTCCGGAAAAAATCCTATATTACTCCGTCGATCTGGACGAACTTTCTAAAATTCGAGGAGTGGTCCGCGAATTTTTAGGAGAAGACTGTTCTGATATAGTCAAGGGCCGGATTGTATTCTGCCTAGATGAAGCTATGACTAACGTAATAGAGCATGGATTTACGGAGCCTGACTCATCTAAGATTGAATTAAGAATGAAAAAGAATAAGGGAAGCTGGAAGTTTTCTATCCTGGACCAAGGCGTCCCTTTCGATCCTACTAAAGAAAAAAGCGAAACCTGGAAGGAATTATACGATAGCGGTGCTGATGGAGGTTTCGGATTACGTTCCATTAAAAAGATAATGGTCGTACGTTACCAACGCCTCAAAAATCCTCCGCGCAATAAACTCACTTTGATCCATACGAGATAACAAGATGATTAAAAACAAAATCCTTAGAGCGGTTCTGCCAGGTATTCGGGCAAAACTTTCCTTTTTCACGGCCGCATTGGTCATCTCTATATTAGGTTTTACTTCTATAATCCATTATTCCCAACAGACAAAGGCTTTGGAAGAGAAGCTTGAGTCAGAGTTAAAGGCACCTTTGGAATATGTGAACTCTGTCGTTTTGGATCTAGAAAACCTGAGCAGAAGTATGATCCTGATCGAAGAATTCAAGGTCAGGGTAAAAGAGAAGAAAAAACAGCTCAGTAAGTTCAAAAGGACAGTTGTCCAGAAGGAAGGTGGGCTTTTCGGTGCATTAAAGGCATTCGGTCAATCCATTGGTCTGAACGTTAAAAGAGGGAATGTTTATAAATCTGTAGATACTTATTTTACAAGATACCTTTCCGAAAAAGAAATCCAAGAGTTTGAATCGAAAGTCCGTAACGAATTAAGAAAAGAGAATGGAGCACCGATTGACGCTCCTGTTTACGAAAGGATCCGAGCGATTGCGGAAAGAACAGCACTTGCCAGGATCAGTGCAGAAACTTCTAAGACCAGAATAGAAGAGATCACGGAAGAAGTTAAGTTTTTAGATACAGAATTAGCAAAAGCGGACTTAGATCCTAAAAAGAAAAAAACGTATCTGTCGGATAAAGATAAATTGGAGAAGGAGAGAAAACTTGCTGAGAAAGCGATCCCAGATGGAGAAAAGAAGGCTGCATCAGGGGAAACTGCTTTAACAAAGGCTCTTCAGAATTTTTTCAGAGGTTCCTTTAAAGATAGAATTTCTTCTTTAGGACTTCTCCCGGATAAAATTAGAATCTTAGCTTATGATAGAGTAGGAAAGGAAACCTTAGATACAGGTTTGTTATTCTCTCAAAGTTCAGAGACCGGAAAAAAATTGCTTGTTCAGTCTGATTTTACAGAAAGTCGTAAAGGCCTTTTTGGAGATACGGATGTTTTGGAAGTTATTCAAAATAAATCTGAACCTGAAAGTTATGAAGTAGGTGGAAGACAATACGAAGTAGTGTATCGTCCTGTTTTTAGAAATCCAAGCACTGCAGAAAGATCCAGATCTATGGCAGAAGAGATCGCGGAAAATCCTAAGGATTGGGCAAAGTATCTAGAAGAAGATAGAAAAATTTCTACGGAAATCGCTGAGATATCTCAGAGACTGAAGGCCAGAATGTCGGAGCTCCGCAAAGACGGAAAAGCTAAACCTTCTTCTGATAAAGAATTCAAAAATCTGGCTTTGGCTTATAGACAGATGCTCAAAAAACGAGACACTAAGTTAGAGCAACTACAACCTTACGGTTCCGTTTTCGAGAAGAATGAAAAAAAATGGGATGATGATCATAAATCTCTAAAAGATAAGATCGCAAGTACTTCCAAGGAAATTTTAGAATGGGAGAAGTTGCTGAAATTTCCTCCTAAAGAAGGAGAGAATAAAGTTTCTCCAGAAGAGATCCAAGAGAAGATCCGAGTATTAGAGTCTCAGGAAGAAGAATATAAAGATTCTTTAATTCGCTTGGAATCTACTAAGGGTGATTGGGGGAATTCCTACGAGCGTAAGGCAGAAGACGCATTTTTCGGTTTGAGAGAAGCTGCGTTAGAAGATTTCACATTTATTCCTTTCAAAACAGGACCTGCCGGCATCAGAAGATATTATAAAGACGAAAACGAAAGAAAGTCCGTTAAGATTAAATGGAAACTTTTGAGAGAATGGATACTTTCTGGAAATTCTGAAACTGAACTTCCTAAAACTCCGAGGGGAATCGCTTGGGATTCCGGAATTCTGGTCCGAAGCAGAAGTGAGGCTGAAGAAGTAATGTGGGCCTTAGATTCTACCCCTCTTGTGGCTCCGGGCGAAGAGGAAGGCAAAGGACTTGTTTATGACCTTCTCCGCAAAGACTTATTAGGATATAATATTATTCTAATAGATAGGACCGAAGGTGTTCGTCAAATGAAGTCCAACAGGGAAGAGATGATCCGGTATACTGGGATCATTGGGACAATAGCGATCCTTTTGGCTTATGGTTTGGCTTGGTTTGTGGTCCGTAGGATCCGAATTATTAGTAAAAACGCTGAATCGATTGGAGATGGTAACTTGAATGTTGAATTTCCTCCTGCAGGCTATGACGAGATCGGTATATTAAGTGAATCATTGAACGACATGGTTCACGGTTTAAAGGAAAGAGAAGAAATGAAAGGAGAACTTCTGGCAGCAGAAGAGATCCAGAAACGACTTCTTCCCGAAAAACTACCTTCTAGTTTGAATGACTATGTTGAATTTGGTGCATTCTATAAGGCTATGACAGGAGTGGGCGGGGACTATTACGATTTTATTGAATTAGGCGGAGGAAAGATCGCGATCTGTATCGGCGATGTTTCCAACCATGGTGTTGGCCCCGCGATTGTGATGGCTCTTTTTAGAGCTCAGATCCAAGCAATTCTTCGAAAAGGTGAAAGAGATCTGAAAAAGATCTTACTCGAGGCGAATGCTTATCAGTATCAGGATACTCCAGATCATATTTTTATCACGTTCTTCTTGGCGATCTTCGATTCGAATACTTCCAGATTGGAATATATTTCCGCGGGTCACGTTAAACCTTTATTCTTCGATGCTTCCGATGGAAAGATCAAAGAACTTCCAGCTGGAGGTTTACCTATCGGTATGGATGAAAATTCTTTCTTCGAAACTACGATTGAGAGAAGAGTATTAACTTTGGACTCAGGAGATATTTTCTTTGAATATACGGACGGTTTGGACGAAGCTAGAAGTCCTAACTCGGAAATGTATACTAGAGAAAGGCTTGCGAAACTTTTGCATGCAAACGGAGAAAAGCGTCCGGAAGAATTGATCAAGACGATCGTTACGGATGTGGAATCTCATACTCAGCAAGATCTAAGTGCTACAGGATTTTCTAATCTTTCTGATGATATTGCGATGATTGCGATCCGCAAAAGATAAGAACTCTCTTGCCCTGCACCATATGTTTTAGATTAATTTCGAAGTTTACGGTTGGATCCGTTTGTAGGAATTCCTACAAACGGATCTTTCAAACTAAGGTAAGATTAGATCTTTCCAATCTTCTCCTGAGTTAGAAGTACTGAGATATACTTCACCTTCGGAATATTTGTTCTTATTTTTTCTCCAATGAGAAAGTTTCAGGTCTGCTTCTTCTAAACCTGTTTTTAAAACTTCTCTTAATTCGGAAACAGATCCGAACGTTCCATCTAAAACTCCAGTATTCTTTGCATCAAAATCTGCTCTGGATTTTTTAGTGAAGGATTCAAAAAATTCTTTTTGGATAGATTCAATTTCTTGAATGTTCCCTTCTTTTCTGAGGGCTGAAACTTTTGCTCCTTGGAATAGATCAAATGCAGAGTTGCCTCCCATCACTGCAAGAGTGGCTTCTGCTAAAGAATAGTAAGCAATTCCAGGTCTTAAGAATCCGCTGAATGCATGGATCTGTCTTCCACCATAATTCTGTCTTAAGATGATAGAAACTACTGGAATCTCTGAAAGAACGTTTACATCCAAGGATTCACCGCCGATTTGTTGTATCCTTGCTCTTTCTTGTTTTGTTCCTGGAACAAAACCTGGAGCATCAGAAATCATTAATAAAGGTATGGAGTGTTTATTTGCAAACTCAGTGAATACTCTGAATTTTTCAGTGCCTGGTGCGTCAGGAGAGCCTCCTCCTTTAGGTTGGTCTGCGATTATCGCAATTGTTCTTCCTTGTATTCTTCCGAGTCCTGTGATCAAACTAGAACCTGGGTCCCATTCTCCAAATTCTAAGAAAGTATTCTCATCCAAAATTTTATGAACAATCTCTTCCTTCATATCATAGGAAACTGTAATTTCTTTCGGAAGTTTGATCTCAGTTTTGCTAGTTGGAGAGTTTTCAACTTTTCTATGATTTAGTAAATGGAAGAATTTTTTGATTATCTCGTAAGCTTCTGATTCGTTTTTAGAAGTGAATGTTGCCCACCTTTTTTTATTCGAAAATTCTTTATGAGCGGACGTTTTACTTTTTTCATTGGGTTCTAAGAGTAACCATACATCTGCACTCGAAGTGAGTTCTGAGACTCTAAGTCCTTCAGGATTTTTAACAAAATGTAAACAAGCCCCTTTGAAATTTTGTAATGATTTTTGAAAGTCTCTTCTTGGTCTAAGAGAATCATAATCATCCAAATGGGAACTTCTGAACCATTTACTTCCATAAACTAAAAGTAAACTTGCGCTTGTTTTCTCTGCGATCCGAACAGATTCTTTTGCTTTGATAATGCATGGAAGAGAATGAAATCCGTCGTTGGTTCTTGGTCCCATGGAAAGCACAGATGTTTGTCCCAATCGAATAAATCCGGAAACTAAGGATCCTGAACCTGAATAATTTTCTTTTATTGGTAAAAAGAATCCACTTTCGGAATGATGAATCAGGTCGTTTTCATCTAAAACATTCCAATTTTCTGATATGGCTCTTTGGCTTTTTTCTTTTGGAGGAAGTTTACATCCCAATAAAGAGTCCTGAATTCTTCTGATGATCCAAATGAGCTGGATCTTATCATTAGCAACAAAATCCACAGTACCAGTAGCTTGCCCCATAATTTTAGCGCCACCAATCTCGTAATTGGTGAACTTCTCACCTGTCACTGATTCAATCACAGAAGATCCTGTAAGAACTCTATAAGATTCGTCTTCATTTAAGAGAACTTGTAAAGATGCTTGGGAAGAGCCATACACATCCAAACCAGTTGATGAGCCCGTTCCGACTGCGACAGTGAAACATAGATTGGGTTTATCTTCAGAGTTATATTTTCTGAATTCTGATCCGTATTTTTTTTCAGTTTCGGAACATACTTCCTTTAAGATTGGATCTGAATGTGATTCAATTGCTGCTCTAAATTCTGATGCCTTGGTGCCCGCTCCTAAAAGTGAATTCATGAAAAATCCTTCTGCAGCTCTGTTCAAAGAAACCATTCCTTCTTTGATATTAGCTCCGGCTCCATCGTTCCAAATATATAAAGGAAGATCTTTTCTATAAGCATAGTACGCTGCCGCTATATATTTTCTTCCTTCTAAATCTCCTGTGGCTCCACCTGCAACTCTGGAATCTTTAAAAAAACATAATGCAGGTTTTCCGCCAATCTTTCCTTCGAATATTTTCGCACCTGGAGAATAGATCTCTTCTTTGCCTGTTTTAGGATTTTTTCTAAGAAGTCCGTCTATACTAGGAATTGTGATTTCCTGAGTGGAATCCGCATCAAATACCTCAGAGACCCAGCATTCCAAGGGCCATTTTCCTTTTTGGAAAACTGTCAGGTCCTTTGGATCTGTTCCTATACAATAAGGGAATCTTGGATCATTAGGATGAGCAATATCCATTCTAAGCTTTCCATCTTTAAAGAAGAAGGAAAGTGTAACTGTCTTTTCAGTGTTTTCCGGAAGGAAATCCATTGTGAATTGGCTATACAATCCATGTAAAAAGAAACGAAGAACAGAACCTGCTGATTCCATTATATTATTATAATTGAATATATCTTCTTCGTTAGATCCCGGATCGAATTTTACTTTAAACCCGGAAACAAGAACTTCTAATCTAAAAATATCTAATTTTTTGAATATTTGAGAGCCTTGTAAAATACATGCTCCTATTTTTGCAGTAGTTTCCAGATCAAATCTAGAAGTTTGTGTTCCAGGTTTTGCACTTAAAGTGGAGAAGAGTATATATTGTTTTTCTTTTCCGGTCTCCAGAAAATATAAAAAATGTCCTGGAGTAGGGGAGAATAATCTTTTGATACTTCCTTGGGTTTGCCAATACTCCAGTTTTTTTCTTATTTGAGATGTGAGGGATTCATCAAAGTTTTCTGGGATCAATGGTAAGTTTTCAGAAAATGATCTTTTGAATTTTTCTTCTAAGATTTCGGATCTTTCTTCGGAGACGGAGGACCAAGGTGATTTCAGAAAACGTACATAGTCGAATACATGTTTTCTGGAAATGGTCGCGTCTCCTCCTTTAAACTTTTGAGGACGATTTCCTCTCGAGTTTAATATTCTTCTGACTGTTTTTTCGAGTGAGCTTTCCTTCTCTCTTTCTTCCAGATACAAGATCCCGTTTAATGCAAGATCAATAGAAGGAGTAGGTGGAGCGTAAATGGAAAGTATTTCCAAAAGTTTTGCGGTAAGCTCTTTTCCTTCTCTCAGATTCGCATAGGCTTTTACTAAAAATATAAATGCATCTTTTTGGCTCTTAGTCCTTCTAAGAGGATTCCAAGGTTTTATTCCATAATAATGAAATGCATTTGATAAAAGTTTTTTTGTAGTCTTTGGTGGATTATATCCTTCTGTATCCCATTCTGAAAGTGCTCTTTGTATTTCTCCATAATGAGAGAATTTTGTACCAGGATCGGAGGAAAATATTCTTCTTACGAGTACATGGAATTTCAAAAGTTCTATATAGAAATTTCCCCAAAGTCGATTTTCAGAATCTGAAAGTTTTGCAAATTCGAAATTAGAAAGTATAGAATCTATTTTTTCTGCTGCGTCTTGTTCTCTGAAAGTCCCTAATATCCAGGACTTTAATAAAATCCTTAGATCTGAGCCTGAAGTTTTTTGGATTGATGGAAGTTTTAGTTCAGTATCTGTTTCGATAGAAGGCCAGATTTCCCAGATAGATTCTCCGGAAGAATTATGATTTTCTAATTCTTTCTTTGTCTCGGATTTCTGTTCTGTTTCTATTTTGGCGAGTATTTCTCCTTCGCTCAGTCCTTTTCCAAGAACCATCCCGGAAGCAGTCATTCCTCTGACTAATTTGTTCCTATCTCCGTGTTCTAATAGATAGCCAAGTTTTCCGCCTACGGGTGCAGTAAGCACAGTTTCCATTTTCATTGCGGAAATAACTAAGATAGGATCTCCTTCTTCGATAATTTCTCCTTCTTTCCATGTTTCATTCGTTAGCGGGTTATTGCAGATCTTTACGAATGTTCCTTGGAAAGGAGAACGTAATATTCCTTCGTTGGATGTATTATTCTTTTTGTCTTTGGAAATAATAGAGAATCTTAAATATCTGAGTTTTCCTTGTTTGTCTGGAAATCTTACTAAATGGAATGAAGGTCTACGATCCACTCGTACCGGGATTGTTCTACCTTCAAAGTCTATTAAAAATTCTTCTCCTAATTCTCCGCTTAGAGAAACTCCGATGGTTCCGAAGTCTTTTCCATTTAGTAAAATTCTATAACTTGAAATAGAAGTTCTGAATAAACGTGTCTTATAAGTTTTTGTTTCCGATTTTAATTCAAATTCGTAAAGGGAATATTCAGATTCTTGTGAATGAAGTAGTTTAGGAAGATCTCGATCTCTGAAAGATCTTTTAAGATTGATTTCTGTTATAAAAACAGATTCGGCAAGAGAGCAGATGATTGCACCTTCTTCTTCTGATTCCTTCTCCGCTTTTGTAAGTTCTTCATTATTAGATAAAATTAAATTATCATATTCTCCTGAACGAAATAGATCATGTCTGACCAGTTTAATTAATTGTTCAATATTTGTAGTGATACCGCGGATATATAGATCAGAAAGCGCTCTTTCCATTCTCAGGAGCGCCTCTTCTCTTGTGGTTCCTGTAGTGATTAATTTTCCGATCATAGGATCGTAATCGCCTAATACTCTATCACCTTTTCTGAATCCGAAATCACAACGTACTCCGTTGAATGTAGGCAGCTCTATATCTTTTATTTTTCCTGGAGAAGGTGAATAATTTTGAAAAGGATCTTCTGCATATATTCTGCATTGGATAGAATGATTTCTATCTGAGAATCTTCTTCTGATTACTGAGTCGTAAGGTATCTCTTGTTCTCTTCCGTCAAAAAATAGAATTTGCCATTTTGCTAGATCTATCCCGAGAGATTGATCAGTCACAGGATATTCTACCTGCAATCTGGTATTCATTTCTAAAAATCCGAAATTGCCTGTTTCACAATCTAGTAGGAATTCCACAGTTCCAGCGGCGCATCCTTCGGAGTAACCTGAGATATGAGCGATCTTTTCAGCCGAAGATAATAATTGTAATAATGTTCTATCGTCTAAAAAAGTTTCTCCGCTTTCTTCTACGACTTTTTGATTCCTTCTTTGTACTGCACATTTTCGAATTCCGACTGCGGTGGAGTTGAAAATTTGTACTTCAAAGTGAGCAGGTCTCTCTACATATTTTTCAAAGAAGAAGGTTCCGTTTCCATAAGATTGGAGACCGATCCGAACTGCACTTTCAATTGCGGGAACTAGTTCTTTGGAATTTCTTACGATGACCATTCCTTTTCCGCCACCGCCACTGTCCAATTTGATCATGATGGGATAGCCGATCCTTTCTGCTTCTTGGATTGCTATCTCTTCTCCGCCAGTGATTGGCCCGCTTCCTAATAAGAGAGGGATACCATTCTCTAATGCTAATTTTCTAGCATCCAGTTTGTTCCCTACTTTCCTCATCACTGAAGCTTTGGGGCCCATAAATATTATATTCTTTTTATATATTAGAGAAGCTTCCTCTAAAGATTCTACAAATTTGAAATCTTCTGACAAAAATCCATATCCGGGATAAACTGCATTTGCATCAGATAGTAAAGCCGCAGCTATGATCGTTTGCGAGTTTGTATATTTATCTGAACTTCCTATATATATGATCTCATCTGCGGATTCATACCAGGATTGTTCTCGGTCCGGGTCTGTTACTACAGCAACAGAACGAATACCTTCTTCTCTTAAGGCTAAAAAAAATCTTTTTGCTATCTCTCCTCTGTTTGCGATCAGTACTTTTTTAAGGATACCTTTTCTTTCCGGTAAAATTTCTTTCTTTTCGGAGCGTCTCGGATTTAGGACTTTTAATTCTTTTATAACTGAATCTATTTCAGGAATACTTAATATTCCTTGGGTAAATGAATCTGGCTCTGGTTTTCTTGTTGGTATCATTCGCTTTCTCCTAAAATATCAGGAGGACTTCGGAAAATGCGTAATCCCCCGTATGACTGATGCTCAACCGGATAGAATTCGGTTTTAAATTGTTTAGATAGGTTTCAAAGTTTCCATAAAAACGAAAATACGGACGGCCATAATCATCATTACGTATTTCGATTTCAGAATAGTTTACAGATAGATCGGGTTTTTGGAACAAACGATACCCATCTAAGGCCTTGATCAGCGCTTCTTTTGCTGCGTATCTTCCTGCAAAAAAACTTGCTCTTTGGTTTTCGGGTTTTGTTTGCCCCTTCTTTCTTTCCCAATCCGTAAAAGTAATTTTAAAGAAGAAGGTTGCCTTATCCTGCAAACTTTCTTTGAACTCTGGAATAAAAGTAAGATCTACTCCAACTGAAGCATAAGGACTGGTAACAGATTCAAAGTTAGGAAGAGTTTGTGATTCTAATTTCATTTTTTCTCTCCCTGTTTGGATCTATAGTTTGCATCTAAAAGAATACCGATTTCTTCTTCTTGGAAATAAGACTTAGTATGTCTTTCATACATAGGTTTTCCTATACCCATTCTTATCTCATGATATCTGTTTCGGTTGGTGATCTCTCTTTTTCTTCTCAATTTCAGATAGGTTTCCCTTTGTTCTGGAGTAAGTGCTGCTAAGAAATAATCCGAATGAACGAAAAGACAAAGTGCACCTACGTGTCCGAAGCCTAATGTGGTTAACATTCCGGCCTTAATATTATGTTTTCCGAATGGAATACTTTCATCCGTAAATGTAATGAACTCATAATCGTTCATGTCCGGATCTACTTCTTCCAGGTTTCGATTTCCGGTTACGATACCTTCTTCCAAAGTTTGTAATATCCCAATTGTTTGCCATGCAGCGGCTCCGCCTTTGGAATGTCCTGTAAGAGATTTTTGAGAAACTACAGGCAATAGATTTCCTGGACTTCTACCTAACTTAGATAATAAATTATACAAAAGTTTGTTTTCATTCTTATCATTTGCTTTTGTAGAAGTATCGTGTTTGTAAGCGACTCCTATATCATCAGCAGTAAGTCCAAAAGAGGATAACGCGTTTCTTAAAGGAGATTTTTCTTTTTCAGATTCTGCTCCTAAGGATAAGAGTCCGAGTCCTGGTGCAGGAATGGAAGCTTGGATACCGTCTGTTTTGGAACCTGCATAAGCCAAGATTCCATAAATAGGAAGTCCTGCTTCTAAAGCTAAGTCTGCTCTTGCGAGTAGAACGACTCCTCCTCCTTGTGCTTCTACGAATCCACCTCTTCTGATATCGTTCGGACGGCACATTCCTTTCGGGTCGATGCCTTGTTCCAACATTTCCACACTGCTTGCGGTGGCTTGCATGTCTCCGAATCCTACTAAACTTTCCATCGCGAAATCGTCAAATGCGCCGGCTAACATAAAGCCTGCTTTACCTTCTTTGATCAAACTTGCAGCCATCTCTAAAGATATTCCTGCAGTGGCACAAGCAGCGACTGGAGTTTGGACAGGACCATAACCACCTACATAAGAGGTAAGGGCCCAAGCCGTCGTAACATTAATTAGTGATTCTTGTAACGCGTCATGCTGTCTTTCTTTTCCGAGTAAGAAGTCATGGAACATTCTTTTGAGTTTTCCCATTCCCCCCATACCAGAGCCAACTGTCGAACCTACGAGTCCAGGATGTAGAAATCTATACAATTCCATTGGCTCCATTCCGGAGCGTAGGAATGCTTCGCATGTGCAATAAAGATTATATACTGTGATCGGATCTACTTGAGCGGTTAGATCTTTTGTAAGTCCGTATTTTGCGGGATCCCATCCTTTCGGGATTTGTCCTGCAACTTTTCTATTGAAGTCGGAAGCTTTTCTTGCTTTGATTGTACTTCCTTTTTTCCTTCTTACGAACCATTTGTCTTTTTCGGAATCGTGATAGATTTCTGTAGCTTCTGGTTCTGCTTTCTTAAATTCTTCTGCTTCTTTTGAGTTAGAAACAGGAATGAAGAAGTCTTCTTCCAAAACTACATCTACAAACGAGAATAATGAAGAAGGATCGAAACCTACTGACTCTTTATCTATAATTCGAATTCCAGTATGGGTTAAGATCTTTTCTTCATATTTAGATTTTATTTCCCATTCAGCGACTGCTTCTCCAGTTTCGGAATCAGTCCAACTTCTTCCCTTGTCTGCAGCTTGGTATTTGATGAAACCCATCATCCAAGCCAGTTCGAGTGCAGCTTCTAAAGAAAGTGTTCCCGATTTTTCCAATTCCCATCTGGTCATGGAACTACCCGCAGGTCCGATCTCTGAAAAACCAACAACACAAATCGTTTTAGATAAATCTAATTCTTTTAAGTGTCCTATTTCGTTTAATTTAGCTTGAGAAGGGATAGAAGGATATTTATATACTTCTTTAGGTAAAAATTCTCTTGAGCGAGTTTCCTGTTTTTCTAATAGGACCTTGCTCTTAAGTGAGAAGGTTTCCTTTTTGATCTTTGCTTCTGAAAGAATGTCTGCACGTATCTTTCCTAAAGTTTTTCCAAGATCAGTTTGAGAATCCAAACCGCCTGTGAAGTTTGCCTTAGTAATTTGTTCAGAAGAATGGAACACATAGGTGTGGATTAAATTTCCTAAAAGAAGTCCCATCTCTCTTCTGGAGAATGTAAGCACTCCAGATTTTTCTTCCAACGCTTGAGCTACAAGATCGTTGGCTTCCATGAGGCCTGTTCCTCTTACCCAACCGATCACACAACCGTGGATCCTTGTATGTTTTCCCCAATCATCTTCTTCTGAGAATTTTTTGCGGAACAAAGTCTCAAGGCCCAATTTAGTTTCCGCATACATTCCATCTCTTCCAAAGATTCCATGGTTCGGTGAAAGAGGTAAGATCACATGAAGCGGAGAAGTTTCCGTAGGTGTGTTTTTTACTCTTCCTAGAGTGCCTATCAGTTTTTCCACACCGAGCAGCATGACTCTCAAAGATGTTAAAGAAGAATCATCCAATTGTGATCCTGTATTCTCTTCTCCAACCGCGCCGAATGGAATTAAAACATCCGGCTCCCAATCTTTTTGGACCAACCATTCTGATAGAGAACGTATGTCGTCGAAAGATCCTTGAGAGAATGGAACTAAAGAGAGAGAAGCACCTTTTGCTCCGTACTTTTGGAATATTTTTTTGTAAAACTTAACTTTCTCGGAAGAATAAGAAGTAGTGGTTAGAATAATATCCGCGCCGCCAGCGAGCAGAACGAATACAGTCTCTAATGCGATCGAGTTTGGTCCACCGCCTGTAACTAAAACTTTAAGACCTGAAAAGGAAATTCCTTCGCTTGAAGAACGTAAAATTGAGTTTAGAATAGACTCAGTTTCCTGCTGATTTTCTTTCCAGCTCGCGCCTTGATCCTTACTCGTTCCGATTGAAATTTTGTTTTGGAAAAAATCCTTTAGTTTAGTAGAATATTCTACTTCCTTAAAGTTTAAGTTACCTTCTTCAGAAATCTCTAGTTTAGGACGTAATACAGAGTTTTCCGTGAAAAAGATAGGGTTTCTATTTTGATCCCATTTAGAAGAAAGTGATCTTAAATATTCTCTTTTAGTTTCTAAATTTTTCTTTTCTTCCGGAAATTGGATCTTGTCATTCTCCAGAATTTGGTCCCAGTATTTTAGGACCTGAGATAATAGAGGACTTGCATGATTCGCAAAATATCGTTCTTCTTCTGGACTGAAATTATTTGAGGTTCCAGTTCTTAGTTTAGTTAAACCTTGAAGAAGTTTTTTCTTTGCCCATTGTTCCGAATTCGAAAAACGAACAATTTTCTTTTCTTCAAATATAGAAGAAGGTGCGGACTCTGCTTGGATTTTTTGCCTAGCTTCTTGTAGAACATTTAGATCCTTTATTAAGAATTCTGAAAATGGATCTTCTCCTAAAAGTCTTGATTGGAAATTCTTGATTGCTTTTCCAAAAATTCCTTCTGCTCCAAAATACTTTCTTTCTAATTCTTCCAGGGCAGCTGCATCTACTTTCGCACCTCCGCCTGATCTTGAATTGTTTGCGGAAAGTTTTCCAATCCTTATCCCTTTGGACTGAGCAAATATATCTACAGCTTTATCCAACCATTTGGATGCATCTTTAGAATTTCCAATCCTAGAGTTTAATGCGATGGAACTCAATGTTCCTTTTCGTAATGATTCTCCTTCTCTTACATATAAAGGAAGAAAAATGCTAACGGCGAAAATTCCAGAAGTGCTTAATCCTCTTTCCTCTTTTAAATATTTGAATACTTCAGTTCTACCAAAATCAGGCGGAAAAAATTTCTTCAAAGTTTCTTCGAATGAAGTTCTGAGATAAGGACCTGGTTGAGTGTATCCAGATTGTTCTTCTAAAGATTTTATCAGATCTTTTAAAGATTTTTCATGAGCTCCATCTAAACTTGTGGTTTTGAATTCGGTTCCTAGATCTGCCATTACCTGATTTCTTTTGGAAGAATTTCCTCCGAAAAGAGTATCTATGTTTTCATCTTCTGAAATTTCTTCCGGTCGAATTCCTGCTTTCAAAGAAAGTAATACGAATAATGCATCTTTTTTAGTGAGATTTACGGATGCTTCTTCTCCGCCGAATTGTTGAGATTCTTGGACAATATCCTGAATTTGCGCTGGAGCGGTTCTAATTTCCGCTTTTGCAATTGGAGATTCTATTGTTATAGGTTCTGGAATTTCTCTGAGTTTTGAAAATTCAGCCGTATCACAATCTTCTAATTCTGAAAAAACTATATTCCGATTTTCTTCTATATGTAAGATTTCAAAAGAAGAAGGATCCGAAACTTCTCTCAGAGTCTGCCTTGCCATACCTGCAAGATCTCCTCTGGCTCCAAGGTCGATCAATCTTCGGACTTTCAGATCTTGGAAGAATTGATCCTGGGTCTTGATCCATTGCACTGGCATTGCAAATTGGTAAGCAAGTAACTCAATCAACAGAATCCTTCTGAGTTCTTTATTAGAAAGTTTCTGGTTTTCTTTTAAGATTTTTTCAAGGATCGGGCTTCCTGAAACTTCTCCAACATATTTTATGAATTCCTTATCAATGGAGAATGGTTTTGCTACCAGGTTTGGGATATATTTTCCATCCAATTCTTCGAAACCTGATATTTGAGGAACATTCGCCTCTAAAGTTTTTCTGAATTCTGCAACTCCGTTTACTAATACTCTAGAATGGAACGGTACATCGATTCCTTCCAGACGAATTGTAGTTTTTTTGCCTCTTACGATCTCTTTAAAACGATTTTCCATTTCAGTGAGAGCCTTAAGATCACCCGTCACAGAATATTGTTTATCTCGGATGTTTAAGTTGACCACTTCCAAAGGAAGACCTGTTTCTTCTTTGATTTGCGCAACAACTTTCAGGATAGTTTCTTCGTCCAAGCCTACATGACGATTTCCTAATACAACGCTCATTCCAAAAGGGCTTCTTCCTTCTTTGTCCCTTGGAACGAGACTTTGCATTGTTAGTCCTCTTCCATACACGATTCGGATCACATTCTCTAATCCTAAAAATCCTCTGGCAGATAGAGCGGAGAATTCTCCTAAGGAATGTCCTGCAAACGGAGCTTCTTGATTTAGAAACCCTCTTTCTTTTAAGATCTCCCAGTCTGCCATAGACTTAGTGACCAAAGCAACTTGAGTAAATTGAGTGAGATGAAGAACACCCTTTGGATGATTCCAAACTTTTTTCCCAACTTTCAATGTGGTTGGATTATCTTGTACAATTTTTAAAAGAGAGAAGCCTAATTCATCTTTTGTAGTGTTCTCTGCTCTTTGCCAAACATTTCTGGCTTCTGGAAACTCATCTCTGAGTTTCATTCCCATTCCTTGGGATTGAGAACCTTGGCCTGTGAATACATAGCCCGTCTTTTTAGGAGAAACAATTGCTTTCGCGCTTAATTTTCTTTCTCCATTTCTATTCTCTAAACTGACCGAAAGAATTTGAGATCCCTTCTTTTGAGAGACATGGATTGCCTCTAAAAGTAATTCTTCTCCTAAATATACGGGAGCTTCGAATATCTCTTCGAAAGAAGATAATCTAGATGGATCGCCTTCGCATGTATCCATTACGATTTGTTTAATTACTCTGGAAGAAGTCCAGAGTCCGTGAACGATCCTATCCTTCCAGCCTGCATATTTTGCAAAATCAATATCTGTATGGATCGGATTTGTATCTCCGGAAGCCGCAGAATATTCACTCATATCAGAAGGTGCATAAAAGGTTTCGGATATGATCTTGTAGGATTTTGTAAGCGGAATTTCTTGATCTGCTTCTGTAAGATTTAAGAAGAATCGATCAAAAGATGTTGGAATTCCAACAGTGGTTTTTTCTTCTAATTTGAATTTTCCCCATTCTTCTAGATGAAAACCTGAAACTTTTTCTATCTTACCTTCGATTGCATGAAGTTCCTGGTTTGAGCTCAAAGACAGAACAAGGCGATTCGTAGAAGTGAATTTTAATTTATATCCAACTGAGTTGGTTTCTTGATCTTCTTTTTTGTAAATCCAAGGGATAGAATTTATAAGATTGGATTCCGCTTCCGATTTGATAAGAATAGTTTTTTCAAAAGGTAAAGAATCGAATTCTTCAAATTTGGAATTCACATCTCGGATCAAAAACCCAGTTTGGAAAGAGCAGACCTTCTTTCCTTCTTTTGAAATTTCTCCCAAGATTTGGATTTCTTGTCCTGAGCCTAATTTGCGAACTTTAGCAAGTCTTGCTTTAGATCTTAGTTTATCTCCCGGGACCAAATCATTTGTTTCTTTTTCCCATTGGAAATTTTGGGAGAAATGTAAAAGTCTAAATAAATTCTTATTTTCTAATGTAAATAGTGGAGAGAGTAATACTTTCCAAGCAAAAGCGGTACTCATTCCGAGAGGAGGATTTGGATCTGATTTTAGATCTGTTCTTCTTAATTCTCCGATTGCTTTCCTGAAATTTAAAATAGATTCCTTATCGATTACAATCTCGGATTCTAATTCTTGAGAAATATTTTTAGAAGAATTCAGATCAATTTTTTGATCCAATCCCCATGTTCTCAAATATAGATCTAAGCCGGATTTTTCTCTAAATGAAAGATCTTCCTCTATAAATGTTCCTGAGGTTTTGCTTGAGTAAAACTTTCTTTGGAAAGGAATAGCGGCTCCATCTTTAGGATCGTAGAAGAATAGTTTTAATTCAGCAGAATCTTTTTCCGAAAGTTTTAACTCTACTTTTAGTTTGTTTTCTTCTAAGATTTGGAGCAGTAGCAATTCTTCTGAGTTACTTGTTTCCCAAGTAAATTTTCTCCCAACTCTTGGTTCAAAGAATAGTTTGAGATCAGATGAGGTTTGTCCGATTTTGGGAGATTTTAATAGAGCATTTAGGAATCCTTTTCCTAATTCTGCTAAACAGATAATCCAATCATTTGAATTTATATCAATATTTTCGAATATAGAGACCGAATTATTTCTAATTTGCTCTTCTTGGAAAAAATTCAGTATTTTTTTACCTTGAGAATCCGAATCGAATAGATCTTCCCAATGAATTTTTTTAGATTTAGAATTATCTAAATTAATTTGAAGAAAATTTTGAAAGATAGACGAGACTGGTTCGTTTGCTTTATGAATTCCTTTGATAGCTTTTGGTCCTGGGATCCAAGCACAAGAATCTGGCTCGATACCTACGCAGTGAGAATACCAAAGAGAATCGGAACGGATCCATTTTACCAAGTCTTCATCAATGACTGGGATGAAATTTACTGGCTTACCTGGTCTTCTACAAACATCAAAGAAGAAGATTATATCTTCCGGTAAGATTAGAATTGAATCTGCGTTTTTATACCTATTCTTCCATTCGTTTAGAAAAACATTTGGATCAAAGTCCGAACCTATTTTTTCTAATATAGAATTTTGATCTGATAGTTCTGAGATGCGGGCTTCGAATCTTTGCGCTAATTCTATAAATCTGCTTCTGAAACTTTTATCTATAAAGGGATGATCCGGCCAATTTCCTTCTGGGGAAATTAATCTTTGTCCGGGACAAGTTAGTTCTAAGTATCTAGAAAGAATTTGAGTATAACTCATCTCTTCTAAAACACCAAAGTAAGGTTTAGAAGTAGAATTGATTAGAGAAACTAATTCGTTCTTTTTGGATATAACAGCCTTTTTAGCTTCTTCTGTTTCTTTTCCCTTTGTTAATTCTTCTGCTAGCGAGGAAAGTTGAGTCCACGTATTTTCTGCGTAATAAATATCAGCGCCGAGTCCTGATCTTCCCGAGATTACTCCTCCTGCGTTTTTTCCTTCTTGGGTTGTTTTCCAATTTTCAGATCCTGAGATATCAACCAAAGCTTGTTTAATTTTTTCTGATGTAGCACATTCTTTTGCGGCCATGAGTCTTGTGCCTAAGAAGACTGCATCTACTGGCATTGGATTTTTTCCAGCCCAGGTTCCGAATAACCAAGATTTTGAATCTTGAGGTTCCGCAATTCCCCCTCCGACTGCTAAGATGATATTTTTACAATCTCTGATCTCACTATAAGTAGAGCGGACTAGTTCTTCGAGGTCTTCCCAGCTATGATGGCCTCCTGCAGCTCCGCCTTCTATCTGCATTAGAATTTTTGAATCCGGTATTTGTTTTGAAATAGAGATCACTTGTCGGATCTGTTTTTGGGTTCCGGGTTTGAAAGAATTTAGCCAGATCCCATGAGCTTCGAAATCTTTTAATATTCGAATTGCTTCTTCAGCTTCTGGAATACCGGCAGAGATGGTAACTCCTTCGATCGGTGCTCCTTCACTTTTGAGCTTTTTAACTAATGGAACTTGTAGATTCCATAAATAAGCATCTAAGTATAAAAGGTTGATTACTATGCCAACTCCTGGAGGTAATTCCTTTCGAAACACATCCATTCTTTTTCTGAATAATTCTTCGGTTACTTGTCCGCCACCTGCCCATTCTACTAAATATCCTTCTTTTGCAGCGGAGATAACTATTTCAGGTTCAACGGTAGAAGGAGTCATACCTCCTCCGAAGATCGGAGCTCTTCCTGTCCAAACAGAATAATTGTTTTTTAAGAAAACTTTTCCATTCGGGAGCTCAACAGTTTCCGGTTGGAATTCTTTCCATGATTTAGGAAATTCTAAACTAGTCTCTTTGGTAAATGATCTATACGATTCTGATTTGCTTAAATTTCGAACTATATAGGATTTTCCTCTTAAGATAGGAGAGCATAATTTTTCTGCGTCTACTCCTGGTCCGAAAGAGATCAGTAAAACTTTGCTTTCTTCCTTTTCTAAACTTCCTAAGCAGATTTCCCAATCTAATATTTCTGCAACTGCCATTCTGGATAATGCAAGTGCAATATCTGATTCAGTTCTGAGATCCCTTCCGTCTCTTGTGTCGTATAAAGGAATTTTTAGATCAGATTGTTTCGGATTGAATCCAATTCTTTTGACATCTTCTTCTAAAAGTACAGGAACTCTTCTTAAGAGAGGGCTATGAAATGGAGCAGAAATTTTTAGGAATGTCCAAGATTCCAAGTTAGGGAAACTATTATTTGTAAGGAAACTTCTGAATTCTAATAAAGATTCTGGCGATCCGCAGACTACTCGAGCCTTTGGTCCATTCTTCAGACCTAAATATACTGTGTCTTCGGAACTTCTGGTTAAATTAAATTTTTCTAATTCTTCCGTTAATAAGGAATCGTTTTCTGATTTTAAGGCTGCCATAGGAGAAACAATCTCATCCGGTTTCAAAAGCCTTTTAGCAGAAACGTCCAATTCTAAAATTGGAAATTCTTCTTGGACTCGAATTCCTAAACTAATTAGATTTCTAAGTATAAGAGATAAATTTGTTAAGAATGTAGTTTTATCAGGAGAAGAAGATAATAAGAATCCTGCGTAAACCCCTTGGGAATGACCGAATATACCAGAAGTTTCGTTAAAAAGAGCCTCCCAATTAGATTCATCTTGGAGAACTCTGTATAAAGCAGAAGCCTGGGCTAAAAAGATAAGAGGAATACTATAAGAACAATTCTTTAAGATAGAATGGTCTGGAGTTAGTTCTGGTTGATCCAACCAATCCTTTAAATGAAAACCTAAAGGTAATGCTCCTATCAGTCTGTCTTTATGGATCGCTTTACATTCTTCTTCGATGGAAGAAAAGACAGTTTCCCAAAATTCAGAATAGGAATGGCCCTCTTCATAGAAAGAACGTAACTCAGGAATAGGATCTATCCCTTGCCCACCAAAGGTTACGAATGTTTTAGCAGATTGGGCGGAAAGGTTTTTAAAGATAGTTGATACTTGTTCAGAAGACAAAGCTCCGCTTGAATAATTCGTTTTCATTTACTGACCCTTCCATTTTTATTTTTTTCATTTATAAAGATTTCATTTGAAATGGAAGAGTTTACGTTTTGATTTCAAGAAAAAAATTTTTTACGCTTAATAAAATCAAAATCGTAATGTGCGAACGCTGTTCTATAAGATGTAACAAATGCTATACATATCTATTTTCCTATTTTATAATATGAATGTATAATTATTATGCTGATGAACATTTGTTAGTTAAATAAGTTAGTTAACAATCGTTCGTTAATTGTGTTTGATTATTGCTTACGATTATTCATCTTAGTGTTTGAAATGTTTAAATGAATGAACGTTTGTTTACAATATATTAATAAAATATAAAGTATTTTTGGTATAAAGAGAAGAGGTCGCATGAAGAGATATTCGTTTTACAGTATTCTATTATTAGTTTGTGCATATTTGATTTGGGCTTATTCTTTTTTAGGAAATTCTCCTGAAGAGGAGGTTCTTCGGACCAGTTCTTACTCTTATGGAAAGGATTCTGGCAGAGGAAACTTGATAGGAGTAGAACCTTTTATGATTCCTGGTGATTATTCAAGCCATACTAGGTTCTTACAGAAGACTGAATCTTATCTTAAAAATGCAAAACAGCTTGGATGGATAACTGATAAGGCAATTTTCGTTTTTCCGGAATATTATGGCACTTGGCTGGTTGTTTCAGGCGAAAAATCATCTTTATATACTTCTCCAGACCTGCAATCTGGAATGAGTTACTTCATTCTTCGAAATCCTTTTTCATTCTTATATCATCTTCTTACCTCTAAAGAAGATGATAAGGTTCAGGCGGCTATATTTAAGATCAAAGCAGAAGAGATGAAGGAAATCTATGCGAGTACCTTCTCTGCTCTTGCGAAAAAATACCAAATTACGATCTTGGCTGGCTCTATTGTATTACCTTCTCCTTCTATTCAAAATGGAAAAATTGTTTTAGGTTCTTCTTCTTTATTTAATGCAAGCTTTGTATTTGGAAAGGATGGTTCTGTTTTAGGCGAGCCGATTCGTAAAAAGTTTTTAACAGAAGAGGAGAAACCATTCTTAGATTCCAATTCAAAACCTGGAACTGTCATAGATACTCCTGCAGGAAAATTGGGGGTTTTGGTCTGTGCTGATTCTTGGTATCCTGAATCTTACTCGAATTTAAAAGAATCCGGTGCGGATTTTATTGCTGTTCCTTCTTATATCAATCGAGGAGAGACTTCAGTTTGGGATCAGTCTTGGGCAGGATATAATGGAGCAAAAAATCCCTCTGACGTAGATCTAAAGGATATTGGAAGGATCACGGAAGGGCAGGCCTGGAAAAAATATGCATTGGAAACGAGAGCTGTTAGATCCGGATTTAAGAACGGGATCAATGTATTTTTGCAGGGGAAACTTTGGGATCTGGAATCAGACGGCCAGGCTTTTATTGTAAGAAATGGACAGCCGGAAACCATTTCAATTTCCGAACATAATAAAAATAGAATGTATAATCTTTGGCTTTAAACTTTCAGTCTGCTTAAAAAATCTGTGAAGACTCCACTTGTAGGAAGAAGTATAACTTCTCCTTTTTTTAGAGGAACCTTGGGTACCATATATTCTACACCTGCAAACCAAGGCAGGAAATATTTGCTGATTGCCATTACTCCTGAAACATCGAATCCGGTAGTGGCAATCACCTTAATTCCATCGAATCCGTCTTGGTAGATCTTACGGATCATCCAAAGACCTGAGGTTTGGGTTTCCATTGTGATATCAGTGATGATAGCTTTTAGTTTATGTTTATTCGCGAGATAAAGATCCCAACCTTGCGATGCATCTATTGCACGAAGAACTTCGCATCCATTTTCTTGGAGATAAGTTTTTAGATTATTAGCATAACGATCATTGTCGTCCACTACAAGAACTAATGGTTTCAAGGTAACATCCCCACTCCAGCGTATTGGTTGTCTGTTAGTTTTCGATAAAGACCATTTTGTTCCATTAGAGAAGTATGACTTCCTTCTTCTACAATTCTTCCGTTGTCCATTACTAGTATACGTGGAATGTCTTTGATCGTGGAAAGTCTATGTGCGATCACAAATGTAGTACGGTTTGCGAATAACCTGCGGAATGCGTCGCTTACCAGTCTTTCTGACTCAGCATCTAATGCAGATGTTGCTTCATCTAAGATCATAATTTCAGGATCTCTTAATAATGCTCTTGCGATCACAAGCCTTTGTCTTTGGCCACCGGAAAGATTTAAACCTCTCACTCCTAAGATACTATCGTATCCATTGTCCATTTGTTTAATGAAGTCATGAGCGTGAGCAAGCCTTGCGGCTCTGATTACATCTTTTCTACTCGCTCCTGGTTTTCCGTAAGCGATATTATCAGCGACTTTTCCGTGAAATAGAAAAATATCCTGGGTTACGATCCCTATCTTATTACGAAGATCAGCAAGTGAAAGATCTTTGATATTCTGCCCATCAAACTCAATCGATCCAACACTTGGATCAAAGAATCTAGGAATTAAGTCCATCAATGTGGATTTACCACAGCCACTTGCTCCAACGATTGCGATTGTTTCTCCTACTTTCACATTCAAATTGATGTCTTTTAGAACTTCTGCGTTTGTTCCAGGATAAGCAAAGTTAATTCCTTTGAATTGGATAGAGTTTGTGACTCTTTCCACTTTTACTTTTTCATCTTCGCTATGATCTTCTGTTTCTAGATCTATGATCTCGAAAATCCTTCTTCCAGCAATGATCGCTTGGGAAATTTTTCCTACCATCTGTGATAGTTGTGTTAATGGGCGGAGAAGAAAAAGAAGAGTCAGAAGGAATACCATGAACTGTCCAACGGTGAATGGAGAGCCGATATTTCCTGCGAGAATGTATCTTGCACCTAAAGCAAAAAATCCAAGAGCAACTAAAGAAGAAGTTAATTCTACCAAGCTAGGCGCGATCTGAAGATAATACTGTCCTTTAAAATTCCTACGATAAACGTTTTGATTGATCTTCTGGAATTTTTCTTTTTCGTATTTTTCAGTATTAAAAACACGGATCACTTTAATTCCAGAAATCATCTCTTGTAGGTTCGCGTTCAAGTCTGCGAGTTTTTCTTGGAATCTTTCTGTGGATCTTGTGATCTTTTTAGTGAATAATGTCACTGGTAAAATGATCAAAGGAACAGTTCCGCATGCGATAAGAAGAAGTTCCGTATTCAAATAAAGTAATACTAGAAGGTGAGTGATCACATAGAAAAAGTTAATCGTAGCATCTCTAAAATTAGAAGAGATTACCGCTGCCACAACTTCTACATCGTTGATGATCCTACTCATCAAAAGTCCCGTTTTTTCCTTAAAGAAAAAAGTAAGAGGGAGCATTTGGTTCTTCTCGAATAATTCCTGTCGTATATCCCGCACGGCCCAATAGCCTGCGGTAGCAAGACAATACACAGAAGCAAGATATGTGATCAGTTTAAGTCCATATAGAGGAAGGATTAAAAGGCAAACCGCCCAAACCACTTCCTTAGGTTCCATATATTTAGTGCGTCCGTTAGACCATCTTTTAACATCGATAAGGACTTTCTTAGCTCTTTCTACCGGGTTTAATCGGATCTCTAAGTTAGATTCTTCTTTAGCGATGATCTCTTGTTCTGCTTCCGTGAATTCGAATTGGAAGCGAGTGTTTGGATCCGCAGCCATGGTATCGAAAAGAGGAATGATAGAAGTTAAGGAAACTGCATTCAAGACTGCGGTTAGAAGAGCGAACGCAATACCTAATGAAAATCTGTACTTATAACGTACTGAATAACTCATTAAGCGGAAGAAAATTTTCATTTGTTTTATGCTTCTGACACGATTCGAGAAAAGTTTCTCACCAGTTCCAATCCGTTTTGAGTCATGATAGACTCTGGATGGAATTGAACTCCATATAAATGCGGTTTTGTTTTATGACGCACTCCCATGATAATTCCATCTTCCGTTTTAGAAGAAACTTCTAATACATCAGGAAGACTTTCTGGTTGGATCACAAGAGAATGATATCTGGTAGCTAAAAATGGAGAAGGTAAGGACTTATAAATATCTTTACCATCATGCTCTATTAAGCTTACTTTACCGTGCATGATATTCGGAGCGTTTACGATCTTTCCGCCATGGACAAGACCAATGGCTTGGTGACCTAAACATACACCTAAGATCGGTAGTTGTCCCGCCAGTTCTTTTAAAATATCAATACAAACTCCTGAATCTTCAGGGCGTCCTGGACCAGGACTTAAGATAATACCTTTCGGAGCTAATCTTTTGATCTCGCTCAGATCTATCTTATCATTGCGGAAAACTTCTACCTTATTGCCTATCTGTGAAAAATACTGATACAGATTGTATGTAAAAGAATCGTAATTGTCTACGAGAAGGATCATCTATTCCATTCTCCTTTCAATCCGTTTCTTGCGAAGTCAACAGCTCGGAGTAATGCAGCCATTTTGTTTTTGGTCTCTTCTAATTCGCCTTCAGGGGAAGAATCATAAACCACTCCACCGCCTGCTTGGACGAATGCCTTCTCTCCGTAAAAAGAGATAGTGCGGATCACGATCGCCATGTCAGTATCTCCTTGGTAGGAAATATAACCTAAGGCTCCTGAATAAATTCCTCTTCGGGTCCTTTCTAATTCGTCTATGATTTCCATAGCTCTGATCTTAGGTGCACCAGAAACCGTTCCTGCAGGGAGAGTGGCGCGGAGAAGATCGTAAACCGATTTTTCTTCTTCCAAGATGCCGGAACATTGGCTTACGATATGCATAACGTGAGAATATTTTTCTATAATTTTAAAATCTTCTACACGAACGCTTCCAGCTTCGCAAACTCTACCTAAGTCATTTCTTCCTAGGTCAACTAGCATGATATGTTCTGCGATCTCTTTGGGATCCGCCAAAAGATTTTCTTCCAAAAGTCTATCCGCTTCCGGATTTGCTCCTCTTGGTCTTGTTCCTGCGATCGGTCTTAAATAAGTTTTTCTGTCCTTACATTTTACCATAATCTCAGGAGAAGATCCCACCAAGGAAATATCATCCAGCTTGAGGAAATACATATAAGGACTTGGATTTACTGTTCTTAATCCGCGATATACTTGGAAAGGAGGAACACCTGGTCGGAATTCCAACTTTCTAGAAGGAACTACTTGGAATATATCTCCTGCGTAAATATATTCCTTAGCCTTCTGAACTGCTTTTTTATAATCTTCGTCAGGAATATTAGGAGTGTATTCTAATTTCTCTTTAGACTCTAACGGATGTTTGACCCAACCAGGAAGTTCTCCTTCTCTGATCTCTTTTTCGATTGCATCAATTCTTTCTAATGTAGCTTCGTAACAAGCTTTAGGATCTTCGTATTCTGAAAGACGAGCATTTACAACGATCCTTAAAAGACGATCCACATGATCTACTACAAGAACCTCGTCGTATAACGCGAAGTATGCGTCCGGAGCCGGTTCATCTTCCGGTTTAGTATCCGGAATATTTTCATAATAACGGACAGCGCCAAAGGAGAGAAAGCCTACTGCCCCTCCTTGGAAAGAAGGAAGTCTATGATCCGGAACGTATTTGTCGTCTCCCATAGAATATTCTAATAGGAATAACGGATCATAAGTGATTATCTCAGTTTCAGGTTCTTTTCTTTTAGAAACATAGAATAGACCGTTCTTACCATAGAGCAATCTATAAGGATCTTTTCCTAAGAAGGAATTCCTACCAACATTCTCTCCACCTTCTACTGATTCTAGAAGAAAAGAATGTTTGGCCTCGGTGCCTCCCCATTTTGCAAAAAGAGACACCGGGGTTTCCAAATCCAAGAAGACTTGTTTGAAAACAGGGATCAGATTCCCGGATTTTGTTTTCTCCAGGAATTCTTCGTATGTTAAGGAAAATTCCTTCAGAGGTTCGGTCCTTCTATCCCTTTACCTTCTGTTAGGTAACGAGAGATGATCAATCGTTGGATTTGAGAAGTTCCTTCATAAATTTGGAAAATTTTAGCGTCTCTCATCAGTTTTTCTACTGGGTATTCAGAGTTAAAACCGTAACCACCTAATACTTGAACTGCGTCAGTAGTAATTCTCATACATGCATCCGCGCAGAATGCTTTAGCGATAGAAGCTTGGTATGTATTTCTGAAACCGTTGTCGATTAACCAAGCTGCTTGGTGGCAAAGAAGTCTTCCTGCTTCTATATCTCTCGCCATCTCAGCGATCATAAAAGAGATTGCTTGGTTTTCTACAATAGGTTTGCCGAATGCAGTTCTAGTTTTAGCATATTCTAATGCATGTTCCATGGCAGCTCTTGCAACGCCAACCGCTCCGATCGCAACACCCGGACGAGTATGATCGAAGGCTCCCATTGCGATCTTAAATCCATCGCCTTCTTTACCGATCATTTGGCTTTTGTGAACTTTCACTTCTTCGAAAGTGATTCCTCTGGTGTCGGAACATTTTTGTCCCATGTTCAATTCTTTTTTGCCAACGACCACACCAGGAGTTTTGGAACTAATTATAAATCCTGTGATACCTTTGTGACCCGCTGCAGGATCAGTTTTAGTAAGAACGAAAAACCAATCCGCATAACCTGCGTTAGTGATCCACATTTTGGAACCGTTGATGATATATTCATCTCCAACTTTTCTTGCAGTAGTGCGGATACCTGCAACGTCAGAACCTGCACCAGGTTCAGTAACTGCATAAGCGCAGAGTTGGAATTGTTCAGTCATAGGCTGAACCCATTTTTTTAGGACTTCGTCACTTGCTCCGATCAAAACCGGTGCTAATGCCAAGTTGTTTGCAAGGATAGCAGTCGCCATCGCAGAACAACCCCAGAATAATTCTTCTCCGATGATAACATCATCCAATTCGTGCATTCCGGCTCCGTTATATTTTTCCGGAATATGGATATTCATTAAGCCGATTTCCCAGGCCTTTTTCAAGATCTGAAGAGGGTATTCTCCCGTTTTATCATGATGTTCCGCTTTTGGGCGGATCTCATTTTTTGCAAAATCTCTGGCAAGACCTCTGAGCGCTTTTTGATCGTCTGAAAGAGCGAAATCCATTATAACTATAACCTTAATTGGAATGAGGGTAATCAGCGGGAGACGCGATGTATGAACCCTGGGAACAGGTTCTAAGCGGAAGGGTACCGAGTCAAGAACGTACGATTGGATTAGAAGAGACGAGAAGAATCCGGAAATCGTTTAAATGCCGAGAAGAGGGCATTGGTTTTGAACCCTATTTTTGGAAATAAATTTCCAACGAAGGTTTACTTAGGGAAAGACTCTCTTCCTCTAAGACCCAAATGGGTTTTAATTTAGTTCCAGGTTGGAGGTTTCAAATTCTCCTTTTATATATGTTTTATAAAAAAAGAAGAAGGTTAAATTAGCGAAATTTTATATAAACTTTTGAATTTTGATTGTGGGCGGTCTGAATTTTTTCGGATTATCTTTTACCTCGGACCTGGGAGTTTTTCCGGGTCCAAAAAACTAAAAGGATAAAATCCATGAAAAAACTAGTATTAGCGCTTACCACTCTTTCCCTCGTTGCAGCTTTCGCACTAAGCGCAGAAGAGAAAAAAGAGGCTCCTAAAAAAGAGGAAGCAAAGAAAGAAGCTCCAAAAGCTGACGCTAAGAAAGAAGCAAAAAAATAATCCCGTAAGGGTTTATTGACGTCAGCACTGGATATAAGAGTGCAGCGACAAAGGGCCTCCCGCAAAGGAGGCCCTCTTTATTTCAATACAGCAAGAAGAACTATATATTAGTCGCTCTTCAAAAAAGGATCCGGCAAGGTTTAAGCCCCACCGGATATAAGAGTGAAGCGACGATAGGAGTCCAAAGACTCCTGTTTCTTATTCATAATATCATCCCCTCATTGTCAGCTATTTTTTCCCGATTAGGCCCTTCTCTGCCTTTTGGCGAACCGTGTGTAATTGCGGAAATTTTATCTGTTATAACATAATTTTTGCTTGTAAAACAGACGCGCCTCTGGTATGGTCTTTTGCACACCGGAAGCAAAAACGGAAGGTGGAATTAAGGAAAAGGAAGAATTCCAAATGAAAAAACTAGTATTAGCAATCACCACTTTGTCTCTTGTAGCAGCTTTTGCTCTAAGCGCGGAAGAAAAGAAAGAAGCTCCTAAAAAAGAAGAAGCAAAGAAAGAAGCTCCAAAAGCTGATCCTAAAAAAGACGCAAAGAAATAATATAAGAACGGAAACGTTGATTTCCGAACTTCGATTATTCTCTAGATCATTTCTCCGGGCCGTCCGATTTTGTCGGGCGGCTTTTGCATTTAGGCTCCCAATATTTGGGATTTCATAAAATGAGCGGACCTTCTTCCTAACTCCAAAGCTAATCTTCCGTTTTCCATTTTGTTTGGATGAAGATAAGGAGTATTGGTCACCACTCTGATAATTTTTTTGCCGTATTTTTTAGCCAATAGTTCTTTAAGATCTCTGGTTTCACTTGCGATCACGCTTACACAAGAATCAAAAGCTCTCATTAATATTTTTTCAGAAACAGGTTTGCGGTTCTCTATATCATGAATCACAATCCTTTTGATACTTGGATCCAAGATAAATTCTTTGATCGGTTCTGCATCTGCTACACCACCATCTAAAAATTCCTCTCCTTTTAGGTTTGGAATTTCGAATAGAATGGGGAAGGTCATGGAGGCCATGATCATATCCACGATATTACCTTCGGTCTTTAATTCTCTGATACCTTTAGTAAGATTAGAAACTGCGATCCCCATCTTGATAGGCATTTCAGAAATATCCTTATTTCCCAAGTAAGGTTCTAATAAGGTTCTGATCTTTTTTCCCGAAAGAATGCCTGAATAATTTTTAAGTCCCTTTCTAAACGGTTTTAAGAACTGACTGAAAAAGTTTCCATCCCAGAAATCACTTTTTTGCAAAGTAAGTATAAACCTTGTGATCTCTTCCGGAGGGATTCCTGCGGAGACTAAGGAACCAATCAATGCTCCTGAGCTAGAACCTGCGATTGCCGCCGGTTTAAAACCAATCTCTTTAAGTCCGAGAGAGAAACCTGAGTGTGCATAAAAACCGAAAAATGCGGAATTCAAAGCCAATGCGTCATACGATTTTTTAAAGATAAGATTCGGCGATTTTTTGGAAGCCATTGCGAATTTCTTAATTCAGAGGGTGACTTTGTCCAGAATTTTACCTCAACTTTTAGGACTTTCGTTTTGTGAATTCTGAAGAATCATCTTGAAACAATCCTATTTCGGGAGTATCACTATGGGATGAGCTATCGAACTTTTTACGTCACCACGAAGAACGAGACCGAGGCTTTAGAAATCGCGGAAACTTTAGTAAACGAAAGACTGGTTGCCTGCGCCAATTTAATCCCTGGTATGAAATCTATTTATAGATGGCATGGAAGGGTGGAGCATAATCAGGAAACGGTTCTTTTGTTAAAAACCAAAGATTCTGAGGCGGAAAAAGTCGTAGCAAGAATTTCGGAACTACATAGTTACACAGTTCCTTGTATCGTTTCCTGGGAAATCAAAGAGGCGAATCAAAAGTATTTGCGTTGGATAGATTCGGAAATCGGAAAATAATTCTTTCCCTTTAAACATTCTTTCCATACATTCGGATAATTTTATCGAGTCTCTTGGTTTGAAATCCCGATAGATTCGTAACTGAGGCGGATGAATGGAAGAAAAAGCGGAAAAGTTTTGGACCTGGTTTTCCCAAAACAGCCGGTATTATACTAAACTAGACGACCTGGAAGATAAAGAAAGAGATCGCCTTTTGGATGATCTAATGGATCGACTCCAGGAAGTGAATTCCGAGTTTTTTTTCGAGATAGGTGGGGGAGACGAAAGTCCTCACGAATTCACAGTTGTCACAGCAGGAGACGAGGATCTGTACGCAGCGGCGGAAAGATTTGTAGACCTCGCTCCCGAAATTTCAGGCTGGGATGTATTTTCAGTAGACCAATTCCAAGAAAAAGGCACAGTCATATTTCACGAAGGTTTGGAATTAGATTCAGAAGAGATCTGGTTTTTACCTTTAGAGAATACAAGTCTTCCTAAAAGTTTCGGAGTTCGGATCTGTTTCCCGGATTTCCCGAATGTAGAATCCAGCCCTCATCTCAAAAAAGCAGTTGGCCTATTATTAGAAACTCTTCTTGGCGAAGATACTTATACCAAAGAAATCGGATATTACGAGATTGGAATGCTTCCTGATGACCCCGAGGAAGAAGGATTTATAGAACTAGTAGAATTGCCTGATTATATCCAGTGGAGAAAGGAAAGAGAGGCATAAAAAAAGGCGGGCAAGCCCGCCGTTAAAAAAGGGGAATGGAAATCCGAAATTAATTCTCCGATTGGATTACTAAAGTGGATTGTGGGGTTTTGGAGTGTTTCACATCCAGACCATAAATCAGCACAGTAGGCACCGAATATTGTGAATCGAAAGTATCGATTGCAATCGCGATCTTATTCCCTGCTGGAACATCGTAAGCTACCGCATTTAGATCGATAGACATATCTTTTGTTTCATACCATCCAGCATCGAAAATAGTCCCGGTACCATGAGTGATCAAAGTAGCGGTGCCATATTTGTCTACATCGTAGAAGTAAACGTTCACATTAGCCTTTCCTAGGCTGGAAGAAATTCTTCCGTTCCAGAACATTTTACCTCTGATTTTCACTGTAGAACTTAAATTAGAAGATTGGTAAACGATACCATTCACTCTGCTTACTAAAGCTAAATTGGTTGTTACAGGAATATCCGCGTGAGAAGCAAGAATATCCGCAAGTAAAGGAAATCCAGTGCTTGCAACAGTATCCGCTCCGGAAAGAATTCCAGTGTTAGTGACAGTAGTGTTTTGGCTAGTACCGATCTCTCCGTTAGTGAAAAGACCTCTAGGCTTCAGATAAAAAGTTTTATCGGAAACAGTAGGAGAAGGCCAAGAAGGAAGAGTTACTCTAGGTCCCGCAAAACGTTTTTGGAAAGTAACCTGAGGTTTGTCCATGATTCCGTTATTGACACCTTTCAACCAATAATCGAACCAATCGTATGCGTTATCCCAAACTGTACCGGAAAAACCGAGGATACCGCCGATTTCTGCGGAAGCATGAATTCCTTCGTTCATTAAAAGTTTTTTAGGAACAGTGATCTTAGCGTAATAATCTAAAACCGCATTTGGGTTAAATAAGAAGTCCTCGAAGTTATTCGAGATCATTACTGACTTACCTGCAGAAGCATTCAATTGTCCTACAAAAGTTTCTGGAGAACGATCTGCTGCCCATGTGGTCACAGAATCGATGTCCGTATGTTGTAGAAGTTTTCCGAAATTCTGAGCGATGATTGGATCAGGTCTTCCGGTAATATAACTAGAAGCAACAAGCAATAATCCCCAGATCAATCTAGGAGTATCGTTGCCGTAAAGAGAACGTTTGAGATTTCCCCAACCACTCATTGCAACAGCAGTTTTAATTCTAGGCTCAGTGCTCACACCCGCTAAAGAAATTCCAGCACCGTAAGAGATACCAGAGATACCGATATTCGCGGAATCGGTTTGGGTGTTTGCAAGTAGCCAATCGATAATTTTGCTGAGATCTGCTCTATCTTTTGGACCAGCAGTATCAATGAGTCCTCCGGAAGCTCCGAAACCCCTTGTGCTATAAGAGAGAACAATATATCCCTTTTTAGCAAGCTTAGCAGCAGGAACCAGATACTCATACTTGTTCAATGCCCAGCTATTAACGAAAATTACTGTTGGGTATTTTCCGGTAGGGGAAGGGGCAGAAGGAGTGAAAAGACTAGCTTCTAACACAACTCCGTCGTTTGCAGTTACCTTAATGGTATTGTCGAAAGTGAAACTTCCGTCGCTCTCTTGCGCGAATGCATTTTGGATCTGACCGCTTGAATCTTCTAACTCGGAAACACCTTTGTTTCCGGAAGTTTGAGCGAGGCTTGGATCTAAGGAAGCTAAGAGGGCAGCAGCTTCCGCATTTTGAGAAGAATCACTTTTACAAGAGTAAAAAGATCCTCCTACGATCATCATTAGTATGCAAAATCGCATAACTAACGTTCGGTATATTTTTCTCATCACTATTCTCCATATGCTTTTTCAGTCTTTGACTTTTAGCTAATTTATGAAGATGGAGTATAAGACAGTTATCAGTGAGGGTCGTCTTGGATTCGAATCTTGGACAAATTAAAAGGTCTTAATTTTTTATTTAAACAAATTTAGAAGAAAACGTTCGTTCAATTAAGAGACCTTAGATTTTCGCAGATACTCTCTGGGGGAAACACCTTGTATGGATTTGAATGCAAGATTGAAAGTCGCCTTTGAATTGAAGCCTGATCTGTACGCGACCGAGAGAATATTGGCTCCTTCTTCTTTTTGTAATATACGAACTGCTTCTGCTACTCTGAAACCGTTTACAAACTTTGCAAAGTTAGTTCCTTTTCTTTGATTCAGAAATTCCGAAAGTTGATATGGTTTGATATCTAACTGATTGGATAGTATAGAAAGAGAAAGATCTTCTTGTAGATAGATTTTTTCTTTTGACATCAAACTTTCTAAACGGTTTTCCAGATCGTTTGTGTCCACACCTTCTAATCTGGAATTACGATACGCGTCTCTCATAGAAGGTCCCATCTCGCTGAAAACTTCCGGAGAATAAATTTGCGCCAGATAACCTGCGACTGCGTAGATGACAGTGCTTAGAACAGAAATGAATAATAAATTAATATCTCTGATTAAATAAGAAATAACAAGGATAGAAGTTACACTTCCGCTTCCGATTATAACGAAAAGAAGTATCCTCGCACCTGCATCTTTTTTCAGTCTTTCCAATTGGAAAGCTGCTCTTGTCTGCCAAACGATAGAAGAATAAAATACTAAATTTGCAGAATATGCACCTAACAGCAGGATATCCGGCCAACTTGTGGATCCCTTTTCGAAATAATCTATAGGATGGCTAAGAAAGATTTGAGGTAAAACTAAATGTAAGATAGGAAATAAGATAAGAAGAAGTATTCCTGGAAGATAAAAGCTTCTTTCGAAGGCTGTGAACTTCTCCTCTCGAACCGTAACAGAATATAAACTATACATTCCTGGTCCTAAAAACCATGCGAATGGAATATGAAGATGGTTTAAAAACGAAGGTTCGAAATAAATCCCCTTCAAAAGAAAATAAACATATAAGAATTGGATAGAAACACAAAAAGATAATAAAGATAAAATCCTTAAACCGGCACTTTTCTCCGGTCGGAGTAGGCATGCCACAGAAAGAAGCATACAGAACAGAACTCCGAAGAATACAATCTCATGGAAATGAGGAACCACGAACTAATTGGATGAATTTATATCGCCTACTTGTCAAGTTCTTACGTTTAGAATAGAAGCCCTCAAATCACTTTTAAGAGCAGAAACTCATGTCATTTTAGTCTAAATATCCTGGAAAGAGGCCCGTTTTTTGAGATTCCTTTCTAAGTTTTTCGGGAAATTTTTCGAAACTATAAGTATGGCATTCAGAGGGCTCCTCATATTATTCTTCTTAATTCCCTCTTATATATTTTCCGAAACCCCAGTACTGTTCCGATGGAAAATGAAATCCGGAGACGATCTGGAATTAAACGAATACCATAGAGTAAAGGCCAGACAAGGTCTTAGAGTCATCAATAGAGAAGATAAAAATCGAATTTTACTTAAGGCGACTAGCTGCAAAAAAGAAGGATGCGATTTTTCTGCAATATTCGATACCTATATTAAATTTCCTGAATTAGATCCTGCATTCTATAAAGACAAAACTTTTAAGAGTAAATTTAACATTTCGGAATTGGGCCAATATACAGTTCCTCCTGAATATAGTATGCCTAACCTAAGATCATTACCTAGTTTTTCTGCGAAAGAAGTAGGTGTGGGAGAAGAATGGACCAAACCTGCTTCTGAAAGTTTTCAATTTCCTACAGCAAGGATTGAGATCCCAGTCCAGGCAAAGTATGTTTACCAAGGTAAGGGAGAGTGGGAATATGCAGGTAAAAAAGGGAACGCAGATCTTATAGAATATAATTATAATTTAATGAAAGAATCTGATCCCGTTGCACAGAATATTCCTTACAAAATTTATGGTTTTGCAAAGGGAAAAGTTTTTTTCGATTCGGAGCAAGGTGTTCCTCAATATAAATATGTTCAGCTTGCATATACATTCGTTTTTCCAAATGGGATCGCTCAAGAAATGTCTTTCGAGATCCATGGAGTTTATTCTAAACAAAACTCTGTTACTGAAAACGATAAGGATAAAATTGCAGAAGAAGTCAAAAGGATCCTTGGGCCTTTCCCAGAAGGAACTGCTCATCCTAAAAAGAGACCGACTGGTAAAAAAGGGAACGGATTAGAATGGCCCGAATGGGAAGGAAATCCAGAAGAAGAAGTTCCAGACCGCGCACCAGTAGAGATCAGGAAATCGAATGAGGGTGTTGTACTTTCTTTAGATAACCTTCTTTTTGATTATAATAAATCAGAATTGAAGCCGGAGGCCAAAAAGGTCTTAGAAAGGATTGCAGATGTTCTTAAAAAATATCCTGATAGAGAAATTCGGATCGGTGGACATACGGACGATAAAGGCAGCCAAGAATATAATCTTAAACTTTCCCAAGACAGAGCGTTATCAGTTCTGCAGGAGTTAAGAGATTTTCATGGAATAGAAGAAACTAGAATGTCTTATAGAGGTTATGGAAAGTCTCAACCTGTGGCTGAAAATTCCTCAGAATTAGGTAGAGCTAAAAACCGAAGAGTGGATATCACCATCGTATTGGAATAGTCTTCGGCTTTTGCCCTTTGTAAAAGTTTGGAATTAAAAGTAACCTTCGCTTTCGCATTCGTTAAAATGATTACTTTCCATTAAGCAGGAAAGAAGAATGTTATTATAGGATTCTGTTCCTGGTTGGTGAGCACCTACTGCTTGGCAAACCGCATCTCTCATTATTTTTCTTCTGTCTTGGCAACGTTCTACAGGATTAGTCCCGCAGGATATAAAACCGAATATTAGAATAAGACAAAATACAAGATTTCTAACTTTCATTCTTTTCACCTAGTTCTGTTTTGATTAGCAAGCGGATAACATAACGAAAGATATAAAAAAAGCAAGGAGTTTTGGCAAAAAGGGGCGTAGAAACTTTTATAGTCCGTTCCAAAAATTAAGTCACCAAGGACCGTTGATTGCGGGCTTCAAGAGCCGAAGGCTCTTATATAAAACAGGTTTTATTCGTGAATATAACCCCAGCTTTCCAACACTTTCCGAACTTCTTTTCCTAACGCAGCCTGCTCTGAAGATTCTGAATTTCCGGAAAGGCCGGCATCATTATAAAAATATGGTATTTTAGAAGTTTTGAATTCGTAAGGAAGTTTTGCAGAAGCTATAGATTCCGGAGAATCTCTATAAATTTTAGAACTTGCCTCTGATAGAATTCCCCATTTTCCAGATTTATAATCTTCTGGTTTTCCATCTTTGGAAATAGATAAACGAAATCCAAAGACAGGTTCTACTGTATAGAAGGAGAGGATACTTTCTTTACCTGGTGCTTGTTTTACTGTGATAGAAGCAGACTTTGTTTCTAATCTATTCTCTGTAAATGGAGTATCTGATTGTATTTTATAAATTCCCGCCTGGATCCCGATCTCAATCTTGCGAGTGCATTCTTTTTCGCAAGCAGGCAATCTGAGTTTGAAAACGTTCTTCTTTAAACTATGAGAATCTAATTCCTGTTTTGCTTTTGTTAGGAGAGGCGAATTACTCGCAAAAAGATTTTGTAGTTCTCCAGGATCTGAGGCCAAGTTATAGAATTCCTCAGGCATTTTATGAGGTTCTCCCTCTTTGGTCCTTCTTACAAAATCATAACCTGGATATCTGCGTATCAGTTTATATTCTTTAGTTCGAATTGACTCTGAAAATCTTCCTTCAGTATATACAAAGTCCTCTGATTGCGGACCTTCTTTTCCATATATTGCCTTGGAGTAATCATTTCCATCACAGGATTTCGGATCACAAGGTAAACCCAAGGCTCCTGCTAGAGTAGGAAAAAGAGAAAGTAAAGAAACTTGTTCGGAGAAAATCCTTTTTTCAATATTCGATTTTTTTGATGCAGGGGGATGAATGATCCAAGGGACCTTGATCTCTTCGTCGTAATGTGTTTCTCCGTGGGCATGTAAATTTTCCGCCACGAAATGATGATGATAATAATGTTCCATGGATTGTAATTCTCCATGGTCTGCGACTACTGCGATCCAGGATTTATCGAAGGCGCCGGTCTTTTTAGCTTCTTCTAAAATTAATCCTATAACCTCGTCCGTGTACAAGATCTCCGCCATGTATTTTCTTACATAAGGATCGTAGCTGTTCCAAATTTTTGGATCAGTTTTTTTTGCAAGAATATCCATATACTTCCTTTCAGGCAGATAAGGATAATGAGGAGTGTTGATATTTATATGAAGGAAAAATCTTCTGTTTTTGTTTTCTTTCAGGAACTTTATGGATTCTGCAAGTATGAGTTCAGTATCATCTTTGTCTTTTCCCGGTTGGAATAATTTGTGAAACCCAAGGTCTACTCCCACGCCGGTATAATCCAGGAGAAAGACATTATTCATAAGACTTGCAGTGAGATAACCTTTGGATCTGAGAAGATTTGGAAGTGTTTCCGGCTTTTTAGAATAGAATATTTTTCTATGAAGATTGCTAGAATAGAACCAAGCGTTTCCAAGACCCAATTCAGATGCGATCTTAGAAGTAAAGAAGGAGATCATACTTGGTTTGGTCCAGTTCCCGTTGGAGAAAGCATTCTCAAAAATGATAGAATCAGAAGCAAGTTCATCCAAATAAGGACTGGTAGGAACAGGAGAACCACCAAATCCCAAACGATCAGGCCTAAGTGCATCTACTACGATCAATATTACGTTTTCTTGAGGCCCCCAGAGTTTTGGATCAGCTACAGATGCATATAATGTAGGTTGTCCCACAAACAAAAGATCGTTTTGATTTTTAGGAGCCCATTCAAAATTCCAAGTAGTAGAAGGACTTTCTTCCAAAGTTTTAGAAAGAGATTCGGGAATCTTAATTTGATGATCGACCCATTCTCTTCCTTGGCTTTGTACATCTTCGGAAAATACGATATTACTTCCTAATTTCACGATTAATTTCCCAGAGCTTGGAACATTCTCCCCTAAAGAAGAAAGTGCTGTTATAGAAAAATCTAAAACAACATTTTGTAGATCGTAAAGTTTTGCTCCGGGAATAATAAACTCTGAGGAAATATCACAGCCGCCGTTTTGGAATAAGAGTAAACTATCTCTGGATTCATTTAGTAGAGTTTGTTTATCTTTTAAAATAGTCAGTTGTGTATTCCTCCATTTTTCGTTAAGAGGAAGTTCTGAATAACGAGATGGATTTTTTTTATAATGATAAGAGATCTTTTTAATTGCTTCTTCTGAATTTCCTCTGCATACACTTCCAGATTTTTTTAAAGAGCGAAGTCCATCCCAAACAGGGATTATGGTCTCTTCTTCTTTTGAAAATGATCCTGGAAAAATTTGTCTACAATCCTGTAAAAGATAACAAAGCAGGATCAGGATTAATATCCTAGAAGGTTTGGAACCAAAAGAAATCATAAGAACAAGGACAGAATTTTACTTGAGGGGTCCGCTTACAACCCTTATAGTCCGCAACGCGGGCTTCAGGAGCGAAGCGACTATCATCCGGATGAACACCATTCAGTGAACGCTTGTTTGAGCGAACAGAACGTTCGTTACTAAAAATTCAATGGACCTGTGAGATCGGTGTCTAAAAAATAGGGCCATAGAAACGATCTTCGATCCTTCGAAGGTTTTTAAACCAATCCAAAGGAAAAGGATTATGGCAGAAAAAGGCATTTCAAAAGACTTGATCGGCACAAAACTCGACTCCTACGAATTCGACGTAGAAAGAGGAAAGATAAAAGAGTTTTGTCTAGCGATCGGCGAAAGCAATCCGATATACTTCGATTTAGAAGCGGCAAAAAAAGCGGGATACGAGGACATTCCAGCTCCTCCTACATTTCCGACAGTGATCCAATTTTGGGGATATCCTAAAATTTGGAAAGATATGGAGAACATGGGAGTTGATACTTCCAGGATCCTACATCTAAAAGAAAAATATAATTATGTTAAAACTCTTTACCCTGGTAAAGTTTCTTCTCAGGGAGAATGTGTTAACGTAACTGTTGGTAAAATGGATACTATGACTTTCCGCACCACAATTCGTAATGCGAAAGGTGAAACTGTGATCGAAGCAGAGATGTCTATTTTCATCCGTAAACCGGAACAGTGATAGGAGGATTAAGATGAGTAAGATTGAATTCGATAAGTACGAAGTAGGACAAGAACTCCCTCCTTTAAAAGTGGATACTATTACGCATGCACATTTAGTGCGTTATGCGGGAGCGAGTGGTGACTTTAACCCGATCCATAACGATCCTGATTTCGCTCGTAAGACTGGATTAGACGGAACTATTGCTCATGGTATGTTCGTAATGGCTCAGATCGGAAGACTTTGTACTTCTTGGGCAGACCAAAAGCAGATCAAAGAATTCGGAGTTACTTTCAAAGCGATGACTAAGCCTGGACAAAAATTAACTTGTTCTGGAAAAATCAAACGTAAGAAAGAAGAAAACGGAGAGAAACTTCTTACAGTTGCTGTAGAAGCTTCTGATGAATCAGGAGAAGTTAAAGCTTCTGGAGAATTAGTAGTTATCTGCTAATCTTTTCGTTTATCTGAAACTTTAAAAAGCCTCCGAACTCGGGGGCTTTTTTTATACCTGCGAATAATTCTAGCTCAAAAATGGATTGTTCTTCTTTTTGAATTAGTTATGCATATTGCCCATGATAAACTCAGGTAAAAGTGTACAATACTTCGGGATCTTTTTATTGATCGAAGGATTTCTTCTGATCACTGTTCCGAATTTTTTCTTAAGTCTATTCTTATTAAGCGCAAGTGACGTTTGGGTAAGAGTAGTTGGATTGACCCTTATCATATTAGGATATTTTTATTTTAGGATGGGACAGGCGAATGTTCACCCATTCTTAAAATTGACCACTCATTCTAGAACGTTTCAATTTATAGTCTTGGTCATATTTGTATTACTTGGATGGATCCATCCGATGATCTTATTGCCAAGTGGATTTGAGTTTTTATGCGGTGTCTGGACCTTCTCCCTTTTGAAAAAGGAAAAGGCCTAATTATTTAAGCAGGATATTCGGGAGTTTCTCTGGATTCGATCGCGATGATAGTGATATCATCGTATCTTTGCTCGTCTCCCCTGGATTTTTCTTCCATTACTACTAATTCTTCTAGCAGTTTTTGAAGACTTACCTTGGAAAGAGTGCCTGCTCTGGAAGCGATTGTCTCCACAGTGCTCCATCTATTTTCCTTTCTTCTGTTCTCTATGAGTCCATCAGAGAAAAGTAATAAACGGCTTCCTGTAGGAAACTTATAGGTCGAGAATTCGATCTCCAGATCATCGAATAGTCCTAATATAGGTCCTGTTTTATGAAGTAATTCGAAATCTCCGCTTGGAGAAAGCAAAACCTGATCCGGATGTCCAGCGGAAGCATATAGAACTTCTTTTTTTTCTAAATAGATATCTGCTACAAAACAAGGAAAGATACTTTCTAAGGTATCAAACTTTCTTAAAAATCTTCCATTCAATTCTTTTAATACATGAGTAGGGCAGGGGAGCTTTTTTAATTCTTCGTATTCAGTTTTTAAGGCCATGGTCATAAGGCTTGCTTGCACTCCATGTCCTACTGCATCTGCTAATAATACTCTTACTTGGCCAGGGTTGATCTCTGAGATATCTAAGAAATCCCCACCCACTTTTTCCAAAGGTTTGTAAACGTAGTCGAAACGAATTCCTTTAATCTCTCTTTCAGGAGGAGTTAGGATTTTTCTTTGTACGTTCTGAGCGATCTCTAACTCTCTATTGATCTGTTGCAGAGTGTCATTTAGAGTTCTGGTCCTATCTTCTACCTTTTGAACCAATTTTTCTTTCATTTCGAAAAGTTCTAAGTTCATGGTTTGTAAATCTTCTGTGAGAAGTTTTGCTTCTTTATATTTAGAAGAACGGTCCGAAGCGATCACCAAAGACTGCAAGAATACAAAAAGTACGAGTGCAATATGTGAAACCTGATGAGAGGAAACTTTTAGAATATAAGTATAGAATAGGTCGATCGCTACTCCTAAGAATAGTATTCCTGAACCATATAAGATATAAGAAGAGTTATTTTCTTTATCAAAGTCTATTCCAAAGATCACATAGATCACATAGCCGATCGTGACACCTATAAATAAGTGGAAATATGCGACCTTACTGCTGTTGAATTCCAAGGAGCCGAATAAAGTCATTAGGATGAACAGGGAGATTATTGCTAAGGAAATCCTTATGTATAGTTTAGATGCATAGACTGTAAAGGTTTCATAGAAGAATAACAGATATAATCCAGTAGCGCACATCATGGAAATTTGTTCTATCATCTGTATTCCATTCTGGTTGATAGAAGGGAAAAATTCCATAAGAAGTCTTGTATTCGTAACAAGTGTCCTTATGCCGATCGCCATACTCATAAATCCAAAATACAAAGGAGCCTTGCTGGATCTTAAATACAAATACAGAGAGATATGGTAAAGCCCCATGATCACTAAACTGGAGAATGCAAAAATATCTGTGAAGATTGTCCTAGTCCTTGTGGACAACATTACTTCGGAAGGACCTAACTTAACAGGAGAACTGATCCCGCCTTGTCTTGCGAAATTGTTCGTAACAAAAATTGAAACTTCTATCTGACTGGAATTAGGAACAAAAGAAAAAGATCTGGGTTGTACTCTTGCAACGCTTGTCTGGGTAGAAGTAGATGGGGCTCCAGATTCTCCTTGGAACTCTCCATCTAAGTACAAACTGTAGGAACTCCAAACAGTACCTAAACCTAGAGTGAGAACCTTCCCCACCCAAACATCTGGCAAAAGAACTTTGAGTCTATAGGTTGCATAACCTAATCTTTCATAAGATGGATGTAATTCAGTTTCTCTATTCCAAGAGCCTGGAACTGTCATGTTCCCATGAAAGGATTCTAAAATTTTTCCTGGTTCTTGGCTCCAGAAAAATTCCCACTCTCCGGACAGATCTACCGGGCCGGAACTTGCACTTTGGATCCCTCTAAGATCGATTACACCTTTGTAAGCGCGTAAATTTTCCTCCTTATGCCATGGAGTGAGAGACAAAAGGAAAATGAGGAAGCCGATTGGTCCTAATAAAAAGAATAAATATTTTGCCGTGTGCATTTAGCAGGAAGGTTGGACCATCCTCCATCGGATTATCTTTTCTCGTCAATCTTTCTCCGACTAACAAGAGTATTCGAGAGAATTTTGGAAAATAATAATTTCCAAACTCAGCTCTGGAATATATGATCTTCTACTTTTTGCTTGGATTCCGTAAATACGAAAGAAGCGTCCCAAAGTCTAAATTCGGGGAACTTCAAAGATTATTAGAGGAAAAAAATCGAAGAATTATACGTCCAATCAGGCGTTTTTTGTAAAAAAGAAGTATTTTACCAAATAGCCTTAAAAACCGGAAATTCATGTTGCCATGTCGGTCCTCCGGAAGAGCATGAAAAAGACCGATACGAATCATAGATATGAACCGTTTTCATTTTTCTAGAAACTATTCTATTTTAGCTAGCGTTACACTTGTATTGGCTTCTTATTCCGCTTGTTCAGGGGAGAAGGATGAGCCTTCTATTCTAGAAATCAGAGATCTATTGGACTCTGGTCACTTAATAGAATCTGTTCAGAAGGCGAAAGATAAGGCACTTATTACAGGAAAAATGGACCAAGTCCATTATTTGAGAGGATGGATTCATTATTTACGGAAAGAAGATCCATCTGCAGAAAAGGAATATAAACTTTGTTTAAAGGAAAATAAAAACTCCATCGATTGCCTAAGAGGGCTTGCTCAAATTGAAAAACATAAACTCAATTATGAAAAGGCTGAAACAAGATATAAACAAGCCTTAGTAATTGCGCAAGCTACCAAAGACCAAGAATACAGTTCCATGTTACTTACTGATCTGGGAAATCTTGCTCTTTCTCAAGATGAAAGAGAAGAGGCACTGGATTGGTATAATAAATCCATCCAAGTAAAACCAGAAGGTTCTGCGTACTATGGACTTGGTTTTGTGTATCTATTGAATCGAGACAAGGTGGCTTCTATCCAATCCCTAAAAAAAGGATTAGGAACTGAATACAGAGATCTAATTATTAA
This sequence comes from Leptospira saintgironsiae, assembly GCF_002811765.1. Classification (NCBI taxonomy): domain Bacteria; kingdom Pseudomonadati; phylum Spirochaetota; class Leptospiria; order Leptospirales; family Leptospiraceae; genus Leptospira; species Leptospira saintgironsiae. Next base: position 2,012 of record NZ_NPDR01000001.1, on the reverse strand, counting down.
AGCGGAAACCTATTATCTTCTGGCAAAGTTACAAAACGATTTCGAAAAAAACCCTAAGGCAGCTAGCGAGTCAGCAAAAAAAGCCTTCGAATTATTTCCAGCAATGGAGAAATACTCAAAATCTTGGGAACAATATTCCAAACTTTCCAGTTCTAAATAAAACAGGACCCAATGAATTTTCTCAGAACGATCTGGCGCGTAATCCATAAACAAATCATTTTACCTTTCCAAGAATCTTATGCTCCTATTCACGAAGTTTGTTTAGGAACGACTATTGGTCTGATCTGGTCCATGACTCCTCTTGTAGGAGTCCAAATGTATTTGGGACTTGGAACTTGGTTAATACTTCGATTATTCCGTATCCGTTTTTATCTTCCAATTGCGATTGCTATGATTTGGATTACGAATCCGGTCACTCTTCCGTTTTTTTATTCTCTATTCTATTGGATAGGAAAACAAGTCCTACTTTTACTTGGGATCCCTTTTCAGCAGATTAGTTTTGACACGTTATTGGCGATCTCCAAAGAATCAGAATCTATGGATTTGATCAGCGGATTATATCATTGGACAATTTTCTTATTCGATAAGATGGGACTTCCAATGTTCATAGGTGGTTTTGCTTTCGGAATTCCACTGGCGTTATTAGGTTATCCTATCACCTATCGATTATTAAATTCTTATAGAGCCAGAAGAGCAAATGAAGAAGGTATTAGCCTTCAAGAATGGGAACTAAAACACGTTAGAAAAGATGTGGGATTGTTCGCAAAGACGCCTTGAACTACTTCCGGACCGGGTGACAAAGAAACCTAAACAATTCCTAAAAGTTTAGAAAGCGTTTCCGCATCGTATTGAGATTTGCCGGAACCGCTTTCCGCTTCTGAAATCAAAGAAGCAATCTTGCGATTGATTGGTGCTTTATGACCGATCTCATCTGCTAAGCTTATAATCTCTCCATTCAAATAAGAAATTTCAGTTGTTCTCCCATGATGTAGGTCTTCCCACATTGAAGATCTTGCTTCCGGATCAATTTTGACCATAGAAGAGGCCACTCTGAAAAATAAAATATCAGGCAAACCCAAAATGATAGGAGCAAGCCAAGGGATCATTTTACCCGCGCTTGCAGGTTGAATCCCGGAAAGTTTAAGTATTTCTAAACCTTCTAAGATCATAGAAGCTAAAATTTTTCTGTAAGTTCTTTGGGATAATTCTTCTCTAAGAGGAACACCAGCGAGTGCGTTTAAACTATTATTCAAATTGAAAAGTAGTTTTCCCCAAAGAACACCTTCCATGTTTTTATGAACGATAGAAGGTAAACCTGCTTTTCTTAAACAAGAATGGATTTTGTTCCCAAATTCGTTAGATTTAATTACAAGTTCTCCGCTTGTCCCTTGGTGGAATTGCCCTTTTCCTTTTGTCACCACATTAAACGGAACCATGCCTGGTAAGTTTCGATCGTTTAACTCAGGTAATACGGCAGCTAGCTCTTTTGAGTTACGAACTCCATTTTGAAAACTAACTACTGTAATTTTGGATAATTCTTCAGGTGAAAAAAGAGAACGAATAGATTTTCCTGCTTCTATCGTATCCTTACTTTTGACTGTGATCAAAAAAACGTTCGAGTCCTTAGCTTCTTTTATATCGGTAACATAACGTACTTGGCTTGGGGCAAGGGTGAAAGAATTTCCCTTATAGTCGCTGATCCCTAAACCGAATAATTGGATCTCTTGTTTTAATCTTTCTCTACCTACAAATACTACAGGATACCCTGCTTTTACCAAATAAGCTCCGATATATGTTCCTATACTTCCGGAACCTAAGATTGCAAATTTCGGGGAAAAACTCATACGCGGAAAGAATGAAGAATATTAGAAAAATACCAACTAGAAAATCGATATTCTGCACTTAGATTTGGGCATAAAAAAAGCCGGGAGGTTAACCCCGGCTTTTTTCAGACACAACGTTCGAAATTACTGATTAGCTTTCGCGTTGGAAGCCATTTTCAGGAAGTAACC